>NZ_JAHPIV010000010.1:48377-190585 GCF_019039105.1 Desertibacillus haloalkaliphilus | reverse complement strand
CAAAAATACTCCCCCTAAGGTAAAACAGATTTTTATTTTTTAATCTGTCTACCCTAGAGGGAGCATATCATTTTGTCTCAGCCTCGATATGTGTTTCGTTTTTATGATAAGCTATCAGTTAAATTTGGAACAATCTGCTTTTTACGTGAAACAACGCCTTTTAAGACCGCACGGTTGTTGTCTAATGTGACATTAAATGCATCTTCAACTACCTTCGCTTTATCACCAAGCGAAACAGCAACCGAATCATTGTTTAAAATATCTGTCACAACAAAAACGAATAGATCGAGGTTTTTATCAGCAATTGCTTTTTTCAGACCCGCTTCTAATTCATCTTGACGACCAAGTACATCGTCCGTATCAACAACATTGACTTGCGCTACTTCTACTTTACTAGATCCCATTGTAAATTCTTTTGCATCAAGCGTGATTAATTGTTCAATGGTTTTTTGACTCATGTCGGCTCCAGCTTTTAGCATTTCTAACCCGTATTCTTCAGCATCTACACCAGCGATCTCAGCTAATTCACGAGCAGCAGCCACATCTTGATCTGTACATGTTGGCGATTTAAATAATAACGTATCAGAAATGATCGCAGATAACATTAAACCTGCCATTTCCTTTTTGATCTCAACACCATGCTCTTTATGTAATTTATTTAAGATCGTCGTTGTGCATCCTACTGGTTCAGCACGATAATATAGAGGATCAGCTGTCTCGAAATTTGCAATACGGTGGTGATCGATTACTTCTAGAACAGTCACTTCTGTAATATCATCAGCACTTTGTTGACGCTCATTGTGGTCAACTAAAATAACCTCATTGACTTCAGACGCTACTTTTTCAACAAGACGAGGTGCTTCTACTTTAAAGTAATCTAGGGCAAATTGTGTTTCACTACTCACCTCTCCTAAGCGAATAGGTTCAACATCCACACCTAGCTCTTTTTTCAAGTCAGCATAAGCTAGTGCCGAACAAATGGAATCCGTGTCTGGATTTTTGTGCCCTAATATAAATTGTTTACCCAATTTTCCCACTCCTTCTTTTTCAATGCTCTTCGCTATCAATGCTTATTCTACCAGTTAATGATGTCAAATTGTAGTAGAAAATATGATTTCTATGAAAGTACTACCATTAGTTTACATTATAATCCCATTATATTCAATCATTTTACTCGGTTTTATTACAACGATCATCAACCTAATAGAGAACACACATCGAAGGGGTCCCCTCCTTAAGTGAATACCACATAAGAGAGGGAGAACCCCTTGTTGAAAACGCGTTCTTTATTTATACAACCTTGGATCGGTTATCGTTTTATACCATCCACAGCCATTTTTAAGCGACGAAGCGTTAGCTGTTGATGGCTGCAGGCTGTTTGCGCTTGTTCAACCGAGACGGTCTGGAAACGAACCTGTTGACCCGGTAAAAGTTGTGAGATATATGGAAGGTCAACTGAGATTACAGTCGCGATCCGTGTATATCCACCGGTAGTTTGTCTATCAGCGAGCAAAACGATCGGTTGCCCATTTGCTGGGACTTGAATCGTGCCAGGCACAATCGCATCGGACAACAAATCAGCACCAACGACATGATCAATTTTTGGTCCACTCAACCGATAACCCATCCGGTCCGCCTGCGGGCTAACGGTGTATGTTGAACCTAAAAACGTGTCGAGACCATCACGAGAAAAGGACGCTTCATCTGGTCCAAGAATGACCCTGATCGCCTCTGTCTCTGCATACTTAGGGACTAAATCGGAATGTATCGTTTTTCCGACATGATTGATTTCAACAGTCGGACTCGTACGTGAAATGATATCCCCTCTTTGAAGCTCGCGACCGAAAAAGCCACCAAGACTCGCTTTTAAGTACGTAGACTTACTGCTAACCACTTCAGGAACATCAACCCCTCCAGCGATCGTCACATAGGCTCTCGCTCCATCTACCGGCTTACCGAAGGACAATCGTTGACCTTTCCTAACCCAGATCGATTTCCACATCGGAACCTCTCGACCATCGATCATCGGTGAAAGGTTTGCACCCGTTATCGCGATGACCGCATCCGTTAGCCAGTTGAGTTTCGGCCCCATCACCGTGACCTCAAGCCCTGCCTCTTCACGTTCATTTCCAACTAATAGATTACCAACTTGGAGTGCATAGGAATCCATGGCTCCAGCCGTGACGATGCCATATTGCTGGTAACCAAAACGCCCGAGGTCTTGGACGGTCGTTAATAACCCAGGCGATTGAACTTCACAAACTTCTTGCTTCATATATTTTTCCCAATCGCAGCGACTTCAATCTTGTTCGCTGCAAAAGCAGATTTTAGATTTTTTACAAATTCGAGTGCACTCGGTTCATCCCCATGCACACAAATCGTATCTGCTTGTAGTGGTATCGTTGACCCGTCTACAGCTTCTACCGTCCCTTTTGTAATCATTTGGATGACACGCTCAACCGCTTCATCCGCATCTTCAATCATTGCATTCGGCTCCGTTCTCGGTGTCAGCGTCCCGTCAGGTTGATACGTACGGTCTGAAAACACTTCTTGTGCCACTTGGAGACCGAGCCCCTTACCAGCTTTCACAAGTTCTCCACCAGACAGCCCAAATAAAATTAACGTTGGATCAACGTCATAAACAGCCTCAGCTATCGCTTTTGCAATCGCTTGATCTTTTGAGGCCATGTTAAACAACGCACCATGGGGCTTAACGTGCTGCAAATTTGTTTGATAAACCTTCGCAAACGCTTGGAGAGCGCCAATTTGATAAACCGTAAAGTTATACACGTCTTTGGGATCTAATTGCATGACACGGCGCCCAAAGCCAATTAAATCTTGAATGCCGGGATGCGCCCCTAGCGCGACATTGTTTTCGATCGCTAGTTTCACCGTTTTATGCATGACATTATGGTCTCCGGCATGATAGCCACAAGCAATATTAGCCGAAGTAACATGTGTTAACACCTGGTCATCTTGACCGATTCGATACGCACCAAAGCTTTCACCTAAATCACTATTTAAATCAATTTGATGATTCATCATTAGCTTCCTCCATCCATTCTTGTTTCAATTGATATGTATTGTTTTCGATTTGCTCCTCAATCGCTTGATACTCTTCTTTTGTCACAGAATAAAACTTCAGGTAATTCCCTGCTTCAAGTAGTACAGGTTCAGTCCGCGTGTGATCATACAGCTTCACAGGTGTTTTACCAATAATTTGCCAACCTCCTGGTGTATCGAGCGAATACACCCCTGTTTGTTCACCTGCGATTCCGACAGAGCCAGCAGGTACTTTCGCGCGTGGCGACTCGAGACGTGGCGTAGCAATTTTCTTTGACATCCCACCTAAATAAGGAAAACCCGGTGTGAAGCCAATCATATAAATCAGGTATGGTTGATTGGAATGAATCGAAATCACTTCATCAACGGAGAGGTGATTTCGTTCGGCGACATAAGACAAATCAGGTCCAACATCGCCACCATAATAAGTCGGAATGTAGATCACTTTTGCGGGAGGGACCTTGCTATCCTTTACTTCTTCGTAAACTGACATCAGTTGCTGCGTCAATGTTTGATATGACACCTTATCCGGCTGATAAAACACCGTTACTGCCGTATATGTCGGTACCCATTCGGTTACCCCGCGCAAGTCTTCCTGTTGCAGTTGTTGACTAAAGCTTCGAATCGTTTGATTAAGTTCCTTAGACAATACCGAACCAAACTGAATTCGAATCGCCGCGTCACCAAACGGAGACATTTTTACACCGTCCACGACGTCATCCCCCTCTCATCATTATCTCTATACTCCTAGAATAACTGTGGAATGTTCGTAATTAAAGTCCTGATTCCTAAGAATGTTGTCAAAAGTACGATAATTCCACCAAAAGTCGTCATCCAAATCGGATGCTTGTACTTACCAACAATCGAAGAGCGATGAGCAGCAAATAAAATCGAACCTAAAGCTAACGGTAAAATTAACCCGTTAAAGGCCCCTGCTAAAATCAATAATGTTACCGGCTGACCAATAAGAGCAAAGATCGTTGTTGAAGCAACAATAAAGCCAACAGTCCAATATTTTTTGTTTCGTTCAATGCTCGGGTGAAACGTTGTTAAAAAAGAAACAGACGTATATGCGGCACCAACCACAGACGTAATCGCCGCAGCCCATAGGACAAGCCCAAAGATACGGAAGCCGATTTCACCGGCTGCAATTTGGAACACTGATGCTGTTGGATTATCAGGATCTAATGCAAACCCAGCTGATACAACTCCAAGTACAGCTAAAAATAGAATCACTCGCATAATCGAAGCAACTACAATTCCTGAAACCGCTGTATTTGTGACATGACGAAGATTTTCTTGACCTGAAATGCCGGCATCTAAGAGACGGTGACCCCCTGCAAAGGTAATATAGCCACCAACGGTCCCACCGACAATCGTAATAATGGCTAACATATCAATCTCTAGCGGTGCAACGGTTCGTAATGCCGCCTCTGCGACTGGTGGCTGACTAACAAACATCACATACGTCGTAAGTAGGATCATTAAACCACCTAGATAGCGAACGATTTTGTCCATCGCCATTCCAGCTTCCTTCGATAAAAAGATCCCCACACAAATCAGTCCGGTAATGACCGCACCAATCACGGGGTCAAAACCTAGAAGTGCATTTACCCCTAATCCACCTCCACCAACGTTTCCAATGTTAAACGCAAGACCTCCTAAGACAATGAAGAAGGCGACGGCATACCCCAGGCCTGGAAACACCGCATTGGCAATGTCTTGTCCTTTCATCTTAGAAACGGCAATGATGCGCCATATATTTACCTGTGCTCCAATATCTAAAATCACCGATGCTAAAATAACAAAAGCAAAACTTGCTAACAACTGTTCAGTAAACACAGCCGTTTGTGTCAAAAATCCTGGTCCGATTGCAGATGTAGCCATCAAAAAAGCTGCCCCTGCCATGACACTTAAGCGATTCTTTCGCTCGTTTTTTTGATCGTTTGATGAATGTTGACTCATCTTATTCACCCTTTCTATTTATTGATCTACTTTTTAAATATGCAATTGTTGTGCCAAATTTTTAGAATTTGCACACAATGGCTCGAAATCGCTCGTATTAGAGGCCGATACGTTTAGCATTCCAATTGGTCGCTACTTTCATGAACAAGATCAATAACGATCAAAACCGCCCACATCGTGCGAAATCGCACAACATGGGCGGTTTTGATCACTGAAGTTTCGCCTTATCAATACGCCTTTGCAGAGCGTACCTACTCATACCAAGCAACTCAGCACTTTTGGATACATTCCATTTCGTTTTCTCTAATGCTTGTTTAATATAGCCGAGTTCTATTCTTTCTAATTCGTCCTTTAGTGAAAATGGTTCATCAAAGTCAAGAAGATCCAGGTCCAGCTCTAGCTTTTGCTTTTCCTCTTTGAATGATGGAACACCTGTATGCTGCCCTTCAAGGAAGGACGTAACGTCAGTTCCTGTTTCATGTAAAATAACAAACCGTTCAACGATGTTTCGTAACTCGCGAACGTTTCCTGCCCAGTGGTATGATAGCAAGCTCTGTCTAGCTTCATCTGTCAAAACAGGGACATGTTTCTTGAGCTGTTTTGCAAATACGTGTAAGAAATAGTCCACTAACGGAAGGATATCCTCTTTTCGATCCCGTAAGGGCGGAACATGGAGAGGGACAATATGCAAACGATAATACAAGTCGGAACGAAAGGTTCCTTGTGCGACTGCTTCTTCAAGATGCTGATTTGTTGCTGCGACGATCCGAATGTCTGTCTTAATATCAAGGTGACCACCGACCCGCTTGAACGTCCGTGTCTCTAGAAACCGTAACAGTTTCACTTGTGTATCAAGTGGCATCTCGCCGACCTCATCTAAAAACAACGTTCCACCATCGGCCCATTCAACTAATCCTTTTTTTAATTGCCCAGCTCCAGTAAATGCACCTTTTTCATAGCCAAACAGTTCACTTTCCATTAAATGTACAGGGATCGCCCCACAGTTTAAAGCCATAAATGGGCCCTTTGCTCGACGGCTTTCTTCATGAATCATTTGAGCGATTCGTTCTTTTCCTGTACCCGTTTCCCCATGAATGAGTACCGTGGATTCTGTAGGGGCAGCTACGATTGCTTTTTTTAACAGATCTTGCATCACGCGTGATTCACCGATCAATGTTTCCTTGTCTTGGTTACGCGCTTGTGTTTCCCATTCATACCGTTCCACTTGGTGACGAAGTTTTAAGTGCTCAAATGTTTTTGAAACGATGAATTCAATCTCATCCCATTCAAACGGTTTACTTAAATAGTCGATGGCACCATTTTTCATCGCTTGAACGACACTCGCCGTATTCCCATAAGCTGTCATCATAATAATTTGCAATTCAGGGAAAGCCTCTTTGATCTCTGTTAACTTTTCAATTCCATCTCCGTCTGGTAACCTAACATCAAGTAAAAGAACTTGGGGTTGGAAGTCGTAAAGGAGTCGCATTCCCGCTTCTAATGTTTCAGCACCTTCCACTGTATAGCCAAGGTCAGCAAAGCCCATTTCAAGTGAATAACGAATCGTTGTTTCATCTTCAATCATTGCTATTTTCTGCTCCAACTTCTTTCCCCTCATTTCTTAGAAAAATTAGTGTAAAGGTCGTTCCTTCTCCCGGATTACTTTCTACTTTCACTTCACCATCATTTTGTAAGACAAGTTGCTGAACAACAGCTAGTCCTAATCCTGTTCCTTTGGTATCTGTTGTAAAAAACGGGTCAAATAGTTTCGGAAGATCCTCTTTTGTTATCCCACTACCATTGTCTGTGACTTCAACGAACGTGTACGGACCATTATCATATGCCTTCACCTCCATTCGCCCACCGGCATCGACCGCCTTTGTCGCATTGATCAATACATTTAATAAAATCTGTTTTAAATGATCACGGTCGATATAAACCGTAACAGCGGGATCAATTCGTTCAATAACTGAAATTCCCTTTGATCTCCTTGCCTGCTCAATCAATCGATTCGATTCTCTAAAAACATCCATAAAAGCAACTATCTCACGATTCGCCTCCCGTGGCCGTGAAAAAACCAACATTTTCGTGATCGTTTTATTTAAACGGTCAATTTCAGTTTCAATCATATTAAACAGTTGCCGTTCTTTTTCGTCTAATGTCAACCGTTTCTTTAACACTTGAGACGTTGTCTTCATCCCAGCTAGTGGATTGCGAATTTCATGAGCGATTTGTGCTGATAGCCTGCCTAACGATGTTAATCGGTTGATCGTCTCGATTTTAGTTTCGATCCTTTTCACTGACGTAATGTCTTCAACCGTACATAGTAAGGCGACAATGCTTCCTTCTGAATCTTCAAGCGGCACTTTTTTTACGAGCAAATCTTTCCTTCCGTTTGTGCTCTCAAGCTGCCACTGTTCTTGTACCTCGCTTTCTTGATGAGGATCTTTCAACCACCTGTCCACTTTGTCTTGAAATGTAGGAACCGATGTTTCAATACGTTTCCACTTTTCATTCTTCAGAAGAATTTGACCATCCAATGTAATCGTATAAATCCCTAGTAAGGTGCCATTTAACAATCGCTCTTGAAAATCTTTCATTTGTTTCAATGAATCATTTTTTTGTTCTAGACTCTCAATCATTTCTTTTAAACTTTCTCCAAGAATCTCAATCTCATCTCGTCTACCTTGATAGACGTGCTCAGGTGGCAGCGTTGTTCCACCTTCACCGATCGAACGACAGAACTCTGCTAATTTACGGATCGGTTTAGCGATATGATGAGAGAGAATAATCGTGAGCTGAACCGCTATAATCGATGCAATGATAACGACTAGAACTGTATATTTTTGAACCTCCTGCATTGCCTCTGTCCATACAGATAACTCAATAGGATACTCGTATTGAATTGAGGTGAATGGATCCGTTACAACATACACCCAATGCTGCTTTCCAATTAGTGTATCATCAAGTCTCGTCCAACCATCGGGGCGCACTTCTTGCTCTGCACTTATAGGTGTCAATGGCTGAAGGTCACCTACTTCCACTTGAAGCTCACCGAGCAGCTCCTCGTAATCGTCGTTGTTGATCCGACCGTCATCTCTATACCCCCGAATTCGTTCTTGAATGGAAAACCAACTGTCTATCGTTTGTTCCGTTGCTAGAAACATTTGCTGTTGGTACGCATTAGACACGGTCCAATAGGAGGAAAGACCTGAGGCAAGAATCGGTAAGATGACAACGAGTAGAAATGGTAGTAAGATTTTCTTTTCAATCGTTCGTTTACTCATGATGATCCCTCAATAGCCAAAAGGCAATCGCAGCAAAAAGCAGTGCAGGAACCACGGGTTGAATCACGGTTTGCCATTCGGCTGGTGTGAAGACGCCCCAAGTTACATAGGTGAGTAATCCAACCACAATGGAACCCCAGCTCCCCCTTTTGCTCGCCTTTTTCATAAATAAGCCTCCATATAATGGGAAGAAAAAAGAAACGGCAATCACTCCCCATACTTGTCCACTAAAATAAAGTAAGCTTTCAAATGGTTGTTGGGAAATCAGTAGCGACAGAAGCGCAAGGAGCGTAATCATCCATTTGTTCATTCCGATGATTTCAGCTTCACTTCGCTCCCTTTTCTTTGAAAATCGTTGATAAACATCATAAACAAAACTACTCGATAACAGCAATAACTGTGAATTTGCTGTCGAGATACAGGCTGCAACAATGCTCATTAAAATGACCCCTTTTAAAGGAGATGTAATGATATCATGAATAATGTAAGGAAAAACTTCGTCCGCCGGCAATTGTCCTTCGGCTGAAAGAAGAGAAATCGATCCAATACCGATAATGATTAATGCTAGATAAAGAAAACCTAGTAATAGCACACTAACACTCACCATCCGAATCGCATGTTTTGTAGATGTGGTCGATAATAAGCGAATCGCATATTGAGGGTTAGCCGCTAACCCAAGTCCAAGGGATAGAAACGAGCTTATAAACACAAATAAAGAGGCATTCCCATAGTAAAATGGATGAAACCAATCGTTTTCACTCCCTTCAGTTAGCCGCACGATATCGATATGGACATTGGCCCAACCGCCAGTTTCCTGCAAAATCAAAAAAGCAGCCATACACGTGCCAAGGATGATTAAAAAAAAGTTAAAAACATCTGTCCTCGCTACAGAATATAATCCACCATAGGTCGTATAAATTAAAAATAAAAACACAAGTAATGCAGCCACTGAAAACGGAATATCTAACATATAGGATACAACAATCCCAAACCCACGGATTTGAATCGCAATGTATAAAACATAGGTGATCACTAAAATAATGCCTGTACCTATTTGCAGGGACCGGCTATGATACCGTTTATAAAAAAATTCAGGAATCGTAACGACATCATAAGCACGTAACTTCCTTGCCATCACAACCAGCAATACAGCACCAAGAAACCAACAAACAACACTATACAAGATCGCTGAATAGCCATATTGATAGATAAGTCCAGGTAGCCCTAGCATTGAAGCTGCACTTAACCACGTCGCAGAAAACGTTGCGATACTCACAAACAACCCTAGCGATTGGTTGGCAAGGTAATATTCCTTAACCGTCTCAGACCGATCGAAGCCATATTTCCCTAAATATAAGATGACAATCGTATAAAGTAAGAAATAGCCTAAATAAATGAACGGATCAACCATTGCGCTCTCGCTTCCTGCGATGAATCAGCCATTCTCCCACAACAACAGGAGATATCATCGCAACCACAAGAGCACTGCCTATGATCAACCATGTATTCCACGGAAATAAAGAATCTAGCATATGTATCCCCCTTTAGTACGTCCGCACCGTTTGGTTAAAATAACTTATTCATTTTATCATAAGAGCATAGGGAGAATCCAAAACCGCTTCCAAGCGAAATGAAAATAACAGACCGGAGTTGTAAAACTTTACAACCTTGTACTGGTGGGAAGGAAAGGGAACATTTTCAGAAGTAGTTTGGTTGCGTAGTAGAAGAACCGAACTCACAAGGATAATATGAGAGTAATCGCATAGTTTTAGACAATGAAATAGCACCGAAAAAACGCAAAGGACTAGCCTCTTCGTTTTACAGATGGTGAAGTTAAATTTTTGGTTTTTTATCGACAAGATTTCGGGACCTTCAGTTACTTGATAATTGGAAGGTGCGGATTACTCAGAATAAATCCTTCCCCAAGTCCTGTAGCGTACTATGAAAAGGCCCCGTTGATTCAAATATCGCCTATGTTAAAGGGGAAACTCCTTGTTTCAAAAATTTTCCAGTACATTCTTGCGTTGTTGCTACTCCTATACAATGATCAAGCTCTCCTTTTTTAATTGGGAAACACACAAAAAATAACTTCATCTATAGAATTCCACGTTAAAAATATGAATAGACACTCACATAAGATCTGATGTATCAAATGGTTCAGTAGATAACTTTAAATCGTTTAATTTTATTAATCTATTCGAATGACTATTATCTATAATTCGCCCTTTTTACTAGAAAATACGGCAGATGCTATAAGCATGCATTATCTTAAGTCATAGTATGTCACTGTAAGGTACGAAGCCTTACAACGTTATTGTTAAAAAAAGGGGGGGAAATAAATGTTAGCATTAGTAGTTATTGCGCTACTTTTTTTAGTTGCCTTACTAGTAGCCATTTTAATTGGTAACGAACAGCAGCGCAACCTTATTATCAGATGTCTTCGAGAACTTCTGGGACAAGGGTCTTCTGCTGCGGCAACAGCTTAAGAATAGCCCTTGCCCCACATATCTAGGAGAGCGCTTCATGCGCCTCCTAGATATCCCAATGAAAAAATGTTTACACATTTTTATTATTTATATGATTTATTTTGGTACACGTTACTTAAAGTCAACACTTTAAGTGAATTAATTTAATTGAAGAAAGGTGAGATAAATAACATGAGTGAATTTAACGACAAAAAGAATGATGGTATATCGGAATCTAATCATGAAACATATAATGAAGATGTAGATCTAGGTGGGATCCTTAATATTGCAGTAAACTTATTAAAGAACACAAATGCAGATAATCTAAATGACCTTTCCAATTTGTCGTCTAATCATTCCCTCAACAGTATAAATGGTCTGTTAGACGAATTAGAAACGGTTGAGCATTCAAATAATGAATCCGATAATGTAAATAATATTATGAGAAAAATAAATACAATTATTAACGAAACAGGTTTAATAGAAAATTTCTCAACTGTACAAAATCAGGAAAATAATGATTTGAAAAAATTAGAGTCTAAAATGGATCAAATACTGTATGAGCTAGCAGATTTAAAGGAACAACTTGGTAAGGTTAAAGTACAAACTAAAAAAATTTTAAAAAAGTGTTAAAATAACGAAACAATGGGACGGCTGTAACTGTCACAGTACCGTCCTATTTTTGATTAAGTTACATAGTTTATAGAGTATGATCTATTTTTAATTTAAACCTATTCCCCTCCACCACCTAGTCTGTTGGTCTCTTATCCTATAATTTAAGCTATCACCTAGTTTTGAAGCTGAAGGTGTAATTTTATTAGGATTGTTATTATTTTCACCCCTCTTACCCTAAACTCCCCATTAGCGACACTAGAATAGTTAAAGCCTCTTTCACGATCGCACCCGTTGAAGAAGATATTACTTCCTTTTCATTCCAAATAGCAACAAATAACTCTCTCCACCACATCATAACGTTCAATAAGAAAACGAGTATTCCATGTTTTTTCAAGGGTGGCAACCGTTAGTGCAGTAACAATAAACAATCACTTAATTAAATTTACCTTCATCAATGATGAAATCTGTTACTCATCTTCATTTGAAATTTCCTCCAGTTGTTTCTTAACAAGCGTATGAACATTCGCCTGTACATACACTTATTATTTTAAAATTTCTACCTATAAATGAGATGCCCTCTCTTATCACCTATGAACCTTTGCTAGCTCGTCCTAATCCTTCAAATTGAAAAAGTGGCCAGGTCAAAAGGTACAAACCAACCTTTTGTCCCAACCTCTCATCAAACAATATTATTTCGCTAATTGCTTGTTCCTAAGTACGGCAACTGCTCCGCTTAACAGGATAACGATGAAAACGGCTGTGACTAGAGCTGTTATCCAAAAATTGTCCTGAATTCCACCTTCCATGAGCAATGACCCAATACTCTCTGTTAAATAAGCGGGACTCCACCTCATCCATTGTTCAAACGTATTCGTAACCGTAGAGAGGAGAATAATCGTGACTAATGTCGTAAACGCCACAACACCTGGAAGGAGAAAAACAGTGTTAAAAAAGACGGTGATCGTTAAAATAAAAATAAGCCAATAGGCTAAGATTAGAAAGCTATAAAAAAACAACTGAAAAGAAATCGGGTCAAATAACAATGAAGAATAATACCATCCTGATAGAAAACCAACAAATATCGAACCCACACCTAATAGGACAAGTGCAGCCCATTTTGCTGTCACATACGATACATAAGAAACAGGCTTAACGAGAATCATCGCCGCTAGCCCACTTTTTCGCTCACTAGCAATCAATCCCATCGATGCAAGCACAATAACGAGAACACCGATCATGTTTAATTGACCCATACTCATTAACAACGCTTCTCGTCCCGAAGGTGTAGGCATTTCAAATACAGCTCCCTCCGGCAAATTGCCGACCGCTTCAAGAATTTGTGGCATAAAGTACGAGGTTAACGGATCTGTCATGCCTAAAATAATAAAGACGATCGGCACCCACAGCCATTTATAATTACGCCACATTTCAAGTAGCTCTTTTTTAAAAAGTGTCATCCACTGGTTCATGTCCTACCACCTTTACAAAAAGATCTTCAAGGGTTGTGCTTTCAACCTCAAATTTTTCAATAGGGATGTTTTCGTCAATCACCTTTCGTAGTAAAGCTGATTTTGCTTGTTCTAAGTCGCTTACGAAAACTTTTGCCGTATCACTCTCAAATGTTATGTTTCGTACAAACTCAAACTGTAACCAAGGTTCGATCCACTGTTTTGCCTGTCCATCCACTCGTACAACAATTACCGCTTGTTGATGGTCCTTCCGTAAATGCTGTAGGCTACCCGCTACTCTTACCTCTCCTTGATGAAGGATAATCACATCATCACTGACTTCTTCGGCATCTGTTAAAACATGTGTCGAAAATAAAATCGTCGTATCCTGCTTTAATTCTCTAATTAACTCAAGGATCTCGCGACGTCCAATCGGATCAAGCGCAGATACTGGCTCATCAAGAATCAATAATTTTGGACGATGGATCATCGCTTGTGCGATTCCTAACCGCTGTTTCATCCCGCCAGAGTATTTCCCAATTTTGCGATCGGCTGCCTCAGCAATCCCAACAAATTGTAACAATTCCTTGGTTCTGCGTTCGGCTTCTCGCGCATGTAAAAAAGCAAGCTTACCCATATACTCTAAAAACTCTCGCCCACTCATCCAATCGTGAAAAACAGGGTACTGCGGTAAATACCCGATATATTTTCGCAGGTCATCATTCGAAGTAGACAAGGCTCCTTCAAATTCAATTGACCCGGCACTTGGACGTAGTAGACCAGTGAGCATGTTTAACGTCGTCGTTTTACCTGCACCGTTCGGTCCTAGCAAAGCAATACAATGATCGTTGTCCAACGTAAACGATAGGTTATCAACGACCGTTTGCCCATCGAATGACTTTGTTAAGTTATTGACTGTAACGACAGCCATTACGTTCGCCTCCTTCCGATGATAAAATATAAAATTGGGCCGATCATATTTACAAACACGATGATTAATAACCAGAGCCATTTCGGTCCATTTGTCTCCTCAACCCGAAACCAGTCAATCAATGCAATCACAAGCAATAAAAGTTGGATCACGATAAACGGCAACAAAACTGCTAAGTCGATTGTTTCAATGACCTCGATAAACTCATTCATGTACTCACCCTCTTTTCGTTACACGTATGATCAAAAGTGCATACCTCTGTAGACAAAAGCAGATCCATTTTGTAAAGTATCCCCTTATCGGAAAGGAACTATGTTCTCGGCTTTTTAATGACAAAAGAGAAGATGCCCGAATGATCAAATCATTTGGGGCATCTCCTCTCGTCACTCTCTTTATTTTTTAATCAGCTCGTCTCTCAGGGCGCGTCGTAAGATTTTACCTGTTGTATTTTTAGGGAGTTCATCTAAAAACGTAATCTCTTTAGGAACTTTATATTTTGCCAACTTGTCTTTGCAGTAGTCTAACGCATCATTTTCTGTCAATGATCCAGCTTTTGGCACCACAAACGCTTGAACAGCTTCACCAAAATCGGGATCTGGAACACCAACGACGGCTACTTCTAACACATCTGGATGATCATACAAAACTTCTTCTACCTCACGCGGATAAACATTATAGCCACCGACAAGGATCATATCTTTCTTTCGATCGACAATATAAAAATAGCCATCCTCATCCACTTTGGCCAGATCACCTGTATATAACCAGCCATTTTTAATGGTGGCTTCCGTCTCTTCCGGCATCTTGTAATACCCCTTCATCACATTTGGTCCGTTAACGACCAATTCACCAACCTCGCCTACTGGAACCTCTTCGCCCTCCGCATTAACCACTTTATTTTCAACATTTGTAATACTTTTCCCGATTGAACCAGCTTTACGAGGACGGTCTAGCGGGTTAAAACAAGTCACTGGTGACGCCTCTGACAAGCCGTAGCCTTCTGAAACCCGTACATTAAACTTCTCTTCAAACTTATTTAAGAGGGCAACAGGTAACGACGCACCACCGGAAATACATAAGCGAATACTCCCGAAATCATCTTCATGTCCGTCAGAAGACTGTAATAGAAAGTTATACATCGTTGGAACACCGGCAAATACGGTTGCTTGCTTTTCTTTTGCTTGTTGGAAAACGTCTTGTGGGCTAAATTTAGGGAATACGAGTAACGTTGCTCCGACTGAAATCGGAGCATTCATTGCAACTGTCATACAGAATACATGGAACATTGGAAGGACTGCAATTACCTTGTCGTCTTTATTAATGTTAAGGTAAGCGGCAACATCGCGGGCATTACTCATTAAGTTTTCGTGAGTAAGCATCGCCCCTTTCGGCTTGCCTGTCGTACCAGACGTATACAAAATAACAGCAATATCATCTAGCGATAATTGAGGGTGAACACGAATGTCAGTACCCAAATTTAGCAATGTTGTAAACGATTTCATTTCTTTTCGTGAAAAAGGCTTGTCCTCTTGTGCAACAATGATCGCAAACTCAAGATCTGGAAGCTCATCTAACACGTTTTCAAATAGCGGTACCATCGGTTCAACGGCGACGGCGGCCTTGACGTTGCCATTACTTAAAATGTATGTAACCTCTTCTGCTGTATAAATAGGATTAATTGGAATGACAACGGCACCGATACGCAAAGCACCATAATAACTAATGAGAAACTCCGGGCTATTGCCTAACAAAAGTGCAACATGATCACCTTTTTGAACCCCTAACTCTTCTAAGCTACTAGCAAAGCGATTCACTTGTTCATTAAATTGTTCATACGTAACCGACTGACCTTCATACTCATAAGCAACTTTTAAAGCATTTTCACTTGCAGACAACAATAATTGGCGACTTAAATTTTCCATGTCATCCTCCCTTTTTACAGTGAATGAATAGTCACTCATCCATGTGAATAACTACATCAATTATATTCCAATTTTTCAAATCTTACAAGTATTTAAAAATGTTTTGGCACCTCAATCACTTTTAATTAAAAGGTAATTTCTCACGTATAGCGGTAAGACTATGTAAGAGGTTGTAACATACATATTTACAAGTGTGGTGTTTGGTTTGAACTTAGGTTGGAATATCGAGTCATTGATCACAGTTAGTTCGATCATCGCTAGTCTTATCGGCATTGTTTGGATTATGAAACATGATTGGAAACGGTACGGTCTTTTGTTTTTGTGCAGTGTACTCGTTGGTAACCTGCTTTGTTTTCTCTTTATTCTGTTCGGTTTTTATTCATATCCATATCGGTTGTTCCCGGGATTATCGGAAATGCCAATCCTAGCAATCAGTACAGCGTTTCCCTTTTTAGTTTTGATAGGGGTGCGTTACTGTCCAAAAGCATGGCCTTGGAAGATCCCTTTTTATTGGGTCATCGTCCACCTCGGTCTAGCAGCAGAAAGCTATGCAATCGAGCAAACGAATTTAATACGATATGAATATCAATGGAACTTTTGGGATTCGTACACATGGTGGTGGATTTATTTATTATTATTCGAATGGATAGGTGGCTTACTCATTCCCCCTCATAATCGAAAGCCGATTCCGATCAAAACCTTACGTTATGGACGGTTAGGCTGGGCATTGGTCCATTTCATATTGATTGTAACGATATTCATGTTTGGCTACCTGTTAGGTCGATACGCACCCTAAAAAAACCTGAGTGATTGAGTTTCCTCAACCACTCAGGTTTCTTGTCTCTCGTTAAAAGTGTGGTAAGTTATCAAGGTTATTATCAGGATTATCATCAGCATTACTACGTAAATGCGGATCTCCATCTCTACCTGTGAACACATTAGCACCTATGATCGTTCCGTTTTGAACCTCTTCTTGTGCTTGCCTATAATCAAGGATACGCCCTGCCGAAGTCTTTAATTCAACGATATCGCCTTCATTGTTTTTTCGTACGGCTACAAATGTTTCCTGACGTGTCGGATCCATTCTATCATCCTCCTTGCTCCATAAGGTGTACAGGATCAGCGTGATTATTCAAGCCAATGATTCATGAGTTTTCATGTTCCCTCATTTCATGATGAAGCCTATCTGCCAGCATACGTAGGTCACCTGTGAACATGTTTAATTCGGTCACAAGTTCTTGAAATGTTTCGTCTTCTTCACATTCACCATCTAAAGCTCGCAGAAGCTCATGTAAATCAAGCAACAATATTCGTTGCTGTTCTGAAGTGATCCGTCCTTGTGTTGCCATCTAAACACCCATTTCCCAAGTGTTAATCTATTACAATTGTATTTTTTCAACTGATAGGCGGAATTTATGCAACCAAATCTTTCTAGCTGAGCGATCAAAATATAGTTGAATTTCATTAGTAAGACGGTATCATTAGGATAAAATAATCCTAATTAGTCTCGAGAAAGAAGTGAGTCGATGATTTATTTTAAACCAGACATTGAAATTCACCATTTTTCTGATTTATCCGCGGATGTACTCGTAAAGAATAATATCAAAACTATTTTTTCTGATCTTGATAGTACACTCGCTATCCATGACCAACCTGGTGACAAAGAATTAGAAGGATGGGTTAAGATGTTAAAAGAAAATGATATTACCTTAATCATTGCTTCGAACAATAATCAGGACCGCGTCGATGCTTTTGTTAAACCCTATAACATCACTGGGTTTGGAAAATGCAAAAAACCTTTAACATCCGTCCTCGAACAGAAAATGAAACAGCTAGGCATCCAAAAACAAACAAGCCTATTTTTAGGGGATCAACTTCTAACCGATGTTTGGTGCGGAAAACGTCTCAATATAAAAACCGCGTTAGTAAAGCCACTAGGTCGAGAGCACGAACCTTGGAACATCACTTTAAAAAGGCAGATCGAAAAACTGATTCGACTGCGGTGGTGAACGAACGCCGAGATCGTAGTCGATCCGCCAATGTCGAAATGTCCATAGACAGAAATGGGGCAATCCGATAAGAGGTGGGATGGCCTTGCTGGTGTTATGCTTTTGGCGCTTTATGGGCTCTATGAAAGACATTTCTCTGGCTTTTCTACCCGGTTTTGTCTTTCATCGGCTTCATGAAGGACATTTCTATTGCTCTTCTACCACGTTTTGTCCTTCATCGGCTTTATGAAGCACATTTCTATTGCTCTTCTACCCGGTTTTGTCCTTCATCGACTTAATGCCAAAGGAGGCGCCCACGTCGTTTGGTATTCCATTATAAAAAATTCTTCGCATGTTAATCTACATGGATTTCTTCTACTGTTTGTTCTACTTCAGCACGAGTTATTTTTTCACGTCCATCTTTCATCGCTTTTAGGGTTTTATGTGCGAGTGACAATGGTAAACGGCAGAATAATAAAATACTTCGCTTATCGAGTGACTTCATATATTCGTCCGCTTTTGCTAAGTTTTCATCCGCATAATCAAATAATTCTGTGCGACTCCAATGATCAGGTACAAAACTTACACCACGTTCATCTAAATCTTCCTGCTCATTACGTAAAATATTGACAGCTTGAAGGCCTCGTCCATAACCAATTGCAAGGTCTCGGTCTGTTTTCACACCAGCACAAAACTCCCATAGTTCTGAAAGCAATACTCCAACAAGTCCTGCAACGTAATATGTATAGTCATCTAAATCTTCACGTGTCTGGATATTCCAGTTTACGTTTGCCCACTTCGCCATACCAAATGCCATTTCACTCGCAGCATCCATAACAAATTGTAGAGTACTCTCGGGACACGCTTCGATCCACTCCCCTAAACGAAGTGTAACTTCAGGCATTGTATCTTTTACTGGTTCAAGAATCTGTACATACTTCTCTTCATCAAAGGGCTGTTTGAACAATTCACTCACTTGTGTTAATACAGAGTGTTTTAGATCATTATCGATTTCATCGTGATCTTCAATTTCATCGATGGCTCGAAATACTAAATAAGCAGATGCAACCGTATGTTTTAATTCCTTTTGCAAAAAAGTAATTGGAATATAAAATGTACGGCTCGTTTCTTTTAATACACGCATAGCATCCTTTGGGTACGTCTTTTCATTCATTTTATTCAATTCCTCCACCTTTACTGCTGTTCTTTGATAAGCAACAGATATTTGAACATCGTTTATTCTGCTTCATTTGTTAGTTAAATCTCTTCATTATTATGTTTTCAATATGTTGTAGACATTTTCCTCATTCATGCAGAGCATTCATTAGTGGTTTCATTGTTTTCTTGTATTCGCTTAACAGGTATTCTACTTTGAACTTGTTGGTACACAACATGTCTGATTACTACCATTTTAACGACTACATATAAAATTATAAAGAAAAACGATCCAAAAAAATAATTAAAACAAGTTCCAGACTACCGATAACTCCTCTTCATTACTAACATTTAATACATTCACAGTGGTTATTATATGATTTTGTTCGTTAACAGAACAAGTCAGGCGGGCTCTACGAAAGCATCCCATCTATTATTGTCTAATCGTTCATCACTAAAAGCTTTTATCTTAAGAAGTTAATGTGAAAATAGATATTAAACCTTGAAATAATTTAATCAAATGTTCGGAAGCCGCATTCAAGAAACTTTTTTCATCATTCCGATCCTCGGTTCCTTGAAGTAGTTGAGGTCGAGGTTGCTGAACAAATCTTACTTGGTTAGAATCAATATTATATTGTGACTTAATAAATTCTCTATTATTTTCCGTATTTTCAACTAATCGGATTTCTAATTGATTTGTCTTCACATCTGTAAAAGCTCCAGAAATCTCGATCCCTGCCTTTGACAGTTTACCGTTTTCCTTTAAGTCTTCAACTATATTGCTGATAACCTTGTTAAGCTCCTTCTCTGAATAATTTACACTTTCAACCTTAACTGTACGATTAATATTTTTACCTTTCAAATCCTCTTCAAACTTGTCTAATTCATGTGAAGAAAACAGCTCTTCAACAACAAGCAATTGGATTTGGTTATTGTCCACATAAACTCCTCCGAACTCTTCTTCAGAATACTCCTCTAAAAAGCTTTCCTTCACAAATGCCACTGTATCCCCAACCAATTCCACTTCTGACTCCGCCCTACTTCCACTTGCTGCCCCTTCTAATGGCTGGTTAGAGAAAACTATTAACACTATAAGCGATAACACTAACATGTGCTGATAAAATTTAGTTAACATACAGGACCTCCATGCTTACTCCCTTGAAAAGGATTTAATGGCTATTAATCTTTTATTACGGATTTTCCTTATCTTTATTTTTCCTACCCTCTTCATATGATTCTTCCATAATTCCATCATAATCGTGGGAATTCCCTTTATCATAATGTCGGTCTGGGTGTCCTAATAAATAAGTGTTTTTTCCTAATCGAATATAATTTAAAATTAATGACCCGATTGCAAAAAATAAACCAATATAAATTCCTATTTGAAAGCTATATATTACTGAAAAAATAAGAAGTGGGGCAGATAGAGTTAGTAGTATGTATTGTAAAGTTATTAACTTAATTTTCATTATTGCCTCCAATTTACTGCTAATTTGAAATGATTGCTGATGGCTTTTCAAGTTTTCTGTTCGTTTAATTTAATAATTAAAAAGAGCAGCGTTCCCCATAGAGGTTTTCTACTCTTGCCCCCATTCGTTAAACAAGCGTTAAATCGTTCTTACGTATTTATTTCCTTATATTATGTATTTGTTAATTCAATTCAGATCATTTATTAAAATTTTATCATCTATATCTTCTTCTAGTAAGGGCGGAATGCGAGCTTCCCCGGCCCTATTTTGGTACTTATAGAACTTCTCTAATCATATTCTTATAAAAGAAAACAATAAGAAGATAAGAAGAGGTGTAAGTTATTTGAAAGAAGTTAAGGTTAGTTTACGGCCCATTGTAAGTAAGATAAATTTACCCACTGTTTTGAAAACAACTATACTACCAGGTGACTCAATTGAAAGATTATTTATTGCAACCCAGGTAGGAGAAATTTATTACATTGGAAACGGAGATATAAGGACTTTTTTAGATATTCGCCCACGAGTCATAAAACTAGGTGCTTCCGGTGGCGGATATGATGAACGGGGGTTGCTAGGGCTAGCGTTTCATCCCGAATTTTATTTAAATGGTCTGTTTTATCTTCATTATTCAGTAGCTGGAACACAAGGTCCAGGTGCTCTTCCTGAATTTTTTAAGCCCGATCCGTGTGATCCCAGAACCTTAAACCTAAAATGGATAAATAGAGAAATTCAATATGATCATATAGATACAGTTGAAGAATGGATTTTACAATCGAATGGTCTACCTCAAAAACGGCGGACATTACTTAATTTAAGAAGACCATTTTTTAATCATAATGGTGTCAATAGCTTAAACTTTTCACCTGAAACAGGAAAACTTGTTTTAACAACCGGAGATGGTGGATCAGGCTATGATCCATTTAATTTAAGCCAGGATGATATGGAAATCGCCGGTAAAATAATTGAAATTGATGTAGTTAAGAATTCATTTATCAATAATCCACCCATCGTCACACGTTTTAATGAACTTCCTGCACCTATTCAGGAAATGCTTACAGTAATTGCTAAAGGAGTTCGCAATATACCAGGCATTTCATTTCAAAGGTTTAATAACCAGTATATTAAATATGCGGGAAATGTCGGACAGGATTTGGTGGAGTCGATTTTTTCATTTGTTCATTATAAACCCATACCGGTTACACAGCTTATTCAAGCTTCTTTAATGTATTCTAAGCCTGACCAAGAAGGATTTATTAACTTTGGCTGGCGAGGATGGGAAGGTTGTTTTCCTACTTCGACCATAAGAGGTTGTACTAATAATCCGTCTTTGGATGAGATATCAATTGCTTATTACAATGAATCAGTCGCACTGTCAGGGAGTCGTCTTCAGCCTTTAACTAGCTATTTTCATAAAGATACCCGACCGAATAAGTTTGGAGGAACTGCACTTACAGGAATTCAGCCTTATATGGGGAATACAATTCCTAGTTTAACAGGAAGTGTTGTGTTTACTGATTTTGTCCGGAGGGATTCTCAACCTCAGGGGAGAGGGACTTTAGCTTATACCAGGGTGAGACCAGGTGGCAAACAAAATGACTTTAGTGTGATTCAAACCGATTATGATTTTGGGTCTCAATCAGCTTTTTATGCTAGTTTGGGAACGAATCTGGGGCAATCCAGACTATATTTAGGGGTTTATGGGTCTATGAATGTGACTGATTTTAACCAAGGCACTGTTTTTGAAATAGTTCCATGAATCATTACTATACAATTCTACTTAACCTTGATACATCTCTTTCATCGATTATATTTAATCTAATAAACAACCAAGGGAGGAATCAGGCTCACTTGGTCGTTTATTTTTCTAGGAATTAAATGTTGAACACCTTGATTTCACCAAAATATTGTTTTACACAAGTTTCCGAGCTGTTTCCAGTAAACCTTTATATAGGCGCTTCACCGACTTGGGGATCTTGTAATCACTTGGGAAACGGGTGAATTTCTTGAGACTGGGCTGTTTTAGAGGATCACCAAAATCATTTTTATTCTTTTAAAAATGATTAGAGCAATTTCAACCCATAGCCAGCTATAAAGGAAAGCAAATAAAAAGATACTTATAATTGTAAGAAATGAAAAGGGATCGGAGACGGCTGGACCTAGAATTGGAAAGTGAAAAATAAATATTAAACTCATTATTCCTAACATCAAAATAATTGTACCAGTAGCAATAATACTTAATCTCTTCCTGAAAAAGTAAAAAGATGCTCCAATTCCAAGTCCTAACAATCCTGTTGTAAAAGGAAATACAATTAGTTCAGTTGGCTGTAGGATGAATAACAACATAATGGTCAGAAAATAGACCTTTACTCCAAATGGAATAGAAAACATGGAACATAACAGAATAGGTGCAGTGGTAAGCGAACTAAAAAAATATCCTATACCTGGTAAAAGCCACCAACAGCTTGTAGAATAGCGGCAATACAGGCAAAAATAGACCCTAATATGAGCTTCATCGTTTTTTTATGTTTCTTGAATATTATTTGATATAAACGAACCTCATCAGAAATAGGTTTAAAAAAATACACTTTTCCACCTCATTCTAAATGGTTTATATTATATGTTTTCCGTACATTATATTTACCATTTATTGAGGTGGACCTATTATTAATAATCCAAACATCACTATCCTGTGTAATGAAAAATACCTCCCTTAATAAAAGTGTTTGACTATACAGTATCAAGGCATGTTTTTTCTGATTATTGCTTCTATACTATCCCTAAGTGAAATGCATAAAATTCTTGAAGAATAACGATACATCCTTCATTTTCTATAAACTAGTTCTACCACTATATCTATGTCTATGTGGTGTTTCACCATTAACTGTAGTTACTCCACTAAATTCATGGTAGTGGCCTCCCTCAGGTAGAGGAATCGCTGGTCCTGTTGTTCCACGAATAACATGTCTGTGTTCTGCATCAAAGGATGTAAAAGTAAAATAACGATGAGTATGTTGAACTCCGCTTGGTGCTGGTTCTGTTGTTCCTACATAACGATGATCATGTCCTACATCAAAAGACGTTACTCCTCTGAATTCATGGTTATGAACAGCCCTCCCATCCCATGTATTTATATATAGATTATGCGAGTGTTCTGAACTACCATCATCAGAATGATACATAAATCCTGTTACAGGTATATTTGTCACTTTTTCAATCACCCTTTCTATTTACTCCTGTATCTTATGAGCAATAGAGAAAAAAAGAGTGGGTTCATGTACATAGAGAAGTGTAAATAGATACCTAATTATTGAGGTTTACACTACTCATTAACAGAAAGCCACCTGTATTTCATAAATGTGTGAAATACAGGTGGCTTTCTTTCTATCGATAACATCCACTTAACTAAAGCTTAGGATAATGATAAAAAGGATCACACCATTTCATTGAAAAAGTGTGGTCCATTTGATTTAACAGGAATTTATATATCGTTTTATCGAGAGCTTAAACCGTTAAATAAAAACAGCTCCATGAGAATGTTATTTTATTTTCAACACTGGAATCCAAATTTCACTTTTCACTGTTGGAGATGTCAAATCGTTACTTTTAATCGACAAAATTTCAGGTCCTTCAGTCACTTGATAGTTGGAAGATGGGAACCACTCCGAATAAATCCGTCCCCAAGTTTCTTGTAGGTTGTTAGGAAATGGTCCATTTGATTCGAATATCGCCCATGTTAAGGCAGGAACTTCAAGTTGTGAAAAGCTTTCAGGGGCCTCTCGTGTTGTTGCCACTCCGATATACTGATCCAACTCTCCTTTTTCTTCCATACGTCCTTCAGAAAAGTTTGTCGATGCTTGAATCATCCCGTTAGGTTCAACATTAGAGAGTTTTTGCAATTGCTCTATCTTCCCCACTGTCAAAGATTGCCACATCGCTGCGATTTCCGGGTTTTCTCCTTCAAAAACAATGGGAACTCGTTTCATGATACCAACAATGTTAAATGCTTCTTTTTGTTCGATTCGGTAATTCATTTCATTTCCTCCTCTAATTGATAATTAGAAGGTCATTAGTGGATATGCTTTTAATGGCTGTCCATTGTTTCTCGCTTCTGACGGGGTGATACCATGTACATTTTGAAAAGCTCTAGTAAATGCGTTCGGTGAATTGTATCGATATTTAACCGCAAGATCAATAATTTTTATATTACTATTTGTAAGCTCAAAAAATTGTAATGATTGACCAAATGAACACAGGAGATAATAAAAATCCAATTCCATCTTTGGCTCTTACAGACAATTCATTTCTACTATTTGTAACTTCCAATTCATCATCCCACTACTATTTATATTAATACACTGCTGGTGTTGAATATATTCAAAAGGCACATCATATTGAAGAAATGCTCTCCGTTTATTGAAGTTCTAAGCTATCCTTTAATACTTTTGTAGCTTCAGGAGAAACATAAAACCCATTTTTTTCGTATCCGACATACATAAAAATACTCTCTTGTCCTTCGTCTCCAAGGATAAGGTGTAAGAGGTGTCTTTCACCGTTTTCATAATTAACTAATATGTCAAAGTCAGGTTTGTCATTAGATACATCTACATCATGTTGTACACCCCTTGCTCTTTTCATAACCTCTTCAAAATGAGAAATTACTTTCTTATCGCTGCTGGTCATAAAATAATTGTCATGTATACCTCCATAACCTCCAGATTCAGAAATGGAGATTTTTTTTACATCATCTAAAATGATCATTTCATCGTGGACAGATTGGCAAGCACTTAGGACTAAAGCTAAAATAAACAGCCGATATATTTTCTTCATAAATTAACCCCCATATATTTATAAATAGCACAAGATGAGGCAGCTCCGTTCAACTACTTTTTCTGTTTCGCTCCTTCACAGCATAATAATGTATTACTCTGTTTTTGGCCTGTGGTAATCAATTTGTTGTTCTTTTCGTAGCTTTATTCCAGGAGTTAACTCTCTTTTTGACAGGAATTCGTCTACCTCTTCAATGTTTGATGACTTCAAGACTAACTGCTCTGAATCAAAAATAACAAACGCTGGAAATTCGTTAAGTTCAAGAGTTTCAATGTATGTATAAGATTCAGTTCCAGGATATTCTCCTGGAACTAACCAAATATATGTACCATATAAAAGCGTATCTAAACTATCTTTACTTAATAATTGATTAAAGTTTACATTATAATAATCTTGAATTTCTTGCCATTCTAAATACTCTTTATCCTTTTCAGGTACGGCATACAGCATATAAAAATCAGAATGCGAAGAAACTAAATGCTCTAACATTTCTTCCTCTGTTGTATTTTTACAACCTGTTATCACTGATAACAATAATAACCCTATTACTAGCATTCTCAAATAAATCACCACCCTCATAAATTTTCACCTTAACTCACCCACTACGTTACTTTAATAACAAAAAGAACTGTCCCATTGTATAAATCCCTAAACTAAACCACTCCGTTTAATTAAAGAAAAAATGAAACAATAAATAAAACTATGAAAATAATTAAAAGAATTAATGGAACAATAGCCTGTCGTATTTCCTCTTCTCCTTCTGCTTTTTTAAGTTTTCGCCTATAATCTTTCCATCCAGAATAACCTCCAATTAAAATCAAGAACAAAAGAACATAAGTTCTTATTTCTAGAAAAATAAATCCTATTATTATCAATGGAATTATAATTGCATAATACAGCTTTTTATTCATTTCAAACCATTCTTTTCTTCTGAAATACTCGCAACACCTAAAGCACGATTAAGTTCAAAGAATACTAAAGTTTCACCTTTGTAACCTTCAACGGATAATAAATTTGCATCTCCTATACTTTCTGAACTTTCTTGTTCTAATCCATAACTAATTGCTTCTTCTCTTGTACTGTGCAAATCCATACTACTTGTAGCGCATCCACTCAAAAATAATAATGTTATAAAAACCAATACTGATAATAGTGATAGATTCCTCAAATCAAAATTACCTCCTAAGAATAATTTAACTAATCAACCATAACATATTTTTTATTTGGGATTGGTTATTTTATGGAAAATATCTCCATCAACACCCCTGCTACATCCACTTTAATTAAATTCTTTCACAAAGTTAGAACCAAAATATCATTTAAGTGCGCAGTATCTTTACCCCCTTATACTACCAGCACATGACGCTGTTTTCTCAGTATATTTTATTGACAATGATTAACAAGTAAATGTATAGTAGATACTATATTACGAAAAGGAGGGTTATTAAAAATGATGCCATCAGGAAGACTACGCCAGCAAACTTTGAACAATAAGTAACTTCATATGTTCAAAGGCTCTGTTATCATAAAGCAGAGTAAACGGGAGTAGTCTGTACATTTTTAATAATCTTCTACGGGGAAGTATACACTTTTTACGTGAAGAAAGGCAGATACCCATCTGTCTTTTTTTCGTATGCCTTTTTCGCTCATACTGTTATACCTCGTTTACTCTTACCACAGACAGTAGCCTGTCTGTGTTTTTTTATGATTACATTCCTTTACATTCTGTGATAAAGGAAGTGTAAAAATGGAAAAACTAGTTTTGGAATTGAAAGATATAGAAGTTTTTAAATCTCCATAACATGAAAGCACTTGAAACATTTCTATTCCATTATGAAGGAAACGGTTTATTGGTAAGCCATAACCGTGAGTTTGTCAAACGTGTGGCAGATCATCGTTATGAGATACAAGAAAAAAGAATCAACTATATTTATTGAAAAAATGAATCCTCGGAGGAAATAAAGATGAATACACTTAAACTTAAACAATTAGCAATGAACAAAGGATTGGACATTGTAGAAAACACGATCACAATCAATGAATCTGGCGTTGACTTTCAAGTAGCCTACGCCAAAGATCAGAACGACGATAAATGGATACTAAGAATTCCACGGAGACCAGAGTCAATGAGACATGCTCAACAAGAGAAAAAAGCGTTAGATATCATTGGTCACCATGCTAGCTTTCAGGTTCCGGATTGGTCGATCTTCTCTGAAGATTTCATTGCTTATAAGCAACTAAGCGGTGTGCCTGCGGCGACGATTGACGTGGAGCAACATAACTATGTATGGAGTTTTGATGAAACCAATGTGCCATCAGCGTATTATCAGTCATTAGGAAAAGCACTAGCAGACTTACACTCATTACCCCACGATGAATTCAAACCTAGCGGTGTTGAAATTCTTCGTGCTAGTGACTTAAGGACTTCCATGAAACAGCGAATGGAACGCGTAAAAATTCGTTACAATGTCAATCCAACTTTATGGGATCGCTGGCAAGCATGGCTAGCCGAAGAGTCCCTTTGGCCCTCCCATGTAGGGGTAAAACACGGTGACCTACATCCAGGTCATATCCTCATTAATCAAAATCATCAAGTAACTGGTCTCATTGACTGGACAGAAGTCGGGATTGCTGATGTGTCTGTCGATTTCATGTCACATCACCTCCTTTTTGGAAAAGATGGACTATCTAAATTAATCGACGCTTATGACAATGCCGGTGGAAAAACATGGTCAAGAATGGATGAGCATATTGTGGAACTTCTAACAACAAGGGGCATCACCGTAGCTGAATACGCTGAAATTTCAGGCCTAGAAGAGATGCATGACACTGCTGCACACATGCTTGCAAGTGACATGTAATGAAACGGACTGGTCGTTAAGCAAAGGACTGGCGATCAGTCCTCTCCTTTTTAGGGACACTTCTACTGCCCCCTATTCTATCAAGATTCTTTGATCCAAAGTTACCGAGCAATTTTCGCACTACATCTGTTAACTCTGTGCTTATTAGTTGATTTCGAGACACCCACGGTTAAAACCAGTTATACCATCACCTGTCCTTCATCGGCCTTATGAAGGACATTTCCACTGCGATTTCCGCCTACTTTGTCCTTCATCGCCTTTATGAAGGACTTTCCACTGCAATTCTCACCCCTTTTTGTCCTTCATCTCCCTTATGAAGACTATTTCCACTCAGATCCGGGCACCTTTTGTCCTTCATCTTGTACGCCACTCGCATCCACACCAAAAGCGGTAACGTATGCTACCGCTCCTATTTTAATAAATTTCACTCCAATGATTTAATTACTTTTTGAAATTCTTCCTCATCTATTCCTACTGATACAATCCTATAAAATGGATACCAGTCAATTTCGGTTTTTGGAATTGCTGGAATAAACTCATAGCTTAAGTTTAATCCATTTACATGATCATTAAGCTTATATTCTCCAACAAAGTTATCAATCATTTGATACGATAAGTCAGGATTTGCTTCATAAGGATCTACACCCTTTTCGGTATATTCTAATAATCGTTCTGAATGTAAGGCCCTTGCATATTGTCGTTGACTGATTTCAACATACGAAGTGTTATCAGCATTTGAATAAGTTAGAAGAAATAAGTCACCTTCATAGATAACTTGTTCTAATTCGAATTCAGCTGGTATATAGCTCGGAACAAGTACATCATATTCTAACTCTTCCACTGCTTTTGTCATTACATCTTCATTACTGGAACAGCCCGCAATCATTATGGATAAAACCATAAACACCAACAAATGGATCCGCTTAAACTTTCTTTTCATTTCTGCTATCTCCTTTAGTAAAAAAACGTACTAAAAAGGTCAATCAACTTCTCAAACTCTATGCAACTTTACTTAATTGACCAAACCGGTTAATAAGATATTTATGCTGACAACTAATACAAATCCAGAAGAAATGAAAGAAATAAAAGCAGTTCCTTTTCGCTTCCCTTCTATTTCAACAATCCCTATAACGAAAAGCATGAGCCCTAAGAGTAATTGTGTATAAGGCATGATTCCATATTCACCCGTTATTAAACTATAAGCTGATAATATAACTACTATCATTGCTAAAATAACTCTTAATATTTTCATTAATCCCCCCCCTTTCATAATGGATGTTTTCACTTTTGCTAAAGGAACTGCCACGGAAATTGCTTCTTTCTATTCATTAAAAGAATATATTTTTAAGATACAGAATCCCGTATAGTAAGGCTCCACAAATCACGATAAACAGCCCAACCATTACAAAGCCATACACAAAACCTTTACCCATTGACAATAAATCTAAGAACATATTTTTAATCAGATCAACTATCTTAACCATCATCTTCCCCTTCTCACTATACGATTACCCACATTCTACCATAAGTTGAATGTGGCTTACTAAAGTCTATGACATTACCACAATAGAAAAAAGGCAACCCCCTACTCTCAAAAGGGTTGCCGTTCACCATTGGAACGCAGTGACAGCCTCTATAATGTATGATCCGTGATCACCTCAATACATCGATATAGAACTAACTGCATGACGTATGATTTACAGACATGGAATTCTATTTATTTCCGTTTGAAAAGCTTAGGTCATCAATCGTGGACATTACTCGTTATTGAAAGTCTTCGTTCTTTTTGTCTGTCACAAACATATGACCAGGAGCGTGTGTGATGATTCTTGGGATTTTTGTATTAACAGCAGCGGCTTGCGGGGTTACGCCGCAGGCCCAGAATACTGGCGTTTCATCTTCTTTCACCTCGACAAATTCACCGTAATCAGGGCTACTAATGTCTTCAATCCCAATAACTGCTGGATCACCGACATGAACAGGTGCACCGTGCATGTTAGGAAAACGCGAGGTTATCGCCTTGGCTCGTTCGACTTGGTTATTTTTGACCGGTCTCATGGATACAACCAATGGTCCGCTAAACTGTCCGGCTGGTTCAGTCGCGATATTTGTTCGGTACATTGCGACATTTTTATTTTCATCAATATGACGGAGCGGTATTCCTTCTTTGATTAGTGCACTTTCAAATGTGAAGCTACAGCCGAGCAAGAAGGATACAAAATCATCCTGCCAAATACGAGTGATATCGGTCATTTCTTCTACGAATTGACCATCCTCATAAATGTAATAGAGCGGAATATCTGTGCGAATATCCGAGCCTTTAGCTAGACGAGATTCGATTTGCCCAGCTTCTAACACATCAATTACCGGACAAGCTTTGTGATTACGCTGTGTATATAGCAGAAAGTCAAAGGCATATTCTTTCGGAAGAATCACTAAGTTCGCTTGAGCAAAATCGTTACAAGCACCTGTCGTGCTTTTTACGAACTCTTCGTTTCTAATTAATTCTCTTAGTTCATACGGTTTCATACTCTCACATCCTAGTTAATTGAATTTCTGATCCATATTGGGAAGAACAATGTTAGCGTCATCATACTAGACAACCCCTGCTCCTGAAGGATTTTCCCCCGTTACTTTCATAACTAATCCGCTTTTCAAAACACTAATTATCAATCTATTATTTCTCCATCAGTATTTAGTACGTACATAGGTCCACTCCTATCCTTATCCCGTACATAATACTGAGACATTTTCCCAGCCATAAGCAACGTCTTCTACTACTATTTCTCCAAACTCACTCTTCCTACGAAGGTATTCTTTCCCCCCCATCCGTTCATAAAAACCAAGCCCTGATTTATTTCGTTCCATTACCCACACGATCATTGAAGAAATGCCTTTTTCTAAAAAGTGCTTGGCAATAGCTGAAACTAGTTGTCTCCCAATACCTAACCCTCTACATTCTTGTAACAGATAAAGGGCGTACAACTCTCCGTCAAAATTTTCGTCATCAATGCTTTTACCTGATGCAAATCCAACAACCATTCCCGCATCATTCATTGCAACATAAATAAATGGTTCACTTTCGTGATTTAAAAAGTCAAGCCACCTTTGCTCGGCCCCTTCATACGATAACCTATCCAAATAATCGTCTGGTACTAAACCTTGATAAGTCGTCCTCCAACCATCAACATAAACCCTAGCTATTGATTTAATATCTTCTTCACTTGCTTTTCTAATCTTCAAACAAACCACCTCTATAGTTCTATATCAAGGTTATAACCACATTTATTGCATCATATAGGGGCTGACTCTGGCCAAATCTCTTCCGACCGAAGACTTTTCAGCTAACACTAATCTTTTACTCATCAAAACACCCTCTCAAGGATCATCTGTGCTTAACTATAACATAATTATACGATCGTCACTTCCTTTTAAAGCTACAGAAAACATGTAACTTAAGGCCAAACGACCTCGCTTCATAACCCTTTTATTTCCCAATTCAAAAATTAATTATTACAACAATTTCATGTTTACGCTTACACATATTTACGAACACTACAAATTAGGCTAATATAATTTAGCTTACATTGACTAAAGTTAAGGAGAACATCAATGGATATTATCGAACAAATTACACATTTACAATTACTTAATCAATTTTGGATCTTATTATTCTTTTTAATCCCAATGGTCCTCATCTCTAGAACAATTGTTGCAGGTACGAGGTATTCACCAATTCTAATCATTGTGATCTTTGGGCTTACGATGGGATATGTGTTAGTAAGTAGTGGTGTTGCAACACCTGGGCTTGTTGAATTCCCATTTGTTGATTTGGTCGCAAACACAACGATTATAGCATTAACCGTATCTTTCTTTGTTGGTGGACAAGAACTGCGGAAGATCCTTGGAAATAAGAACCTGGAAGTCGACGATATCGTCGCGCCTTCAGACGAAGAAACCGTTTTAGGAACGAGCAGAACACAATTTGTGTTTATTATTCGATCTTTCTTCCTTTTACTTGGTATTGAAGGATTAGCCCGCTTAATTTTAGGAACTGATTCCGGTGATTTATTCAGTAGGTATTACCCGCTCATTGCCTATATTGGTCTTGTTGGAGCTATTATTTTAATTGATAATAAAGCCAAGATATCCAATAAACATTTGTATATTAGAAAAGGACTTATTGAAATCGTAGGAATTGTCGGTGTCTTAATAATTTCATACCATATTGCCACTTGGATGAGCTCAATCATTGCATTACCACAAATTTTCTTTGCGATGATGATTGCAGCTGGATTAGGGGCGATTTGTTACAATTGGACGTTTGGACCAACGATTCGTGCCTTATTATTTGCCGGTATTCCGATTGTGTTAGCTGCTAACTTCATGATTGGTGGTTCGAGAATCGGCGATGCTTTTACAATTTCTGGTATGAATGCCGTATTAGCCTACGGATTTTTCGGTCAACTTTTATGGATGTTTGGTGGAATCGCACTCCTTATGTATTTTGCCAAGACAGCGAATACTAGGAACCTAGCCCCTGGTATGGCAGGTGCATTGTCACATTCAGGGTTAACAGGTGCTTGTACAGCAGGAGACTTCGGGAAAACCGCAGCTCAACGTGCACCAATCATGATTAACATCCCATTTTTTGGCCATATCTTTGTATTCTCAGTCCTTGCCATTAGTGCCGAACGTGGTGCCATATGGGTCGGTCCATCTACATTGATCGTAGCTATTGGAGTTATTTTAACCATTTTAGCGCTTAAAAATTTAAGACAAGCTAATGGTGACGACCGTAAAGAAGTTAAAGCTTTAATGCAGTTTTCATTCGGTTGGCAAATATGTGCCGTATTCGGCGGGTTATCGTTATTGAGTTTAAGTGCGATGTCGATCGAGTATGCGGCGATGACGCAAACATCAGCGATTTCCCATTTTGGTCTATTTGCAGCGATTCAAGGTGGCATGTTCGGTGCTGATGCTGCCTTATTGATTCCGTTCATATTCTCAATGCCATTCCTTGTTCATCCACTCGTCTTCTTTATGTATGGTAAGGCGATGGAAAATAATGGTGAAATGCCAGTAAAGCCGGTTTACATTTTAACTCTTATCGGTATACTCGGTGTCATTTACTCTTTATTTACTATATAAAGTAGCCAAAGGTGTGTAGAAAGATGATTTTTCTCTTTTTACACACCTTCTTTCATTTTAGTTAGTTGAAGGTGCGACTATCCCCAATAAAAATAGTTTGTCTATTTTTATGAAGGACTTTTCCCTTGGGATTCTCGACTACTTTGTCCTTCATCGCACCGATTAGTGAAGCTTAATTAAAGCTTATTCATAAAAGATAGCACATGATTTTTAACTTTTTCCTCTTCTTCCTCTGTCATATTTTCCAATTGAAAATGATCAACCGTCTCATCTGGTAGTAGGATCGTTGACGGTTCTTGAAGTTCTTCTTTTCGTTCATCTCCATCTTCTACATTCGTCACCTTAGACCTGTTAAATTCAGAATGGATGATTTCCGTTTTAATATACCTACCATCTAAATCATAAAAATCCTCAATGGCTTTGATATCGGTTGCTATATGATTGTTTCCTTCTTCAATCGTAGTGATCACATTTACCTTCTTAAAGCCAGTTGTCTCATAATAACCCTCATCGTTTTGTTCTGATGTTTCAGTTACAAAAACTTCAATATGCTGAAATGTCTCCGTACGACCACACGCACTTAAAAGAAAAACGATCAACACCAAAAAGGTCATCTGCATAAACTTTCTCTTCATTTCAGCTATCTCCTTTAGTGAAAAACGTACAAAAATCCAATCACCTATTTTACTTAACCAACCACATCGGTTAATAGAATAGTTATATTGACAACGAATACAAACCCAGAAGAAACGAAAGAAGTAAAAGCAGTTCCTTTTCGTTTCTCTTGTATTTCTATAATTCCTATAACTAAAAGCATGAGCCCTAAAAGTAATTGAGTATAAGGCATGATTCCATATTCACCCGTTATTAAACTATACACTGATAATATAACTACTATCACTGCTAAAACAACTCTTATATTTTCATCAACGAGCCCCACTTCATTTTGAATGTTTTCCTATTTATTTGCTTATAAAAGGAGCAACGATGGAAATTACTTCTTTCTATTCGTTAAAAGATTACATTTTTAAGATACAGAATCGCGTATAGTAAAGCTCCACAAATCACGATAAACAGCCCAACCATCACAAACCCGTACACAAAACCTTTCCCCATTGACAATAAATCTAAGAACATATTTTTAATCAGATCAACTATCTTAACCATCATCTTCCCCTTCTCACTAACGATTACCCACATTCTACCACAAGTTGAATGAAACTGACTGAAGTCTACAACATAACCACAATAAGAAAAAAGACAATCCCTGCTCTCAAAAGGATTGCCTTTCACCATTAGTACTCGAGTGATGCTCGATCATAATAAAATTAAACCGTTTTATTTTACTGCCTTTCAGCTAGTTTCCTTACCCATCCAATCCATAGCCTAGTTAATAAAGATTTAATGTTTAGACTAATAAAAGAATGATACCATCTCCATCCCCGCTTAAATTTGATTAAACCTGTTTTTCGTTCAGCATAAAGTTCAATCAAAATCATAGGAATTGTGAAATAAAATAGCTTTAAAAAGATCACCAATGGCTTGTCTTTTTCTGTTAGCTGATTATAAATAATCGTTACAACAGGATATAATAAAAAATCAAACAAAATATTTGTTTTAAACATTTTAGGCAGTAGTCGGACAGGATACTTTACTGTATTGTAAGAAACAACCACCTTATCAATGATTCCATTGGTAACTGCGTTCCAGAGAAAGACCAACAGCCAATCTTTTATTGGTGGTTTCCTCAGCATAATTGGTAACAACACGAATCCAAAAGCAAGAAGGCTTCCTAAAATACCCTTATCAATTTTATTTCTCTTCATCATACAGGCACCCCCTTTTGCTGTTAGGATGTGCTACTTATGGAAATTTTATTTGTCATGCTTCTTGGTTTCTTTAAAGTACGGAAGGCTAGCATCCGTTCATAACCCATACTATGAGCCAACTTTGGCCACACCCAATGCGAGGTGTTCCCATAGAACCTCTTCTACTTTCTCCACCAATTCATTGGGACACTCAACCACTAAAACAACCTCTGACTTTTTTCCCCTAACCACTTTCTTCCTTTTATGAATCATTTTAAAAATGATGTAATCGATGATAAATCCAATCATAAATCCACTTGCAGCACCGATTAACCCCCAATAAATTGGCCCCCACTCTAATACAAACCCAACACTTGCTCCAATAACAGAAAAGGCAGTCCCAATGGCTGCACCTTTATCAAATAGGCTAATCCCATCTGCACGGTGAAGCGTATCAAATAGCCTTCTTTCTTCGACCCGGTTGATAAGTGGGACAGCAAGGATATGCTCTTTTTTTACTCCTATTTTTTCCAATGACGTGATAGCTAGCTCCAGATACGTTGAGTGCTCAAAGGTAGAAAAGATTTGCATTTTATTTCACCTCATTTACTGATGCTGGGAACCTTACACGGAGCTGTTGATAATGGTTTTTCAAAAATTTTCTTTGTTCACTTTCATATAGCTTATTGTTTTCAACCGTATTAACATAAGAATCATATACAGCAAATCCAACATGAGAAGGTATAAACATGAACCACTGCGGATCGATCACTTGTGTGGCTTGTGCAATTTCTCCTAAAAACAGATAGTGAATCGCAACAAGGATTTGAGAAGAGTACACAAAAACAATCATAAACGCCATTGTAAAAATAGCGGTTAGTACTCGATGAATATATAGTTGCCCCAAACCAGGAGTAAAGAGTGACCATATCACTGCCATCAATGGCCTTCTTTTATCTAAATAATTGACTTCAAAAGCACCAATTGTGTATGTAGGAAAATCAGCATTCTCCCTTTCTGCCAACATGAATACTTTATTCATATCAACCGTTGTTCGATAACTATCCCATATTCCAAAGAGGTATACGGGTATATACAAAAGCAGCCACCTTGGGTCAAGAACTTCTTTTGCCATACCGATATTCCCAGTGAAAGAATAGACCATCGCATGATTTAAGTTAGCCATATTATTAACGAGAATCTCCCACAGAAAAAGGGCATAGCCCCTTAAATATTTTGATAATAAAAGATGACCAAACCCCGGGAAGGCTGCTGACCACCAAGCAATGATATATGGATTACGTAAATGTAGCTGTGTAGTACCAATGGAACTGACGTATGCTTTAAATCGACGTTCCTTATTTGTTGGGTTAAAGTTATTCATCGTGTATACCCCTCAACTTTTTTAAGTTAAGGTTAATTTTTACTATATTTGGAATTTCTATTCATAGTGAGCTCGACCACTATCATTTCTGAAGGAAGCAAGGAAGACAACTGCTTATGTACATTTAGCAACAGCAGTACCTACCATATGTAATTCTAATTTGAACATTCTCTTGATCATCAAGTCTAATCTGTTATGTCGTAAGAAGTTAGATGCTCGGTATACTTGGCGTCCTGTATATCAAAGCAATTTCTGCAATTAACTCGTCACTGATGTGCACGAGTACAGTTAATGGTTCTTCATCATCGATTGTTTGCAGAACGTCTTGTGGAAGGTCGGTTAAATTCGCTCTTACTCGTTCACTAACCGTACCTGTTATATCCGTTCCCTTGATTTCAAAATGCACCCGATCATCTCTTGTAAGCCGATATTCTTCAAGGAATGAGGAATGAAACGATACTTTTAAGTGCCCGTATGTATCCACCGCGTTATCAGTTTCGTTAAAAAATTCTATGGTAGCACCTACTCCAATACTTTCTTGTGAAGGGTCTGGCTCATATTTAGCAAACGGAAGATGAAGGTCATCCACCGATGGTCCTGGTTCTGCACATGCAGCTATCGTAGAAAGGATTACGATAAACATTGCATACTTTTTCATTAGCTTAAACAAAAACAAATTCCCCCTTTTATGACTAGGTATCTTCATTCCATTGCAACGATCGCACTTTCACTTTTGCCTTAAAGATTGCACAACAAAGTATACTCCTATAATAACTAACAAGGTAGCAATCAATAACGGCAACGTTCCTACTTCTCTTATTGCAGTACCGAAAATACCGTAGCGACCATCCCAACTTGTCTCAGCTAACGCTTGAGCATAGATAGACGCTGAAATTAAAGTGGCCCCGTAAAGAATTGCACTTACAAAGAAGAGAGATATTCCAATATGTATATTTTTCATTTCCATCAACCTCCAAATCTTCAGTATTTCCCCCATAAACGATCAACACGATAAACGGCAAGAACCACACCCACCTTTGTTAAGGTTGACATGGATAAGAAGACTAATAGATAAGAGTTTTCGTTATAATCCACACTATTGGCTCCTTCAAAATTGGTGCCCATACGTTCTACAACTGCATCTCTGCTCGTATATGGTGGGAACATGGTTGCAGATTCTTATGTTAAATTGACCTTTATTGGCTCCATCAGTCATTGAGTGGATCGCCTGCCCTAGATCTTCATTAAAGATTACTTTACTACTTTCGTACATCCAAATAAAAGCCGATAATACGGCAAGAAGGGTGATTTTTTTCATCTATGTTCTCCTATTTCTTTTCAATGAATACAATTCTTCTAATGGATATTTTTCATCGTTGGCTGCATTAGCTATTGTCGGTCATGAAACCTGTCTTGCCCCTTTTTTCCATTCATTTGGAGTTTAACACCTCATATCTACTCTTCAATGGAAATACCAATCAATAAAAAATGATCTCAGAATCCTTCACACCACATTGTTTTCCCCCCTTCCTGTGATACTAAGCCTGTTGACCTGAACGATGATTAGCTACTAAACTGCTATGATACATTTTTGTTTATTTAATCTTAAAAAAGGGCTGGGACAAAAGGTAAAAACCAACCTTTTGTTCCAGCCTCCATTACCTTATTTAGGTTAGCAAACTCCCTCTTAACCAAGCGCGTGGACGGTATGGTCCGATAGGAATTTGGATCAAGCTAGTTTTTCCTTTCGAATCGATCCTGTAGAGCTCATCACATTGGTTTACATCGAATCCTAACAACGGATGCCCCCCCATTCCTAAAGCACACGACACCAAGAGCAGCCTTTGCACGATAATGCCCGCTTCCATTTGTTGGATACGGTATCCTCTATACCCCAATATTTCTTTGAGGTGATCCTTATCTCCAACTACATGAAAACAGAGTGGAACTTGATACAAATTCACATTGGGCATGGTTAATCCAAATTGTAAAAACTCCCGGTAATCCCCCTTCGTTATTCTCCGAAGTGCATGATTGTTATTGTCATAAGAATAGGCACCATTAGGGATTCCCTCTACATTATAAAAACTGCCATATAAAGAGACACGATTCTCAACCTGATCCTGTGTATCATCAAGATCATTTTCATACGAGAAAGTAAATGTCTCTTTTAATAAAGTAGATAATTGTGTCTGACTTACTTTTCCTAAGATGAAATCGCTATCAGGAGAATACCGCTTCCTGCAAACAGATGCGAGATCGTACGAAAAACACTCCGTAAATGGCAGCAAAACCATCTCCCTAGCTAAGGATAGTTTTTTCGCACAATTATTTTTTTTTATTTTCATAAATGACTGCGTTGTGTCAAACATCGATGCTTCATTAAGTTTTCTCAGCATCGGATAATCAAACACTCTCTTTGAACGATGATAGGTATCATGTCTCAACACTGGGACTTCCGAACACAATTCAGATGCGGAAATTATTTCTTCTCTTTTTTGGTTTTTATCAACACAAGTAATGGATGGTTTTATACTTAATGCGATAGCCGCATATACACTTTCCTCTTGTTCGGATAACCCAAGCAAATGATTAATAGAGCGGTCAAGAAACTGATAGCATACCCGTGTAGAGAACCCAATCCGATTGGCCACTTCTAATGACTGCCCCATTAACACACCTGCATCTAACCCTTGGAGTCTATAGGAAAAATTATTGTATTTATAAAAATTCTTCCAAAAAACGGTTGAGACAAAAACGATGCAAAAACAATCCATAAGAGGAAGACCATTGTCAATACTTCTAGATAAGTAGAAATCGTAGTTTCCCTCTCGCAACAAAATAAGACGATGATGTGCCACATCGTAATGGTAAATCCCTTGGGGAGCGTCATCCAGCTTTACATACACATATAATTCATTAGGATACAAGGCCCCTCCTGAGGGAACAAATCTCCGTAAAGACTGAGTAAAGCTCACATTCTTTTCCATGGTCCCATCAATTAAAGTAGACTGAGCACATTGATTCAGACCGTAAACATACCATAAGAAATGACCAAGTTCTTCAAGACTAGGGTTTAGATCAACTTCTCTCTTCTTGAGTGTTAAGGGAACTTCTGCAGTAAGAGCGATCTCAGGTAAACCGCGGTACAATTTATAGGGTAGTGGCGCATCTTGCCAATCTACCTGCCAATCTGAGGGGAAGGTTTTATCCGTTTCAAAATGTAATTGATGTAGAAACGTTTCTAGCTCCAAATCTTTTACCCTCCTACTCTTCCATTACGGGAATGGATGGGGGAATTTATTAAGCTGTTCATAAGATAACGGTTTGTTCACAAATCCTAGTTTCATCGGTACCGTGAGTACCCTCTCCAACCCTTTCACACGGGTGAGGTGGTGCCCAAATGTCATTGGTAACATGCCGGGTATTAACACCTTTACACAGAATAATCCATTCCGTTTAATTACCGTTGATGTTTGGTCAACCACAATAACATCAAGGTTAAAACGCCGGAGCCTTTGAAGAACATCCAGAAGATCATCTTTTAAATCAGTATTGGCCGTTGGCTCCTTAAATTCCTCAGCAAACGTACGTAAAGGACGCTGATCATCAAATAAAAAATTAAATCGTTCCTCTGCTTCTTTGAGACCGTATAGCATACCATGGTCCTCCATCGTACGAACTGCAAACGGATCTTTAAGCATCCTTTTATATTTTTGTCGGTTTCTCTCCAATTTTTCATCATCCCTAAACATCATCCCTGCAAGCTCGTAAATCGAGCTTTTTACAGCCCTAACAGGATCAGGGTTAGCACCTGCTGCACAAATAATGTTTACGCCCTTGGACCTTCTGTTTTTGGCCACTGCCCAAACACTTGGAATCCCATGTTCCATTGTTGAATTGTAAAAATAAAGGTCATAACCGGTAACCTCAGTAATGCGGTCGACCATCAGCTGTAATTCTTTATCGTTAGCTGAACGAAGATCAAGTCGTGGAAGGGGGAGCTTTGCATACCAGGTTAATAAGAACGAATCTCGCTCAACTACCTCCATAATCGCATGGAAAATGGCTTCTTCTAAAGTTCCCCCTATTGCACATCCGTTTGATGTTTCATAGACAAAACCATCCCCACAGCCCAAACTATAGTAGGCAAGTAACTCTGGAATTAGAATAGGACGTTCTTGTAAGAACGAGTAACCCCAGACCCAATTCATCGGGTCATCAGGTTTAAATGGCTTAAACGGAAAATCAGGCTTTTCATATTGATTCGTTTCATGTAGACCAACACTTGTAGGATTTAGTGCGCTATTTTTTAAATGATGATAACTATCACGAACGACTGTCTTTTTTCCTCGAGGTTCAATTCCGCAATATCGTTCTAAACCTTCCAATATGGCAGTCAGCTCACTCATTTCATAAGAATTAGACCTCCCTGCTACTCCTTCATCTCCTCCAAACAACGGCATATTCACTAAAACATCAGCAAAAGGCAGCCTGACATCCTGCACTTTTCCATTCATGAGCCCAGTACGATAATCGAGATAATCTTTGACTAGAACTGTTTTTAATTCATCAATCGATCGAGTGCGATAACCGTTACCATTGATTTTAGGACTCGATTCTAACCGAATTTGAGCTGATTCTAATGTGTCATCGGGTAATGAACCGCAAATCGGACACGACGGGTTAGGCAGAAAAATGTGAAGAGAGTTCGATAACGTTCTCAGGTTTGTAATGGACAATTTTTCTTCTAAGTTGCTGGATTCTCCTTGAAGAATCCTCCTTACTTCATTACTTATCAAAACTGCCATTTGCGACAGACCTATTCGTGATGCCCACGCATCTTGTAGTATACCTTCTTCTGCTGGTATTCTCCCTTTTAGCTTCCACATTTCTTGTCGATCAGATCCCGCTATGATACGCCGCATATCAGCACAGTAAGAACATCCCGATGTGTTCGGGCTTACGAATGGACCGATAATTCCCTCCCCAAACGAAATGAAACCACGAAGCCATGGGATACCCGCTTCCCTACATCTTTCTTCCGCTTTTTGATGAATCGATGGATGCCAGGAATCGTGGAGCATCAGAGCTAATTCTGTTTCACCTGGAACGTCTTCTACTATACTTTGACGTTTTATATGATAGGTTTCGGATAATTGTTGATAGACAAGATCCGCTAATAAGCCCTTTCCATCCAGTAGAATTAGGGATGCCATTACGATTCCTCCTCTCGAATCTGTACACCAAACACACCTGCTAATTTCTCTTTTAAAAAGGGTTCGAACGATAAATCATAAACAAATAAGCGTTTCCCGTTTTCTTTTAAGACGTTCATGGAAGATTGTAATAGCTCGTATTGACTTAATTCATCACAAGAAGAAATGTTGAGTTTGGCTTTCTTTTTTTCAGGAAATTCGACTGTTTCCATCTCATTATCTACCTGAGAATTCACTGTGTTTTGAGTTTCCAAAAGTGCTTGCTCTAATACATTTCGTAATGCCAGCGTTGGATTTAAACCAGCCCTAGTGTACCATCGATCATTAGACCTTACTCGTATGACTGGAAAGCCTAGTAGATCCTCTCTTACATCGATGATTGGTTGACCATTTAATGTAGTCAACGCATCTAAATAAATTCTGCATTTCTTATCTTCTATTGAACCCAGCTGCCATTCAAAGAGCGTGTTAGGCTGATCAGCCTTTCTTTCCCTCAACTCTTCATCTAAATACCCTTGCAGCCCTCGACATACAGCCTCCTCAATTGTTTCCCCTGCTCCGATCCCCAATAAACCTTCTGGGATGGTCAAGTCCATATATTCATTCTCATTTTCACATCCCTCAACATCTAAATCGATCAATTGTGTAACATACATTTCAATGCCCGTCAGCCCGGCATGTCTTTTGGCTTCCTCATGTGTTAAACCAGCACAAATAACTTCCGAAAGAAGGTCTGCTGGTCCGTTAGTCAACGGGTTAACTGCTTGAACATAACACTGTGCGAGAGGAAGCTGTGTCAAATTTCGTTCGTCCCATGTATGCAAAATACCTATCTCTTCAGAGGTTAATCGACTAAAATATTCCAAGAGGGTACTCGTTGTGGTATTTCTGTTCGACTGCTGTTTAATTTTACTATTAAGGTCTTCAATCAGTCTCGGAGTTAACCTTGTTGGGGTAACCAATGGGTGTGTGATGAATGATAACCAGTTCCCTTCCAATGTTTCAAGATTAAGCAAGTAAATTTGATTACTTTGCGTTGAACCTGTAATTCCTACAGCCTTCTTAAAAAATTCAAATACGAGGACATTGGTCAGAATCGATCCGACTGTTGAAGAGGAATTGTTCGGCTGCCGTTCTACTTGAACAGCAGATTGATGAAGGCGGCGCCATGCAGACTCCCAGCATCCATCTGATTCTGGGTGAACGACTGGACCCGCGAGCCCTACTTGCTCTAGACATATGGCAGGTAGAAACAGCTTCTTTTCCTCTTTGCACACGAAGTTAAGATTCCTAAGTTCATTTACATTTCCGTTCTGCGAGACATATAGTACAACATCATAAGTCTGTACCGCTTGTTTCAAAAAACTAGTATGCTCCCCTTTTACAAAAGGGACCTCCTTTACCTCAACCTCTGAATCATCTTTCTGAGCACTTTCCACCAGTTCATAAATCCGGGGTCGATTTGTAGGCATTGGTTCCGTTACCATGTAATGGCATTTAGGGAGTCCCGATTCGATTAATGAACCCACCAATGAAACTAGAATGGGACCAGCTCCGACTGCCAGAACTTTATTCTGACGGTATTGCTGAAAGTGATACGCACCTGAATCAGAAAAACTCTCGATAAATTCAATTTGTGAAGAATACTTTTCAAGAACTGTACGATTTAATTGGTGTGATCGATCTTGACTTGTATCTCGTAAAAATCCATTCTTGTACAACGTCTCTCCAATCTCATATACTCTCTTCTTATATGAGGGAGTTAGTCCCTCAGTCAGTTCGCCCAATGTTTGCTCCCCGTTGAACATCGGCATCAGTGTTTCAATCCACTGATAGATGGTACTTCCTTTTATACGGAATGAGCTTTCATTATTTCTAAAATAAACACCACCTTCCTGATCAGGCAGATAAAATGTATCTCTTTTTACCTTCAAACGTGTGGAAGCATTAAGTTTAGTCATTCAACTCCTCCTGATTTCTAAATCGATTCAAATTATGCACTACCATTTTATGTAGTTTTCTTTGTCCATTATGATTAACTAAAAAAGTGCCCCTGCGATAAATCATGGCGGCAGGGACACTTTTTTTCATTAAATAAACTATTTTTAAAATGTCGATTACCTTCCCCCGCAGCGGTAGCAGTTATGACATCTAAAACAGTTATGACATCTAAAACAGTTAAAGCAGTTAAAGCAGTTATGACATCTAAAACAGTTAAAGCAATTGAAGCAACGAAAACCGCCACAACGATGAAAGCCTCCGCCCCCAAACGCACCAAATTGGCGTGCATTTTCACTATAAGCATCCATAGGATTTAATTCACCAACTTGGTACTGATCCATCTCCAAATTTTGCAATTGATTTTGAAAATTTTGCATTTCATCTTCCCCTTTGTATTGAATTATCAGGTTAATCCTACACCTGATGGGAGAGTTAAACGAAGTTATAATTCCGTACTCTCTTCAACAAAATATGATTACTTTTAGGTGGTTGTTACTAATTTCACTGCCTAAAATTAATTATATTTCTTCAATTCAAAGTAGACATGCAAAAATATCATTCAGACGAGACTGTATCAAAAACCTAATGCTATCGTCGCTGCATTACTCAATATAGTTGTAGTTAGATTCATCTCATTGCTTCTATTGTAATTTGATCCCTGGTGACACCAAGACTAAAATAAGTGAATACGTATATAAAGAAAAGTATGAAGAAATAGGTGAATAAAATGAATGATAGACAAAGATATAGAACGCCACCCCTATTAACACAACTACGACAACCAATCCAGCTCATGCACGTAAAATAGTAGCGAATTTTAAATATAAAGTGAGGTAATTAAATGTATTATTTTGAAGAAGATAGCAGACAAGAGCAAAGGTATCATTGGCTTTGTTTAAGGTATCCTTGGCATCCATTATGTCGGCCACTACCGCCTTTACAAACTTATCCATCTACACCACCTATACCACCTGTACAATCTCCCTTTTAAAATAAGGTAACCTGGTACCGAAACGAAAAGTAACCCCTCTAGAAATGACTTCCTAGCAAGGGGTTACCATTTTCATATATTAATTCTAGTAGAGGTAGTCAGATAGGAACGGAACTCTAGATCATATACATACCTGCGAGACCTTCTCTCGGAAGATAGCCTACTTCTCCAGTTTCAACCAGTTGTATTAAGTCATACACGTTCGTACCTGTGGCTGTCGGCCTTGCACCAACATTATATCGATGAACAATGAATGGTGTACCTTCACGAACGAGAGTAGTTGGTGAATATTCGTTTGGATTACTCATCAAATCGACCGCGAAGATGTTAACGTGAACTCTTTTTGTCCAACGTGGGATTAGTTGATGTCGTTTCAGTCCGAGCCTTGCTATCTTCGCAATAAAAGGATCGCGATCACGTGTAGCTTGTTCTAACCCAGCCCTTGTTTCAATCCCTATCCCTATTCGACCCAAGCTCAATACTGCACCAAATCGCAATGATTCGCATGGATGTTGTAAAAAGGGGAGAAGGTAGGGAACACCTCTTTCCCCTACCACTTCCCAACTGTAAGAAAGGCGTTCAAAAGAACCAATCCGCAGCGCGTCTATTAAATCTAGACATTCCTCAACAGGGAATGTCCACCTATCGACCAAGGCATCAATATCGGGAATACCACCAAATCCGAGTATCAACTCCATTCCAGGGCTGACCTGATTCGTACCATACAACCGATTGGACTTTCTTAGCCCTTCTACAGAATTTCGAGGAATTTGATTAGCGATACAGGTTAGAGTATCCCCTGGGACAACAACATAATAGTGGTTAGCTCCATATTTCCATGGCGTAATTTCTGCTATTTCCGATTCATCTTGTGGTATGACAAGTGGCAGCCCTAGCAACAGATGATTTGGATTACAGATGACATTCACCTGCATAATCGCATCGGCTGTCACTCCATATTGCCTTGCGATTGTTTGCAGATTTTCATTAGCTCTGACTTCATGTACCAGCATGATAAGACCCCCTAGTTACGTTAACTCTAAAACCTTGTATTCTTCTTTTACTTGTCTATATTTAAAGAAAACAATCATTTATATTACTTGATTAGTAACATTTATGCCACTAAGCAATAAACTTATAATAGGGAACTCACCTTAAGTAATATTCGACAGGTAAATCACCAAATTTCATACACTACATCAAAATGTCCATTACTTTATTTTTATTGATAATACCGTACATTGAAAGCAGGATAGTTTTTGGGAAGCACCTCTAAAAGTAGTTATGAATTAGGTAAAAGGAAGTGTTACTATGCATTGGTATTACCCACTTATGTATAACAGTGGTTACCCAAACACACAACCTACACCTGTAGCAGTTCCACCAATGGACTGTGGGTGTGTGAGTAGGAAGTCCCAAATACAAGGAAAAGGCGAAAGACCCGCTCCTCCTCTTCCTTATGGACCTTATACATGTAAGCAGGGGTATGTCTGGAGGGAAGCAACTCCTAATGACTTTGTATGTGTAGAACCGCAAGTTCGTGACGAGGTTGCCCGTGAAAATGCGCTGGGTCCATCTCGAGTGCAGCCAGGGGGCGGTCCTTATGGGCCAGATACGTGTAGGCAAGGCTTCGTTTGGCGCGAGACTCGACCGACTGATCATGTATGCGTCCCTCCCCAGAGTCGTGAACGCGCCCGAAGAGAAAACGCACTTGCCGCCCGTACATTAGCTTATCCACCTGCCACTCCAAACAATGGCATATCTGTCTGGGAGACGATAAGTAATAGAGAACTAAGATTAAATGTCAGGGGGACTTTTAGTCCGAACAACCAAGTCTCATTCTATGTGTGGGATGAAACAGTTTATCCTCCTCCTATTCTGACTCCTGAGCCTCTCCAATACATCACAACTTTAAAAACTGATGCCAATGGACAACTGATAAGTACTGATGGTATCCTTCAGGAGCCTGGTCAGGATCCTGGGGTCACGACATTCGCTAAGTACAGCTGCACGAACTTAAACAATCCCGTGAGAAGATATATCATTGTCCTTGATGAAGGAAGTGGTACTGTCAGTAATGCGGGAATGCCGATTACTTGGTGTGGAAACTGATTGTATTAATTTATATATATATGGATTTTTTATACAGTACATTATTTCTTTTTGAAAGTTTTCAATTTAAAAAAAGTCGAATTTCTTACGCTAAGAATTCGACTTTTTTAAGATTTGCTCGTTCCACTAAAGAACCGATTGAACAAACACGTAATGAAATTATCTTCTTTTATATCTCCTACTTCCTTTTATTTACCATGGGGTAGGTACAGGTCCCATGTACGGAAAATAAGGAGCTAACAAAAACGGTGGTCGATGTACTACTGGCCAATATCGTGGTCTTGGCCTTACAGTTGCTTGAACCATTGGTGCATATCCTGGGTACATTCCGTAACCTGGATCTGGATACAATGGCATTAATCCTGGTTGCACTACTTCGTACCCTAGTTGCTCTTGCCGTAATAGTTCATTATAAGGTACCCCTGAATACATTTTTTGTTTCCTCCATATCAATTTTTATACATAAATGCTTCTGATCTTCGATGCCATACCTATAAGCATATTTCAAAAAGAACACCAGATATAACTTGCAGGAAGAAGAATGGCGCAACAAATCCGACGACAACCCCTGGTAGTAAGAATGGAAGAATATTAAAGACAAGATCAACTTGAGGATTTCCGCCAGGACCTATATAGAAGACAATCTCCCATCCCGGTGGACATAGTCCTCTGCTTTCATCAGAAGAACGGATTGGAATTCCACTCTCCATCATCATAATTAAATGTTGTAGAGTTCTTGGTCGGGCGCGAATCACACTGTATAATAACATCGGATTGGTTTTCAACTCTCTGACGATTGCTACCACCTCTTTTGGTGGTTCTGTTGGAGGACGCCCCCCATACTTTGACGCATATGAGTGAATTAGATTCGCCGATACCGGGATAGCAGTAGTAGAAAAGCCTGCCTGTGTACCTCTAACCGGATAGAAACTACCCGACGGGAAGACATCTGACTCACTAGCAGGAATACTCTGAAAAGCAGGCTGAGAATCTCTCAAATAGATTCCACTAGAAGTTGTCGTACTTCCAGATGGCCATGGCATTTCTGGCTGAATAAACGGGCTTGCAGGTGGGAATTCTGCCATTCCTGGCGGCCACGGCATTTCTGGCTGGATATACGGGCTTGCAGGTGGGAACTCTCCAATTCCTGGTGGAAACGGCATTTCTGGCTGGACATATGGACTTACCGGTGGCAATTCTCCAATTCCTGGTGGAAACGGCATTTCTGGCTGGACATATGGACTTACCGGTGGGAATTCTCCAATTCCTGGTGGAAACGGCATTTCTGGCTGGACATATGGACTTACCGGTGGGAAACTATAAACTTCATTCTGCCGTTGATATTGAAGTTCTTTTGCATCTTGGTCCATGGTAACCTCCTTTCCTATATTGTTTAGCGAGGTATATTTTGTGCTTTCAATAGATTGACTATCATTTCTCCAATTTGTCTTCCTAGCCTTAAACCTTCATCGTTGTCAACTTTAAAATGAACGCCAGCGTATAAGCGAGATTGCGCACTCGCTTCCATGATCCTTTTAATTACAGCAGACTCTTGTGGAAAGTAATAACTTAATACTACCTCTGCACAACCTGCCAAAGAAGCATGTGCTGAAGGATAGGCCGGGAACCGAGGGGTCAGTAAAACATAAGGCAAGCTTAACCCATATTGATTTGGACGGGCTACATCCCAAAGATATTTAAAATACCAAGTAATAACAAAGGTATCATTTAAAGCAGCATAAAAGTATGCTAGTACTCTAGCAGTCTGGGGTGAATCTAGTCGATATTTTTCGGTTAAATGGTAAACTAATGGTGAAAGTCGCTTTGTCATTTCCATTGTTCCCCAATAAGTAGCAAGTTGAATTTGTTGCGGGGTTAGTGATTGTAATGTTTGCTGAACGATAAATAACTCGTTCTCCCAATTAATGTCATTAGGGTGTTTAATTCTCCAGTTAATCCGACGACCAAAAGGATCTAAAAAATGATTATTTCTATCCCTAACAAAGAAAAACATCGGTCCACCGCTTGCTTCCGGAGAACCTTTAGGGGGCATCACCTCCCCAAAGTAAGGGTGTTGTGACCACCTTCTATAAGTCATCTATAATCCCCCCTTTTCTTTAAGTTTCAACAAATAATACTCGTTAATTACCTATTTATCTAGAATCTAAAATCAGAAATCCGACTGTATACAAGAAATAAAAGTATATAGTCGGATCCCGAAAAAAATGAAGGAAGTATTAGCAGTTTACTAATGTTTAACAACTCATCTCAAGAACCTCATCTAAATCTACTGCAAAATGGTTCAACCATCCAACACCTGGAACAAAAGCCCTTCCAGCTACAGAACGCGGTCCGACAAAGCTAACAAACATCATAATTGTTCTACCATCTCTTAAGCGCATTCTCGCCCATTGATTCACACAACCTCCTCCAACTGGCGGGGGTGGTGGAGGAAGAATTGGCGGTGGAATGATTGGTGGTGGTTGAATCGCTCCTGGATCGATAAATGGTTGAAATGGACCTGGCCCCACAGGTGGTGGTAGTTGTGGTTGAACCGCTCCTGGGTCGATAAATGGTTGGAATGGACCCGGTCCCCCAGGTGGTGGTAATTGTGGTTGAACCGCTCCTGGATCAACCAAATGGGCAATACCAGGAGGCGTAGCTTGACGATATTGATTATAACTCATTTGTATACTCTCCTTTATGGTTAAATATCCTTTAATTAAATTGTCTAGATATCTCTATGGCAGTTAAAATAATTAGGTCTCCGCGAATGCCCTTACTACACGAGCCTAATTTTATAATTGAGAATTCTATTGTTTTGTACATTAAAAAGGCCTTGTTACTAGATTAGCAAACAAGCCTTCTTCACTACTCAAACCTTCTTCGTGAAAATTTTATATTTTTTAAAACTGTTGATTTAGGTGATTTACTTATACATTTTAATTATAGGTTCATATCATACATTAGTTGCATTAAGTCAAATCGTATTGGAAGGTGAGTAATGATGTATTATTATCATACGGTTCCACAACTTCATAAAAGAGTTCTTCCAGATCCTTATGCCCAAGAACGGATCATTAAAGTTACTGGAGAAGGGACAATTACAGCTCAACCCGATCAAGCACAAGTAACCATCGGAGTGATAACAAAAGGTATGAGTTTACAATCGATCCAAGCGGAAAATGATACTACGATAACAGCTATTATTAATGAGCTTACTACCCTTGGCATCCCAAAAGAAAAAATTAAAACTAGTAGTTATACAATTAATCCACAATACGACTATGTAAATGGAAAACAAATTCCTCGCGGTTATGAAGTTAGACACCTACTTCAAGTTACTATTGATGATATTAATAATACTGGTTTAATCATTGATTCCGCTGTAGCCCAAGGGGCAAACTATGTATCAAATATTGATTTTACACTTTCTAATCAAGCTACAATCTATCGTCAGTCTCTCTCATTAGCCGTTGAAGATGCTAAGGAAAAGGCAGGCGTCCTAGCTAAAGATATAGCCCCCAGCCTAGAAAAAATCCCAGTCCTGCTTAAAATAAATGAGATTTCCGTTCCTCCGAGGTTCTTACCACCACAGCCACTTGCTTATGCTGCTGTTGCTGCTGCTCCTACACCGATTGAACCCGGAGAATTAACCATTACCTCTAGAATTGAAGCTGAGTTTCGTGTCAGTTTAATCGGAGTCATGTCATAAAAAAGCTAAAAGTAAACTACGCGTTTTTTCGTTTATTATCAATCATTAAGAAAGGTGGCGAAGAAAATCCTTTACATTGTAAGGCCAGGTGACTCGATATCCGCTATTGCGCAAAAATTTGGAAGTACGATTCAAGCCATTTTATCGGCAAATGTAATATGTGACCCAAACAGAATTTTTGTTGAAACACCTTTAATAATTCCAGAAGAAGGAGTCGACGTACCTAAGGCAGGTGGCAAACCCTATTATGTTGTCCAGCCCGGTGATACGCTAGAGTGTTTAGCATCCCAATTTAACATAACGACTGAACACCTGATAAAAACAAACCAGCTATTTAATCAAGCTCTGATAATGCCAGGAACAGAATTACTAATTCTACTCGAACAACCTGAACCAAATCAACTTTATCAATTGTGGAACCGGATGGGCGGAGCTGCCACTTGCGACCTCATGAACCCGCTCCTTATTCATGGTGTTTATTATATTGGGTCTTTTTACTGGGAGTCACTGAGTGATGTTGCAATCCCTTACTTATCTCAATTAATCAAACATCCTTGCGACCCCGTACGTCAATATGCAGCAATTAGTCTCGGACGGATTGCAACTGCCAAGGCACACGATGTTCTCAACGTCGCCATACATGATCGTGATCCACATGTTTCTGAAATGGCTAGATTGGCGCTGCTTCGTACGCAGATTGTTCAGCAGTACCGTTCAAAACGATACCATGTAACGACAAATGACCATCTAATTCTCGATACTCCCGAGTCTAGTTCTGCGACTACAAAAGTACCAAAGGGAACCGCTTTAATTACTCTTCGTTGGAACATACCAAGTCCAACACAAGAAGAAGGGCCGATAGGGGATATTCAACTTTTTGATTATGTACAAATCGTACAATCAGGAAAGATTGGTTTCATGCCTCGCGTTGGTCATAATGCCATTTGGATGATATAAAAATTTAAAGTTTTAACAAGAATAGCCCTGGAAACATAGCATACAGTTTAAATGCTAGGAATCTAATATTATTTAAATATGATAAAAAGGCTACAAACAGTCGCAAATACTGTTTGTAGCCTTTTCAAATCAGTCAAATAAAAATAGATACTATGAATTTTATTAGCCTAGCATTTTTTAAGAGAAAAAACAAACATCTATATTTTGAAGTGGTAAAGGGTCATACACTAAAAGAACTAAACACTATTCTATCTATAGGCAAATTTCAAACAGCACGCCCGTGATCACTTGGAGGAAGAAGAATGGCGCAACAAACCCTACAACAAATCCTGGAAGGAAGAACGGTAAGATATTAAACACAAGATCAACTTGCGGAATTCCACCTGGTCCAATATAGAAGACAATCTCCCATCCCGGTGGGCATATTCCTCTTTCCTCCGAAGAACGCGGCGCACCGGCACCCATCATCGCATACAATTGAGTTAGACTTCTTGGACGAGCCTGCATTACACTTTGCAATAATTGCGGATTTGCCTTCAATTGTTGAACAAGTGCTACAGCTTCTTGTGGCGGCTGTGTCGGTGGACGGCCCCCATACTGTGCCGCATAAGACTGAATCATAGTAGGAGATACTCCCATTCCAGGGATCGTTGGTATTCTTCCTGGTATCTGCGGGTACATGCCTGGTTGCATACCAAATGGTGGAAGAGTTCCTGGAAAAGCTGGCCCTGTTGGGAAACTACCTGGTGTAAACCCTCCTGTTGGAAGATAACTACCTTGTTGATAGCTCCCAAATTGTTGACGTTGATCTAGACTCATCTCAAAATCGGAAACAGGCATTTCAGTTTCATATAAATGATTATCCATGTAAATCCTCCTAATTTGGTGTTAAGTTGATTTCGAGGTTATAGTATGGGTGTATACCTGAAATCGTTCCAGTATTCCCCTATTTCTTTTATGAATTCTCAAAACATTTAATTGCTTGTTGGAAATCATTGACATATTATCAGCATTCAAAAAATTATGGAAAATAAAAAAAGCCCCCTACCTATAAATAACGGGTTCAGTACAAATTCCTGACTACAGCGGATGTTGATCGGCTTAACGTTGTAACTAAATACCTAATATTAAACGAGGCTTGGACAAAAGGTTGTTTTTACCTTTTGTCCAAGCCTCGAAGCAATGAGCCGTAACCACCACTATCTTTTAAAAGCCCGGTGTGAGTGGGTTTCTCACAACGGGCATGTGGCGAGTGAAGCCATTGCCAATATTTTAACTAGTTTTGTCCCGATCTCTTTATTTAGTATTCTTAGCTTTTGATGATGTATATTGTAGAATTATTGGAAACTAAGATAGTATGTTTCCTCTCTTTTAGTTCAACTAAACCAGCTCTAATATTCCACATCAAACTGGCCAATCGGGCAAACAGAAGAACAGACTACCAAGTTTCGACTGATGAAGCGCGATCTCCCCATCCATCATTGTGTAAGTTTGTGTTGTCTGTAAACAGAGTCAGACTCTGTCCTGTCATGTTAATGTGCTCGTGTAATACAGCAACTCTAGTGCCTCTCAACGCGACTGAGGAAATTTCATCGTTCCAATTACCAAAAATACCCATTCGAACTTTTGTCAAATCCCAGTATCCACGGTTCGGGTTTAATTCTAGTCTAGAACCTTGAAAATTTATGTGTTCATAAAAATAAGTTTTTGGGGGAGCCGGGGAATGGCCACCACCAACTATTGGTGTTGGTCCACCCGGTTGGCCAGGCCCAATTGGCCCTGCTGGCACAAAAAGCGGTCCTACTGCCGGTGTACCACCAGGCTGTTGTGGTTGAGAAAGATAGTGTTGGAGATAAGGATTTATAAACGCACCTGGATGAGTTTGAACTCCTACTGCGGGAGTACCCGGTTGAGGTTGAGTAGCATACTGAATCAAACTCGGGTGAAGCGAACTAGGCCAAGCTTGCACTCCTACTGTCTGCCTCATTGTATTATATCCAAGCAATTCGTGATGCGCCAACCTTAGCCAACTTTTAAGCAACCCTTCATTATCAACGACCAACAAATGATCACCAGATGGTGGTTTAACAAAATGAAGCTCTTGCCCGTTAAATCGTGTAATGTCTTTCGGATCGTACATTGTACCATTTAAGATGAACGGTACCTTTGGAACTTTCTGGACATTCTGAGAAATAATTTCACGCGAAGTCTTGTTACGTAATTTTAAATATGAAAATGGCAACCCCTGTTGTTCAAGTTCCTCAGCCAAATCATCAACATTTGCATTACCATTAGTGATTGCAGTGAGTAGCTCCAATGATTTAATCGGTAGAGATCGATCTGAATAAGTGTTCATAAACCTTCTCCCCCAAGCGTTCTGTTTTATACTCAGGAAAAATATATTCACTAACATGGGGGGAAATTCCTTTATTTCATAGAACAAAAAAGTTCTGTGGTGGTTAGTTTTAACTTTCGAAATTAAATTTTTTATATTAAATTTCAAAATATTTTGGTAAAATAAGTTAAAACATTTACATTTCGACTACTAGGAAGTGATTTTATTGACGGTAAAAGTATTGAAAGTAATCTCGTGTGAAAATGAAAGCTGTGGTTTTAATTTTTTAATAAATGAGCGCTTTATCTTTAATGAAACTTGGATTTGTCCATCTTGTCAAAAAAATAATATACAATTAATCGGTCACATCAAATCAAATGTAGAGGTGTTAGAGGTAGAACTGTATGAATAAAAATGCCATAAAACTTTAAAAGCAAGGATCATAGACCCCTGCTTACCTAATAAATAATGCTTTTATCATTCTAGTATCCAACGAAAGCGGCACCGACAATAATCAGTAAAATAAAGAGAACAACGATTAATGCGAAACCGGCTCCATAACCGTGTCCACCTTTCTTGTAATTCATTAATGGCCAATTGAGTAAAATCACGATTGTCAATTTCCATATCCTCATCTACAGTCTTTCCACTATTATTTCACTAGTCCCTGATAAGCTTTCTGTTTGTACATCACTAGGAACGAGGTCTAGCTGGGGACTCTCTTCATTTTCGGAACGCTAAAAGTTATCTCTAAAAATTAGGATTGAGCTATTATGTAAGAGAGGTTTATTTATACATACTGGTTTTTACTATTATGCGTCTACTAGGTAAAACTTTATTATTACAGTGGACTGCCTATAATCTATTCACAATAATTTTTTTATCATACTCAGCATTAGGGGCCGTAAACGTAAGGGTTTTTCATGCAGTCATATGTATTACAATCATTGGAGGATTTTATATGTTGTTTACGTGGTGGGAAGTCAAATAACGATGATCCATAAATTCAGCTCCTTTTAGTTAATACACTTTAGCGTATGTTGTATTTACTTAACGGTTAGCTGTTTTTGGGTATATTTTTTTCTTTTATAGTGGATCACACTACTGTTAATGTTTGAGGTTGTATGTCCACTGCGAAACAGCCTCCGTAGAGTACCTGTTTCGCCTAATAAAATCGATTATTCTGCAATTTCCTCAGAAACAAAATAAATTTTCCATTCATTATCTTTTGTTCTCTCTAATATGATTTCACCTTTAAATTTTATTTCTTGGCCGCCCTTTTCTGTATATTTTAACCTATATTCCACAATCGAATAATAGGATCTAATAGCTTTAACATGTAACCTTACTGAATTTATAGTCCCCATCTGATCTATATTCTGTCTAATGTACTTCTTGCTACCATACGTCACTAATATGAAATAATCGTTTAAAACACTTATATAGGTCTCTGGATCTTGTTCATTTATTGCAGTAACCATCGTATGGATGACAGACATTATCTCTAATTCCTCTGGATTATTATTAAAGCCCGATAAGCATAATATACATGTTAAAAGAACGACTAAAAGAACTTCTTTGTCATTTGAATCACCCTTTCAGATGATTAGATTAAACAGTTAAAAACGAATTATGCTTAGAGTTTTTTATTTAAAAATATTCATAAACATAGACATTATAATGAAGAAACACCTGAATATTTATTTCCGTAAACAGCTCCCATTCGGGAAGTACATTTATTTTAGATATCTGCATATAATAGGATCGTTCTTCATTTTATCTGGATACCGGTCTCCTTTCCACCTCACCTCCCGGTTCCCAAGTTTCTAAAAATATTTCATTATTTCCTTTGTCTCCCCTTTTCAGACATATTTATACTGTTAAGGTCGGATTAATTAACTAATTTACAAACTTGTTCTGCCTTCATATTTGTATCTATGCGGTACCATACCATCAACCGAAGTAACTCCTCTGAATCCGTGGTAATGTCCTCCGCCGGAACAAAAATTGTTGGTCCTGTAACACCCCGAATACCATGTTTATGACCATTATCAAACGTGGTAAAGGTATTAAAGTTATGAATGTGCTGAACACCGCTTGGGGCGGGTTCAGTTGTTGCAACATAGCGATGATCATGACCTACATCAATGACGTAACCCCGTTAAGATCATGAGTGTGAAGGGGCTTGCCATCCCAAGTAATATAAAGGTGATATGAATGAAGAGAACTTTCACCATCAGAGAAGATTAATCCAGTGATCGGTATATGACCCATTTAGTACCATCCTTATTCTACTTTTCGTATATCCTATGCAACGAGCATACAAAAGAGTGGGTTTTCTACATCAAAAAATTATAAAGTTTTCGAAACTTAATTTATATATCTACCTAAACGTATGGTAAACCTAACTACCTTACTTAAATTTAATTGGAAGTCTAATTATAGACAAATTACCAATCATTAGCTTCTTGAATAAGGTAAAGAGATGAAATTGGTAGGGAGGCTTAAATATGGAACATACTGATCGACATTCCTCGCGACACCTTGCTTGGCACGAAACATTAGAAATTCACGAGTTGGTTGCTTTTCAATCCATAGGTCTTATCAAATTAAAAAAAGCTTTACCTGAGATAACAGACCCTCAATTAAAAAATTTGTACCAACAAACAATTAATGGCATCAGCCAAAATATTCGTGAGTTGTTACAGTTTTACCCTTTGGCACCAAGCCCGACGAGAGAAGAGGATGAACGTCATGACATGATGCCGTTTTTTGCTGGTGACTTGCTTGCGTTAGCAAAAACGTCCGTTAGAAATTATTCGATTGCTATTACTGAAACAGCAACTCCTGCCCTACGTCGGGTATTAACAAACCACTTGATGAAGGCGATTGATACCCATGCAAACGCCTTTAACTTTATGTACGAACACAGTTATTACCCTTCGTATGACTTTAAACAGCTATTAGAAAATGATATGACATTGGCTCAAAGGGCGCTATCCATGTAAAAAAGCAAAAGAGTAGCATTAGTACCTAATCACTAATGCTACTTTTTTTCCTACCATTAATAATCGTCAAAAACAATCTATTAACGAGCTCCCAGAAAAAAGCTACTGACATTTGGCTGCCACTCTAGTGAAAAGAAAAAGACGGTCTAATCGTATGAAAAAACTAGACCTAAAAGTTAGAGATATAATCTAACTTTTAGGTCTAGTTTAGATGCTGTTTAATAAGTACAGTCTATATCCATTTTCCAATAAAACGAAATTATACTCATAAAGTTTTTTTAATCAGATTTTAAATTCACACTAGTTTTATATGTATTAGAATTAGAATCTTTATGTCAAAATGTGCAATACAAGTTACTAAGCTTTTATCCAAAGCATAAATTAAATAAATTGGAAATAAAGGGGCTTTCCTATGCATAATGTTCATACACTTTGCCAACAATTCGGTCAAATCCTAAAAGCGAAACCAAAAATCACCAATGGGGTTTGCGCTGTAGAAATAGAGCGTAATCTAAATGTTACAATTCAAGGTCGTCCCAGTCGTAGTGAACTTCATGCAGAAATATCGTTTGAATCCTTAGATTATGACGGCCATGCACTTAATCTTGGTGAAACAGTCATACTCGAAGAAGAAATTCCAGCATTTACAAATATTTTAGTTAGAAATGGTTTAATCATTAGCGCACTGCATAATCATTGGCTGTTCACCGAACCAAATATTCTTTATATTCACTTTCAATCTGTTGAACCACCATTAAATTTTGCTCGTAAAGTTGCAGAAGCACTTAAGGTTCTCAAGTAACCCCTCACATACATTTCAATACTATAAAATAAGTTCACCTGCACACCTACCTATATCCACCACATAAAATTAAATAAGTAGAAAGTTTAAAAAGGGAGGAAAATTATGTATTCAAATCAACCATATTATGTTCCATACTATAATGATTTTTATCGGGCGGCACCTGATACTCAACTGTTAAATGATATCCAAAAAGCAATTAATGCCGAGTATAGTGCTGTTGCTTGTTACGAGAAATTAGCCGAAATGGCACCAACACAGGATGAAAGCGATAGAATACTTGAAATTCAAAAAGATGAAAAACGACATCTTGAGGAATTTAGTAGAATTTATACTCATTTAACAGGAAGACAGCCATCTTATCAAATCATCGAGGACTGTCCAGACGATTATAGAGCCGGCATTGAATTTGCCTTTAAAGATGAACAAGAGGCTGTAGATTTTTATTTAGATATAACAGATAAAGCGCAAGATCCTACAATAAAGGATAGGTTTCGACGCGCGGCAGGAGATGAACAAAATCACGCTGTCTGGTTTTTGTTTTTTTTTTTTCGAAAGATCCAAAGGTAATGCATACCCATAGGCAAATCGAAGACTATGGCGCTAAAGCGGCTTTAAACGCTCCTTCGTTGTCCGTACCTCAAATGTTGACTTATGCCCTTCAAGACGAATATTTGGCTCAAGCAAGATATAACAACATTATCGAAGCCTTTGGTAACATACGGACATTTGTACAAATTAGAGAAGCAGAAAAAAGGCATATTCGTGCATTATTACCACTTTTTGAACGCTATCAAATACCATTACCTGATGATATTTCACAATCGTTTGTTACAACTCCAGAAAATCTAAAGGCTGCGTATGCTGCAGGTGTTCAAGGAGAAATAGAAAACATATCGATGTACGAAAGATTTTTATCACTAAACATCCCTAATGATGTAAGAATTGTGTTTACTCAACTACGTAATGCCTCTTTAAACCATCTAGCAGTATTTGAAAGAGGGCTTGCTAGAAATTAATTTTTTGGGGCGATTTCATCGTCCCTCTTAATATAGTGTCTTTACTATCGTATAACGGTGAATGAATCTTTATCAATTGGAGAATGAATATGATCTCTATATTTATCCACATACATATTACCATTGGCAACCTCAACGATTTTTATATTTTTTGTATGCTAATGGTGTCATCTTCATTGACTCTCGGAATTTCTCAATGAAATAACTTGTACTATTAAAACCCTACTTGATACGCAACATCAGTGACATTGGATTCTGATTGTTGTAATAAAAGTAGGCTTTTTTGAATTCGATAATCAGTTACATAATTCAAAGGTGTTTTTTTAGAATTCGTTTGAAATATCGACAGCATTCAGAACGACTTAACCCGCCAGCTCGTGCAATATCGTCTAACAGAATTTTCTCAGCAAAATGTGTATGTATCCAATTTAACATTTCCTTCTGTTCGTACTCTAATTGAACACCATTAATAATTAGGTTCTTCCAAATTAATGTTGATGTAGGCTGATGTCAATTTATTAGTATGGTGGATGTTCTTTTCTCAGCTCATTGATTTTCACTCGTTAACTTGTAACAGAACAATCGTTCTTATATAATAGAAGTATACCTTTTACTGTGGAGTTGATTCGATGACGTACTTAAATGAACAAGAGCAAGCGATTGTCCATAAGTATATTTTCCTGCCACTATTAAGAAAAGTACTTGAACGCGATTTAGCATCTATTAAGCAATCAACCACGTTCAAGATTAACGAACCATATATTGAATTCATTGAAACGATCATTAAGCAAGTCACAGCTGATTTACGGAAAACAAAACAAGAGATGCACAAACACGGCATCAAAGTGCATCAAGAAAGCAGCACAGCTTTTAAGGCATTCTCAAGGGGCTATGAGAGTTCATTCAACTTCTTCCAGATGGCGATGAAAATGCATGTCGAAAACATGATGCGTGAGTATTTTTCTCACATTCAATCCAAACACACGGCGAGTTAATGGTGGAAGGCCATTTGACAATACGCCGTGCTTGCTGACGCCTTTCATGTTCAACCGATTACCTCCTTGGACGTAACAACGATCGACCCGATCCAAACATCGGTTACTATAACAAAAAGGCTTGGGTGACAAGGATATTGAAAAATTTATTGTATTCATTATAGAGCGGGACAGGAGAAGAAAAATTCATAAGGAAAAGGTCAATAAAAAGTTGTGATGTATGTTTTCGTTTGAATTTATTAGTAAAGCACCCATTAGTGAAATACAATCCTTTTTCATCTAAAAAGCCTTGATTTTTTCACTCTTTCTTTCTCCCTCAGCTGACATCCATTCTATAACTCCATAATAATCATCTATATCTGTAAGACTTATTTCTTCCCCTATAATTATAGATATTTCCTGTGTAGCACTACCAGTTTCTATATTGTTAAAATTTGATACCGAGCTAACAATTTTCATCCCTTGTAATTTAACTTTTTCATCATTAATTATTGCAATCATTTTAAATGAAATATAATCGGTTATATCCCCCTTCGCTTTATATTGTAGTTCCCCATTTCAAGCGAATATTTCGTTACCTTCAATTTTCAATTCATACCCGCTTAGGTTCCAATGTTCACTATCACCATAACGAACCGAGTTGTATCTGATACTCCTCTTTAGAAAGTTTTTCTGTTTCACAACCTGTATTTAACATTAACAATAGCGAAGTTATAACAAAGATAAAACTCCTTTTCATCAAAAAACACCACCCAAAAATACTTAATCTAAATAATCCATATCCCACTTAAACAAAAGTAAACAGGAACAATCACTTTTATGACTGTTCCTGTTGTTTCACTATTTCTACTCGTTATCATTATTTTTTAATTAGAAATGCCCATTGATTCTTCTTTTACAGTCTCGACCAATTCACCATTAGAAAATCCTTTGATCGTATAAACCGTTTTTACTTTTGGCTGTTTTACAAATGCAAACCAAATATGTCTTTCCTTGTTTTCTATTGCCTTGGCTTGAACTTCTTTTAGTACATCCTCATGTTTATATTCTACTTTGATTTCATCAATATTGCTGTTTGGATAAAACCCAAAAAGTAAAGATTTATCACCCATTTTGGGCAGAAAAATAGTAGGGATAGCATGTAATGAACTTCCTCCGCCTCTATGAAATAATGATGCTTCCCAACCCAAGAGTGTTTTTTCAATAAGCCTTGCCTCTATATCTTCTCCTTCACCAGTAATGTTAGGCACATAGAATAGCACAACGCCATTATCCACCTTCTCTTGATGAATCAATAATTGTATTCGTTCATCCTGTAATATTTCATTAAACTCTTTTTCATTATTGCATCCGGATAGAAGTAACAAAAGTATAGTACCAATAGCAAATAATTTAATTTTCATATTTCCCCTTCCGTCCCTTACATACTATGCTCTTTTCTTATCAGTCCTGCTTGTTAAATAAACCTGCCTCAATAGTTGAAGAGGCGACAGCTTTTTTTGCTATTGCATCCGTTGAACGGGCTCCAACTATATTTTTATTGGACAACCGCTCATGTTTCATTGAATATCGGCTACTCCACTCCATTACGCCGACTCCCCACTATCCCAAAACAATGACTATAACTACTCTTTCACATTAAAAAATTCTTTCACACCATCGAGTTGATGTGTTGTTAAAACAATATCCTCTGTATCTAAAACAATATACACTGGATACTCATCAATGTCTAATAATTTAGCATCTTCTGGGGGGCCTAACCTCACCGAACCCGTTTCTATTACTTCTATATCGGAAATTAAGTCCGTCACTTCATTTATTTCATCTCGCATTTCATACTGTTTGTTAACATCGTCAATAAACAAGTGTAACGTAAACTTACCCTCTTCATAGGATTTAAGTTTTTCTAATACATCCTTTTTTGTTCGTTCAACTTCTACACGTTTGATTTTGTCTGCTGTATATACTGGGAATATACTTTCTTTATCCAGAGACACATCATGAATATTCACTTCTGTACGCTCTTCTTGAAACTCCTCTTTGACCCATGCTTCAACATGTTTTAAGAAGGTTTCGTCAATGGCTACTTCTTCATCTTCTTCATTAACAATGATCGTATCATCGGTAATCTTTAGCCAATAAGCGTAAACATATTCAGTTCTAGCATTTTGTTGCTTTTCTCTTTGGTTTCTATCATCATCTACGTATACAAAAACCATTTTTTCATCATCAACTGTAGAATTCAGCCCTTGAAAATCCGGTTCTCTCATGATGTCTTTATTGTCACCAGTTCCCATACACCCAGATAACATAAATAAAATTACAAAAATAAAAATTTTCAGTTTCATTATATCAAAACCTTCCATGAACAAAAGTTTCTAAAATTTTACACACCACTAAATGAGTAAAGAAAAATTATTGCTATTCTGTTTGTTAGCACTATAAAGGATCTTGCTTCATGACAGCTCTTTTCATTAAAGCCACCCGTTACTTTAAGTAAATCACTTCACAAATATCAATAATTATAAAACAAAAAAAGGTTTGGAGTTCCCCCCAACCTATTACCCTTGTATTTTATTTATAGATGTTACCTCGAAAATCAATGTCTAATACATACAATATAACTTTTTCATCTTCCACCTTATAAATCATTCTGATACCACCAACTCTGAGTCTAAAAGTGTCGCTGTATCCTTTCATCTTTTTAATGTCATTTTCTTTTCGATTATACGGGTATTCTGCTAGCTGTAATAAAGCATTTTTTATTCTTTTTCTTGTAGGAGTGTCCTGTTTTTGAACAAACTTCTTGGCTTTGTTTGAAACTTTAATATCAAACATCTAAGTCATCCTTAAAAACATCTTCAAAAGAATGAAACTCCCCATTCATTGCCTCTTCAATTACTTTTTTCTCTTCATTAGTCGCTTCAACTTCTTCAAATTGCTCTTCATATTTAGTTAAGGTTTCAAGGATTTCTTTTACCTTTTCTAAATTTCTTTCTGAAATATTGTCAATGATTTTGTACAGGTCTTCTCTTCTTACAGCCATAACAATTCCTCCCATACGCCTATTTCTTATAATCATAATATCACATTTTAGCGGTAGTTTCTGCTTGCTATTGTCAATCCAGTCAACATAAGCATTGTTTGATTATTTTTTCTTTTGTCACAAAAGAAAGCTAACCCTTACTAAGAGTACAGTTCATCATAATTTGAATTCACAGCTATTTATCCTAGCCTTGTTAAGCATAAGCACCCGTTAGCAAAACAAGGTTACTTTTAATAATAGTTATTGTTTGGTGAAATTTAACTGAAGCTGTATAAAAGATATAATTACATAATATTTGGAATGAATACATTCATAAACAATACATAGCCGAGAGTACCAACTAATATCGAAACAAGGATTATTATAAAAGGAATTTTATAGGATTTCATAAATAAACGCCCTCCAGCCCCATAGATTTTTTTGTTGGATTCACTTTGCCCTTCATTAGTTTTATGAAAGCGATTAGATTGTTAGAGGAATGCACCCGTTAGCGAAAAAATGAAATCACACTAGGTCACTTTTGTGGCTCATAAAAATTCCTAAGAACTTCCTCTTGGCCAAGTCTTTGTGCCTTCGAGGTCTTTTCCTCATTGAAGGTCATTATAAAAGTTTCTTTTTTGTTGTCCCATTCTACAACCACTTTGAACTCATCATCTTTTGTTGCATATTCACCTGAATGACTTCTAGCATTATTCCATCCTGTGGCTTGCTGTATGTGACTACCACTACCTCCATCTCTCATATTAACACCTCCAAAAGAAGAACTAACTGGGATACCATCCTCTTCTTTCTGCTTCTTACTGATTTTTTCAAAATCACCTTTGTAAGTCAGGTTGGATAGTTGGTTCACCTGAAATGTATTCTCTCCATTATTTTGGGGCTGTTCTACATATAATGTTCCAGTCCAAGTATCGCTCTCTCCGTAGAATACTAGAGAAGATTTAACATCTATATCCTTATTTACACAACCAACTAAACCCATTGATAAGACAATAGCAACAATTGTGCATATAGTTCTAATCTTGATAATGAATCCTCCCCAAGTTTTTGTTATTTTATATCTTCTCTTATTTAACATAAGTGCTTCGTTAGGGGAACAGCGATAACCTTTTGTTCAACTATTGCTTCCCGTTAGCACAATAAGTGTGTTCCTGATCAAAGTACCATAAATAACAACTATTAAAGCAACCTGCATCATAATATTAAAACTCTCCTAAAAACGCCTGTGTTAAGTTATTCTGCCCTTTACTCCAATAAACTGTAAATAATTGGATTCTATATATATTTAAATCAGTCCTTAGGACACAAAGGACCTATAAAGTGATCGATATTAAAATAGGGTTCTGGATCCTGGTATTTAAGGATATGTCTACTTGAGCCAATATCTTTATATATTAGCCATTAAATCCTCCATAATGATAAGGGGTAGCGTCCGGAAACCGATATAGATAGCAAAAAGGCTTTAGGTTCTTCAAAACCTAAGCCAATTCATTTCCTAGTATTGATTTAACAAATCCGATATTTTATCTTTTAAAAGTGGTATTTCTTTTTCAACCACGTTCCATACAATCCCGTTATCTACTCCAAAATAATCATGAATTAGGACATCTCTTAATCCCGCCATCTCACGCCACGGTACATGGGGGTGTTGTTTTCGAAAATATTTTGATATAACGTTTTGTTGCTTCTCCGATAATTTCCAAATTACAAATGACCGCATCTTGAATTAATTTAGAACTAAAGAAATCACTTTCGCCATTTGGAATATATGACTCAATATTTTCTATGCACTCCAAAATATGAAGTAAGTAAACTTTCTCATTCTTCATAGTTGAATGGCTCCGTTTAAAACATCTTCTTTCAAACTCCAATGAATTGAATTTTCTGTTACAACATCGACACTAATATCGAGTATGTCTTCAACCTCTTGTTTAATTCGAATCAGATCAAACAAACTTCTTCCTTGCTCAAATTCAATAAGTAAATCAAGATCACTTTTAGGTCCATCTTCATGCCTTGCAACAGAACCAAAAACACGAACATTTTGGATACCATGATCTTCGGCTACTTTCAAAATTAGATCACGCTTTTCTTGAAGAACATCATATAACATAGGGAATCCCTCACATTCTTCATTAATTTTAATAATATTATATCATGTCTAAAAAAGCATCTGCACATATTTAACAATTTCTTTTCAAAGATCACCTCTGCTTATTTCAGAAACACTCACCTTTAGTTACAGTAGAAAATTCTCCTAATTATTTAATATTTACTTTTAGCTACTTCCATATTTACCGTCTCAAATATCATATTTTTAATTAAGTTCCTTCTCCTTATTAAAACCATCAAAACCGTTCGATAAATATTCAGCCGTTATATTGTTCTGATAAGGGAAGTGATAATTAACTAATTTTAAATGCTTTTGTGCCTCTATTAACCTTTCTTTATCCTCTTCGCTTAATTGACCATCATTAACCTGATAATTTGCACTGGCATCTGCCAAATTTCTAAAAATGCTATCTAAAGAGTTGTAATATCTTTCTGTTTCTTCATTAAAAGCAATCCTTATTGCATGAGTTGTATTGTGGCTCACACTAAAAATACCATATAGTCTGTCAGACACACTTTGTAGTTCGTCCCTTTTAATCATATTTGGTTCTTCTAATAGTTCATTCAGCTTATATTCAGTATCGTGTAGTATTAACAATAAGCTTTTAAAAGAAGAAGCAGCATTATCCTCGTAAAATTTGATTTCCTTATTTTGTGAATACATATTATAGCCAAGAAAAATTATAATAATTGCAGTCAAAACAACAGTCGCTTTTTTTATCATATAACACACACCTTTTATAAATAATGAAAAATTAAGTAACCTATATTATTCTAACATTCGTTATTACATCATCCATTTCCAATAAAAGGGTAGTGAAATTTTATACAGACAAATAAAAAAGCACTACCATTTTCTTATGATAATGCTCTTCGTACTTTAATTTTGTTCTCCTATTGTCTCTGTTGATTGAATGGCATTCTCAGGAAGCATCGAACCATCTTTTTCTATAATATGACCTTTGTTTAAAGCTAACTCTGCATCTCCTGAATAAATAGGTAAAGCTGCATCTCCTGAATAAATAGGTAAAGCTGCATAGTTGCTTCTCGTATTATAATCAAGTTGATCTATTTTACCTTTCTTTACTACTAGAAAAGTGTAATCATTTCCATTGGTTGTTGTAAATTCACCAGAACCTCCAATTGTATTATGCAGGGACAACGTAGCTGTAAGTTTCACAACCAAGAAACCTTCGTTTGTATGCTCAATTCCATATACACTGTACTGGTGATTGCCTGAGCGTACAATAAATATTTCGTCATCATCGGTCGTTTCAATGTATTCCACATCGCTTCTAGGATTTTCATTAAGGAAGTTGCTTATGGATTCTTCTTTGGTAGGAAAGATCTTCGTAAACAAGATCAATCAATTCATCTCGCTTATTAACAAATAAGCTATGAGCTAATTCTACTTTTTCCGAATTCACATCAATATCTTTAAAATAATTTATATTTAATGAAATTTCTTGCAATAAAATTCGCATTTCTCTATTTTTAATTGAATCTTTTTCATATAACCCTGGAGAGTCTATTAATTCTATATTGTCAAAACTCCATCGAATATCCGCTTTACTTCTATTAAGCAATAATTGAAACATTTCTCTTTCTTCTTCTGATGATATTTGTTCATATAAAGGAAGAACATTTGATATATCATTAAATATATAAGTTAATTTTATCAATTGCTGTTGATAAATAGTGTCTTGATAACTCTCAAATGAGTTTCTTTCCTTATTCCAAAAAAAAGCAAATATAAACAAACCAAGCACTAAGATAATGACTAAGAATTTTTGTTTATTAGACAACTCTCTCCCTCTCCTTTAAAAACTTATGCTGAACATTTCACCCCATTTAGGTTTTTTTTAAGAATTTCTTTCTTGAGATGAACTGCCTCGTTTATTCAATATCAAAAAGAGCTGCGGTCCACTTGAGATCTTCAACTCTTTCTCCCTTTACTTTAAGTTTACACTTTCACAAACAACCATTTTTTCGACAGGATATCAGAGTTCATAAGAAAAGACCATATCTGTTAATATGATCTTAAATAAAATGTTTGGTTAGTTTTCACCTGGAAATAGAACAGCTAATATAAAAACATCATTGTTAATCAATTTATAATATACTCTAAACCTTTTAACAACCACCCTTGTAATCCCTTTGTATTTTCCGAATTCTTCAGTGTACGTTTGTCTAATTAGTCGATTCTTTTTAATAGATCTTCCGTTTCGATGATAAACTGAGAGATAAAGTCGAGAGTCTCTTCAGGCGTGAACTTTTCACTCCTAAACTGAGTAAGTTTTTTCTTAACAGCAGGTGACCAAATAACATTTCGGTCATACATTACATAAAATCCTTTTTAGACAAAGAATTTAGTAATTCTGAAGTAGACATACCACGTCCATTTTCATACTGCCCCACACTTTCTTTTAACATGCGTTTAAGTTCAGGATTTTCTTCAGTTTCAGATTGTATAGATTTTTTATCATCATCTTCTTCTTGTAAAACAAGTGTAAATTTTCCTTTTCCAGGAATAGAAAACTGTAATACAGAGTTATCACTATTCATATTCTCAATATATTTCATAAGCTCTTCTGAAGATTGAATTTTTCCCATACTATTTTATCACCACCGTTGTTATCCTTTTTCTTATGATATCACATCCATTTATACATGTAACAAATCAAATATACTGATTGTGGTAATCACCCGTTAGCGTAAGAAGACTTTGATTATTAATTAATTGATTGATTGAATTTTCATGTTTTAAATGTTCTTCAATATCCCTAAAGATTGAGTTAAATATCCATTCTGGTGTCCTATTAACATCAGTTAAATCCATTGGGTTTCCATACCCCCACATTTTTATCATATCTTCAGTTATTACGAATCCACTAGTGTGTTCCGTCGCTTTTGGACTAGTTTCCTCATATTTCATTCCTTCAGTCCTGTATATAAAAGGTTGGACGTCAATGTTTAAAAAGAACACAGGAGTATTTATACTCATAAAAACAGATTTCCAACCTTCATGTGAAAGGTCTTCAAAATATTGCTCAGTAATAAAATAAGCATCGTATTCTTCTTGTTTCAATGAATCTGGTTCAGCCGAGTGAAAAGTAATGTTACCAAAACTTTTACTTGGTTTTTCCCCGATTACTCCAATATTTAGTAGTTGACCATCATAAGGTGCCTTCCGCTCATCAGATTCGTTAGTATTTTCATTTATCGAACAACCACTTATAAAAAACAATGTAGCCATCATAATAAATAAAATCTTCACTTCTAATTACCCCATTTCAACCTCAAGTGTATCATGTACAGTCATTTATGAAGGACATTTACACTGCGATTCTCGACTCTTTTGTCCTTCATCAGCTTTATGAAGGACTTTTCCACTTTTCTACTTGACTCACCTTAGGTCTTCTTCATAAATAACTTCACCATCGTTATTCAACCCTCGTAAAGCAATACTGAGATAGTTATCTTCCACTTCGTTCCAATGGAATAAAAACATGCGATGATCGTTTAACCGATAAGATAACGTAACAATATCTTCTGCCGGGACTTGTTCATCCCAACCATAGCCTTCTGCAACATCTAGCTCCACCTTATTTATTTCTGGGTTCGTAACAATACCATAATATCGCATCAACATGTAATCCTCATTAATGGAGGTACCACCCCAAGAATGTGTAATATCTTGGTCATCTTTATCTTTAATTTCCATTCCACCAACACCGCTACCTGGACCCCAAAAAATACCAGCATGTTTGTTAACTAAAGTAGCCGAAAACCAGTTCTTATATGTTGATAGAAAAATTTGGACATCATCTAAATCTACCTTTTCTACTACCTCTGATGGACCATAATAATAGGTTCGTTCAGATCGTTCAAATGCTGATTCTGGTGAAAATTCATAATAACTAACGTACGGGGAGTCCTTAATAACAATAAAAAATAATACGAATGCAATGGTCCATTCTATTATCGCTTTAATTTTTTCTCTATTCATTACATTCCCCCCTGATCTAATGAAAACTCGGTTTGAAACGTCCGATCATACCATTCGAAATCTACTACTATTGTTTCTACACCGGCTTCCAAAGGTTCATAATGATTGACCATGTATTGTCCCCATGTATATCCTGAAGAATAGGAGCTTGTCATTCGATAAGTATTTCCTTGTTTATCCTTTAATTCAATTGCAGACTCTGGAAATGACCATCCATTTTCATTAGCGTGCACTTCAAAAATTAACGAGGTTTTATCTGGTGCTACTACAAAATGCTTAAACAAAATCTCATCATTTTCTAAGGTTACTTTTTTATCTAAATCAATAAGTACTGCATCCCCATTATTCACTTTACTTTTAATATCCTTTGGTAAATCAATAGTTAGCCCTGAAAAAAAAGAAATCATATTCGGTATAAGTGCAATCACACAAGCGCTGATGATAAGGCGCCGGATCCATATTCCCATTACATCAACTCCAACTTCTGAAAATTTCTGCTTACTTTCTGCCTAATAAAAAAAACTCTGGGATACGCCATTTATCTTGGTACGCAAACCCCAAAAATATCATTAAGCCGATGTAAACTAGTATACCTTCTACAACTGAACAAGTACAAAACTATCCCAAAATAACCAAAATCTACGACAAACAGTAAGGTGCCTAACCCACTTAATTATAGCTCCCCGTTACTTGGTGGTATTCTTCTCCGCTCTCGCTAACCACAGATAACTCTCCCTTAATCTGATCTATACCAATTAGGATATAAGAGTTTAGCTCATCTGATTCCTTATTTTCTTCTTCAACAGTTATCGTTGTATGATTAGAAACGTCTGCGTCTATAAACTTCAAAGTTTGGTCACTCGAACCAGTTGAAACAACTACCATCTTCTTTCCTTCTGATATAGTAAAGATTCTATACCCTCGAAATTCTGATTTGTTATTTTGCAACTGCCACACATAGTTTTCTATACTTCCCACTTCACCTAACCTCTCTTTCTCCAACACCCAAGTATTTGGGCCGCAAGCACTTAACAAAGTGATCATTACAACAAACAATATGACGAGTATTTTTTCAATCACTAATTCCCCCCTCGCATTCCGACATTCCAAATATTTACAATTTTAACATCATGCTACTAATAAACTGCTTTTATTTCACTAAGCTTCCATAATAATTGAATAAAAATAAACAGGAGCAGCCACTTCTATGACTGTTCCTGTTGTTAAAGTAATACATTCGTTGAAGAAGTTTAGCCAATGATGTTATAACCGGAATCTACATAAATAATTTCACCCGTAACTCCTCTGGATAGATTACTAAGCATAGCGATTGTCATATCGCCCACCTCTTCTTGTGTTACATTTCTTTTTAGAGGTGCAGTTTCTTCGATTTTATGTAGAATTTTATTAAATGAACCCACACCCTTAGCAGCAAGGGTACGAATGGCTCCAGCAGAAATAGCATTAATACGAATATTTTCTTTTCCTAAATCTAATGTCAGGTATCTCACTGAGGATTCAAGAGCTGCTTTTGCTACCCCCATCACATTATAACCTTCGACAGCTCTTTCAGCTCCAAGGTAACTCATTGTCACGATCGAGCCACCCTCAGTCATATAAGCTTTCGCTTCTCTGGCTACAGCGATTAGAGAGTACGAACTAGTATCTTGAGCAAAAGCATACCCAGACCTAGAGGTATTTATAAAATCCCCTTTTAAATCTTCAGCATTCGCAAATGCAACTGAGTGTACAATTCCGTGGATCGTCCCAACCTTTTTTCCGATTTCTTGAAATGCACCTTCAATACTTTCATCATTATTTACATCGCATTGCACGATGAGTTCAGCTGAATAGTCATTCTCATTTAATAGCTTATTTAATTTTCCCAGTGAACGTTCTAAACGGTACGTAAAAATAAGATTAGCACCAGCTTTGTAAAGTGACCTAGCCACTCCCCAAGCCAGGCTCCGCTCATTAGCAACACCCATTATCACAATATTTTTTCCCTTTAATTGAAGTAAATCTTCCATTTTGTCCTCCTACATTCACTAAGTTTCCTTTAAAATTTACACCTACGTTTAATACCAGGTACTAATTATAGTATATCATACTTGCTTACTAAGTTAACCCGTTCATAAGCTTAATAAACTGGAACCAAGTTCCGTTATTTTAGCACCACTTGATCTAGATAAGCTCCCATTTTTTTAAAATCTGTACATTTTTATCATGTTTGATTAAAAAAGTTATCCAAATGATTATTAATCATTTCTTCACATTAGTATATATTTGCTCAAATATTCATTTTTCACTATTGTTTTCTAGGCAACCATTCTTGCTATCATGGTAGAATGAAAACACAGTAGCATTCAATCCAAAGACTAATTGGATCTTACATTTACGTTAGAAGGTGTCATTCATGCCAGATTGGTCTTATCATCCTATAAAAAAACTCTTACTAGATAAATGTAGACCGAAAACAAGCCGAGAGTTCATTCATCGATCTATGAATACCATCTCATCCATTCCTGGAGGACGAGGACTAATTGGATTCTTAGGTCATATGAAACCACCTAAGGAATTAGAGAAGGAATTGGATCAGACGAGGTTTCCTTCTCCTGTTGGCTTAAGTGGACATATTGATCCTTCCTTGTCAGGCACTAACGCCTTTCAAGAATTAGGATTCGGATTCATAGAGATTGGTCCCATTGTATTGAACAAACCGAATGACGAGAGAGAACCTATAAAAGAGGACCAGCTTATCCTATTTTCTGAACAAGAAGAGAAGGTTCCTCTCAAGCTTGCAATTAAAAAACTAACAACTCTAGATCTCCGAATTCCGATTATTGCTAGAATCGATCCGCACGTTAAGAGTAGAGAATGGGACATCATTGTACAGCACCTAACCCCGTTTATAGATGCGTTTATCGGAACACAGGAGCAGATCTCCACATGTGTTGAAAAAGATACCATGTGGTCGAACCGTTCGTTTTATGTATCGATGGACGCTAATGAACAAAATACGAATGAAGCAGATCTCGGGAATGTGCTAAAACATTCTTGCCTTGGTGGGATTGTTGTGAATGTCCCTCGCAAAAGCAAGGACGGCTATTGGCATGAGGTTGAACATGCCAATGAGATACTCGTGAACAAAGTAAAACAGTTAAAAGACCGACACCCGGAACTGCCGGTAATCACCTCTGGTGGAGTTGAAACCCCTGAGGAAGCTTATTCATTACTTCGTGCTGGAGCCGACTTGCTTATTCTTACAGATGGGTATGTCAAAGCGGGTCCTGGGTTACCAAAGCGAATTCATGAGCGTTTCATGTACGAGAACGCCTCATCTAATCATGTCCAGCGCGGGATTTGGTCCCTTCTGTTCGGCCTCTCGATCCTAGTGGGGGGAATCATTGCCTTTTATTTTTCTTTAACACGGATTATCCTGCCTTACGATGAATCATTTATTGGATTAACACGGACAGAACTCTCTCTCATTAATCCAATGATTCTACCTTTTATGTTACATGACCGGATGTCATTAGCTGGGACGATGATATCAGGTGGCATCTTGTATATTCAGGTCGCACGCCATGGAATTCAAGGCGGCCTTCATTGGGCAAAGGTTGCGTTTCATTCTGCAGCAATCATTGGATTTCTCGGGATTTTTCTATTCATCGGGTTTGGCTACTTTGACTGGTTGCATGGCTTATTTTGGCTAATCTTACTACCAATCTATTATTTCAGTTATAAGGAAGGAAAAACTGCCACGGGCTCACCCTATTCTATCCATGGACACAATGACCGAGCGTGGACTTATGGGCTGTATGGTCAGCTTATGTTTATTCTACTCGGCTCATTGATACTAATCGGCGGGATAGTGATCTCTACAATCGGGGTAACGAGCGTTTTTGTGTCAACGGATTTAACCTACTTATGTATGACACCTGACATGCTAGATCGCCTTAGCTCTACCTTGATTCCGGTGATTGCCCATGACCGGGCAGGGTTTGGTAGTGCCCTTGTCAGTGTTGGTATGCTCGTTCTCATGATTTCCTTGTGGGGCTTTAGAAAAGGGGAACGCTGGATATGGAATACCCTTGCGATCGGCGCATTACCTGCGTTTATAGCAGGGATTGGCACACACTTCTATATTGGGTATACATCCTTTATCCATTTACTTCCTGTATACGTATTAGTATTTTTGTATCTAGCAGGCTTGGTATTATCGTATCCTTTTTTAAAAAGGAAGCGTTAAAGGTCAAAATTGATCCTCTTCGAATCAACCTCTCATCTTCAATGATTCTGCCCTCTTACTTTAATCCTAAGACGGTGCGAGTAAGCCTACTTCTTTGATCATCATCATTATTGGCGCACTCCGCCCCCTTCACCACACAAGAAAAAACAGAACTTCTAATTTAGGAAGTTCTGTTTTTCTATTAATTGCACTCTAACTAAAGCCCATTAGTTGAGCAAATTTTCTCTTTATATTTCTTGCATACATAATACTGAAACATTTTCAAATACTTCATAATTTAGCAATACTCTTCTCAAAGAAAACTGCTCATTAACTCAATAAACAATAGGAGTTGCCATCGACAACTCCTTACTCCGCTTTTCCATCCGTTAATAAAAAATAAAACAAAAGTAGTACATACAAAATCAAAAATACTTTTTTCAAAGTAGCCCCTCCCGTATACATTATTCTTCTTCAAGGGGGCCTGCTCAATAGTAAAATAGCGACTGCTCTTGATCAATCGCACCGGTACAGTGAAACAAGAAGACTAGCTGTTATTGTTTTTTAACTTATTTATTTCTTTTTCTAATTCTTCAAATTTTTTAAAGATTAACTCCTCATTCTTCTTACGTTGTAATTGTCTATCTACATAAAGAAACCCTAAAAAACCACCTAAAATAGCACCAAGTGGGCCAAGTATAAAAAAACCTAAAATAGCACCGACTGTTATATAAAAAAGATATATATAGGTCATTGTATCTCTCCCCAATTCTTTGAAATCCATTTCATTTAAATAACACATTCTTCTCATCGTATATTTAATAGCTCTCATATATAACACTGTTACCAAATCTTCTTGTTTTCAAGAAAAAAAGCGACCTTCATTCAATGACCGCTCTCGTAAACAACGTTTACCTCTCATCCTTTTTCAAAGCTCGAACTTCATCTTCTAGCTTTTCTACTTTTTGTTGAAGTTCTTTTCTAGGCTTAGTAATCTTCTTTACAATATAAACCACTAGTGCAATTGCAAGTACAGTTAAGATAATAAAAATGATTATTCCTGATAAATTATAGCTTGCCAAATGACCTCTCCCCCTGTTATCTCTCTTCCAAAATTCACCTTTTTTCATTGTAGCATATTTCACTTATTACATATCCTGATCAAACAATGAATAACAATCGAACAGGAACCATCAAATCAGGACTTTTTGACCCGTTAAAAAGGGAAATAGGCGCTACTTCAGAGACTGCTGATAAAGTATAGGCAGGCCAATTCAGGAAGAGTAATGGCTCCGCACATTACATAAAGGACGCTGAAAAAGTGATTTTCACACTTTTTCAGCGCCTTCGCTACTTCATCCCTATTTCTCTTTTAAATTCATCGATCTGTTGAGATTCACGATTTTTAAATTCTTCAATTATTTCTTGCTGACGTTCATTCCAACGAGCTGGGTTATGATTTCGTTCATACTCCATTAGCTTCTCCCTCATTATCACGTGGGCATAGTTGCTAAGCATATATTCTTCCCAATACTCATCTTCAGAAATTCCTAATTGTTCGATCTCTTCTTGAATGCTGGCTTTTGCCTCTTTAGAATTTTTAGCCTCTTCGTTCTCAAGTACCTCCCTAGTTTCTTGAGACTTCTGCAAAGCTTCCTCATCAGCTTCTTCTTTGGTTAGTCCTCGTTCATCTTGTATCTTCTCTACATATTCTACATGATCCTCTATCGAAAACTCGCTATTAACCAAATGATGCTCTTGCCCATCTTGATTGACCTCGGACGAGTTTCCGCATGCTGCCAATAATAAAACAATCATTAAACTAAATGCACTAACTCTACCTTTATTGATAATCAATCTCCCCTTTTGAAACAAGTATCCGTTTAATTGTCACCTATTAATTTTAACGGACTAGTAATCAAATGGGAACCTAAATAATGGATAAAGCGTATAAAAACTATAGATCATGTTATTCTATGTTACGTAGAAATACTAGGGGGTTTTAGTATCTCATTTTCAAAATGGACCAGCTGGCAATTGATAATTGTAATATTTCTAATTGGAGTACTCGTCTTCGCAGAAAAGTTTTCAGGGCTGCTAAGTCGTCTAACCATGGTCACACCTTTCATTTCTAGTCTAGCTACTTTATTATTTATTGGAGTGATTTTAGGATGTTTCTATCTCATCTTTTTGTTTGAAGCAAAGAAAAACAGCCAATTTTTCACTTTTAAAATTTTGAAAAAAATGCCTACGGTAACCGTAGTGATTGCAGTTGTCTCATCCTTGATTTTCACCTTACTCTTTGAATTCTTTCCGCTCTTTCAATGGGTACAAGAGTGGCGGTTTTTGATTTACAGCTTTGTAGTTTATTTTCTGCTCTTGCTATTTGTTTTCATCTTTTCTCTCGTTCACAAACATAGCAATGAAGGACACCGTCATGAAAAAACAGTTCACCTTGCATTTATTTGGTCATTAGCCATACTAATCCTTGCACTATTTTTTATTCAACCGATATGATTTGCAAACAACCAGCATAAAAGGTCGGTACCCTTATGAGGATGCCGACCTTTTTCAACTTGGTTCTGCTATATTCGCAATAATAGAATGAAGCTTCTTTCCATTATTACTAATTTATTATCAACTCTCCGCTTTCTATATAGTCATGGAACAGTTGATCAATGTGGTCGTTAATTTGTTGACCCCACGCCTCTCCATCATCTCCTTCAGCAGGTGTACCAAAATTTTTTTCAATATATTTATTCATATAGGCTTGTGATCGATATGCCTTTTCCTCCCAAACTTCATAATAATCTTCCGGAGATACGCCAAGTAATGATGCTTGTTCCTCATAAAATTGTTTATCTTCAAGTTTTTGATACCTTTCACTCACCCCCGAACCAGGAAATAGGAGCCGTTTATTTTCTTCAACTTCTTCATCAGAAACAACGATACCCATATCTTGTGCTTCTAAAATAACAATTTCTTGTTTCAAGTAACCAATAACCGTATCTTCAATATTTGCTGTTAAAGAGTATTGCCATAGTATATCTTCATATGTAATCTCTTCCCCATTTAGGATTGCAGCAGTATCTTCTTTTTCATAACCTTGGTCTGCACAAGCGGCAATAAACATTAAACTTACTGATATAAATAACACTTTGATCTTCAAATTTTCACCTCTGTATTCATTAGGTCTCATTAGAGAGTGCAGGGCCTGTGTAAAGGATTGCGCCCGTTTTTTAAAGTGGAAACTTCTTTTTATAATAAACTATTATTAGTCAAATAAATAATGTTAACGGCGGTTCCATCAGAATTCATTACCAATCTTTCAGAACAAGCTAAAGACTTCTGGTTAAACAAAGTCGATTTTGTCTTAAAATATGAACAAGCGATGGGGCCTAACATGTCTTGGATATCAACAGTATACTCATAAGTAGCCTAAACAAGGCAAAAAAAGCATGGTTCACAGATGAAATCCATGCTTTTTTGTTAAACTCACCGAAACTCTGCCCAATGTTTGCCCGATCATACCTATTGTTCATTCTTCCTTCTTCTTTTCCTCCCAAAGCTGTATACGCTCTTCATGACTAACCTCTTTATGTACTTGATGGATCATCCATACATAACCAAAAGTGTCCATGAATATGGCGTTCGATACCCCGTAGTCAGGAAGCTCAGTCACCGGCTGCACCTCTGTACAACCAACATCCATCGCATTTGCATAGGTCTCCTTAATGTCTGGGACAGTAACATTAACCCAACTCGTTTTAGGGTCGTCAGGATTGGGTGCAATTAAATGGAAATCTGGGTTCTCATCTAACATATGAAAGCGAACGTTATATAGTAGAAAAACTGCCTCATTTTCACCACGAGGAAAGTTCGAAACCTCGACACGCTCAATATCAAATATATTTTCGTATAATTCCAATGCTTTTAAGCTATCTTTCACAACCATATCAAGTTCTACTCCAACCATTATGGACACACTCCCTTTTACAAAGTTAATTTTTATTCTTTATCTCACCATTTTCCCCAGTTTACCCATTAAAGTATACCATTGAATCCCATCATTTTGTCTTTCATCCGCTTTATGAAGGACAATTCCCAGCCTTTTCTCCCTCACTTTGTCCTTCATCCGCAAATACAACAAATATTTATGCAATTAAAAAGCCCCTCTAATTGGGAAATCAATTAGACGGACTGCTCGAACGAACGATTCAATTAATAATACTTATAGAGTCTGTTCAAAAAGGGGTTGTTCTTCCTTTTTTGAACAGACTCACACTTATAAAATATGCTCATCAATTGTTTCTACGAGTTGTACAATCTCAGGTTTACTTACTTGAGCATTTGCACCGACTTTTTCCCCTTTGTGGAACAAATCTCCCGTAATGAGAGACGAAAAGATAATCACAGGAAGGTCCTTTAAAACGGAGTGCTCTTTAATTTTCAACGTTAAATGATGACCATCCATTTTCGGCATCTCAATATCTGTTAAAACTAAATGGATATCACTTGTTAATTCCTTGTTTTCTTCGTCGACGCATTCAGTTAAATAATCCCATGCCCCTTTTCCATCATCAAAAAAGCGAATATTTTCATAACCAGCTTCAGCTAGCGTATCTTCCAATAGCTTACGTAGTATCGGTGAATCCTCTGCTACGACGATATTTTTATTCGATCGTTCTCGTTTCCCCAACACCTTAAGACTATCGACGTTAACCCCTGATTCCGGACTAATATCCACAACAATCTTTTCATAATCAAGTAGTAAGCTCATTCCCTCATCCATCTTTACAATCCCAATCGTGTGTGCGTTCACACCTTGAGAAAGCTCACTAGGCTTTTCGATTTGCTCCCAAGAAATTCGATGAATTCTTGATACACTATGTACATGAAAGGCTACTTTCATTTGATTTAGCTCTGCAATAATAAATTTATCTTGCTCTTGATGCTCAGATGGTGGTAAACCTAACACCTTTGCCAAGTTAATAACCGGAATCACATCCTCACGAAGACGAATCACTCCTTCAACGTTCTCATGACCATTCGGTGTTTCCGTTACTGGGACAGGGTTAAGAATTTCTCTTACTTTTAATACGTTAATCCCAAACGTACCTGAACCAACTGTAAACATGACAATCTCTAATTCATTTGTCCCACTCTCTAGTAAAATCCCATCTTTTTCGTTATTATCAAACATCTTTCATTGCCCCCATTTCTCATTCCTACGTCCCCGTATGTAGTTTATTTCTCTCTATGTATATGATGAAAGTCTCATAGACACCAAGCCGTATATGAGTAAATTTTAGCATGATTTAACGGTTTTGAATAGCACATCTTAAGCTCAATCGATGACAAAATCACTAGCCATACGTCATCCACACACTGTAGCATGGTATTCCCCTCGAAGGAAAACATCAGTACCTGCGCTCTATAACAGCAGAAAAGCTTGCTCAACAAACGAGCAAGCCTTCTTCAATCAATCATTAGTTTACTAGTTCTTCGATTGAATCAATTTCAACATACGCTGGTACAACTAGTCCAGTTTGCGCACCTTCTAAGTTTACACCTAAGTCTACAAATTCACCTTCATGATCATCCATAAAGTGTTGGTGCGTTAATGGTAACCAAGCAGCAACAATCGCATCAGCACTTCCACCAGCTACTGCTTGGAACATACCGTTTGCTTGAAGTGGGCTAATTTCAACATCATAGCCAATATCTTCTAGGACATTTGCAATCATATGAGTTGAAGCAATTTCAGAATCCCAAGCAACAAGAGCTAATGTGATTGATTCACCATCAACCGTGCCTACGCCATCTGTCCACTCAGCTACTTTATCTTCGTTGTTTTCAATCCATTCAGCTGCTGCTTCGTCAGGGTCTTGACCTTCATTTACAGCAATCATAATTTCACCCATATCTTCTGGTGTCCAGTAGAAATTATCTAGGACTTGATAAGCTTCTGGTAAATCTTCCTCTAAGCCTAAACGTACAATCGTATGAATATTCTCTGCTTCACCAAATACACCTTTTGGATCTTCTAAGAATTTTAAATCATACTTTGAAAACTTCCAGTGTGGTGTCCAACCAGGTACAACAATAGCTTCTTCATTTTCAATCGCAGTCCCTAATGCCGCTGTCATCGCTGCATCTGAGCTTGGCTGAACGTTAAAGCCTTCTAATTCATACTCTTCAATTGCTCGTTCAGTAGCTTCCATAACCCCTGCACTTGGATCAATCCCTGTAATTGTAAAATCAAGTTCTTCAGCAATCGAAACGCCATCTGCCTCTTCGACTACGTCTTCCCCTTCTGTTCCTTCTGCTTCATTTTCTGTTGCTGCATCCTCGTCGCTACCACAACCCGCTGCAATTAATGTTAATGATAGACCAGCAAGTAGTCCAAGTCTCTTAAACTTCTTCATGATTGACCCTCTCCTTTTTATCTCTAATTTATCTATGTGTACTCTATGTAAGAGTGAACACCCTCTTTTGTCTTATGCTGCTCCTCGTTGGCGGTTAAAGCTTTGCGTAATACGATCTAGGATAATCGCTAAAATAACTAAAGCAATCCCAGCTTCAAAACCACCGCCTGCATCATTTCGTCCAACCGCATAAAAGACTTCAACTCCTAGGCCGTTAGCACCAATCATCGATGCGATAACCACCATCGATAAGGCTAGCATAATGCTCTGGTTCACGCCAGCCATAATCGTTGTCTTAGCCATTGGAAGCTGAACTTTAAATAGTTTTTGCCCCGCAGTTGAACCAAAGGCTTCAGCAGCCTCAATGAGTTCCATTGACACTTGACGAATCCCTAAATTCGTTAAGCGAACTGTAGGTGGCATTGCAAAAATAACTGAAGCAATAACCCCTGGTACCATACCGATCCCGAAGAAAACAACAGCCGGGATTAAGTAAACAAAGGCCGGCATCGTCTGCATGAAATCAAGTACAGGCGTAAGAGTGCTTTCTAATGCCTTACTTTTTGACATCCAGATGCCTAGCGGAATCCCCACAATAACTGAAATCAATGCTGCCGTTAAGACAAGGGACAATGTAAGGATCATATCATCCCAATAGCCTAAGTTGTCAATCAAAAACAATCCAAAAAGGATAAACAGCGGCAAACCAGCCTTCTTTTGATTTATAAAGAACGCAAGGGCGGCTAATAGTACAATAAACAAAATAGATGGAACAGCTCCTAACACCACTTGCAACAAATCAACGATAAATCCTATAAAACTCTCAATTCCCTTAAAGATAAAATCAGCATTGTGAAGCCAATCGACAAAAGCATCAATACCTTCAGCTAACGGAAGTCTCGGTAATAGATCCATCTAGATTCACCTCACTTCCAGATATTGCAGCCAGTACGGCTCCACGTACGATAATCCCTTTTAATTTATTTCCTTCAGTTACCGCTACTGGTACCGGACTCGTTGAAATCATATCTAGCAAATCATGTAGCGGTGTATCAGGTGATACGTGCGGAACGTTTTTATCGACAATCTCTAGCAAACTCGTTTTATTTTCTTTCACAGCTTTCGAGACTTCATCCGCATGAACAACACCGATTAATTCCTTGCTTCTCGTCGTCACGTAGATACTTGAAATCCCTGTATCTCTCATTCGTTGCAAGGCCACTCGTGGTCCGTCTTTTTCCCCATTGACAGTCTCCGGACGTTTCATCACGTGCTGTGCAGTGAATACTTTTGAACGATCAACATCCTCGACGAATTTTTCAACGTATTCATTTTCCGGATTCATTAAAATCTCTTCAGGTGTCCCAATTTGAACGATTGCTCCGTCTTTCATAATCGTTATCCGGTCACCAATCCGTAAGGCCTCATCCAAATCATGGGTAATGAAGATAATCGTCTTTTTCATCGATTCCTGTAAATCTAGCAATTCATCTTGCATATCTTTACGAATCAATGGATCTAACGCCGAAAATGCTTCATCCATTAATAAAATATCCGGATCATTGGCGAGCGCTCTCGCTAACCCAACACGCTGCTGCATCCCACCAGACAGTTCGCTTGGAAATTTATCCTCGTACCCCTTTAAACCAACAAGCTCTAGTGACGATTGCGCCTTTTCCCGACGGTCTTGTTTCGGTACACCTTGAACTTCTAATCCATATTCGACATTTTCTAAGATTGTGCGAAAAGGGAACAAGCCAAACTTCTGGAACACCATACTCATTTTTTTACGCCTTACTTCTCGTAATGTTTGTTCATCCATCGTTGCGAGGTCTTCCTCATCAACCCAAATATTCCCTGTGGTTGGCTCAATCAGTCGGTTCAACAATCGAACAAGAGTGGACTTACCACTTCCAGAAAGTCCCATAATCACAAAGATTTCACTTTCTTCGACTTCAAAAGATGCTTGGTTAACACCTACAGTCATTCCCGTTTCTGCTAAAATCTCACTTTTTGTCTTATTTTTCTCCAACAATTCAAGTGCTCGTTTTGGCTTTTTACCAAAAACTTTTGTTATTCCTTCTACTTTAATCTTAGGCACTCAGTTACACCTCTTTTTTCTCTCGCTTTTCTTTTAGAATCTGCTCAAAAAGGGTGACTTTTCCTTTTTTGAACAAACTCGTAGCAATGAGCGAAGCCACTACAGCTCTTAAGCCTTCTAGGAGTGGTTTTCTCCTAGAGGTGAGTAGCGTACGGAGCCATTGCCATTTGTTTAATCACGTTTATCGCAACATCACCTTGTTAACTATACCTTTATTACAGTTTCCCTTCAACACCAAGATTAGCCAATTTACGGCAAATATTGAATGTACAGTTTTTTCTTTGCGAACTGTACACAATAAATTCATCAAATTACTTCGTTTTTCTCTCTTTTTCACTAAAAGTTCGGTCTTTTCTGCATAATCTAGCTTTGTTACGATGATTTTAGGAAATGAATAAGGAGGCTGCCAATGAACAACCATGACTCTCCAAACAGTAATTGGAGCGAGCTTAATGAAGCACGTAACCGCTTTATTTCAGAAATAGCACAGAATATGCACTTATACGGAATTTCCCAATCAGTGGGGCGATTATATGGTACCGTGTTCTTTGCGGAAAAGCCAATGACCCTTGATCAAATGAGTGAAGCTCTTGGTATGAGTAAAACGAGCATGAGCACAGGAATTCGCGAACTATCGAAATCAAAAATGGTTGAGCGTGTCTGGGAAAAAGGGGTTAGAAAAGACCTCTATCAAGCTGAACAAGATTGGTACAAATCGTTTTCAGCGGTGTTTATTAACCGTTGGCGAAAAGCGACAGAGTTAAACAAAGAAGCGATTCAAGATACAAAACAAATGCTCGATGAACTCTATGACACGACCACTGACTCTCACCTACAAACACATATTAACCGTGACCTTGAAAAGCTCGACCAAGCCGAAGCGTATTACCAGTGGCTTGATGAAGTGATTTCACTGTTTGAAAGCGGTGAAATCTTTTCTATCGTCCCGAAGAAATAGTCCACCACCAAGTGGCTCCCTAGATAAAACAAAAAATCTGGTCGGCTCTTAACGGGTTACTTGTGAGGGGCAAAACAGAGAAACAGAGACAAAGCCACATACTTTGATAACCCAGATCACACTATAAATCAAAGTGAAAAAGGCACGAAGCATATGTTTCGTGCCTTTGAGTATTTCCATTGCGATTCTGGCCTCTTTTGTCCTTCATTAGTTTTAACATAAATATCCAAGTTCTTCTTTTTCACATTGAAAAAAACCTGGTCTTTTATGACCAGGTTTTATGGCATTCTTATTAAATATAAATTTCAACTTCGCCTTCTTCTCTTAATTCATCAACATAGGCTGCAATACGTTCATGAGAACGCTCATCTTTAATTTGTTGCTCAAGTTGTGGTTGATACTCGTCAAATTCAGGTACTTCATCGCCATGAGCAGCAACTAGTTCGTCGTAAGCATCTCTAATTTCTTCTTCCGATACTGTCACATCTCCAGCAATTTCTTCTTCAAACTGTAGTCTCTTCAACTGATTAGTAATATCTTCGCGTAGCTCATCCATTGTGATGTTCTCTTGTTCAAGAGCTTCATTTAACTCTTCTTCTGTTTCAAACTGCGCCGTTACTTGATTTAATTGAGTTTCTACTTCTTCTTCATCAACTTCAATCCCTTGCTCATTTGCTGCTTGTACAAGTAGACGGTCCGCGATTAGACTATCTAATGCCTGCTGATGAATCATTTGTGTCATTTGTCCATCTTCATCTTGTGCTTCAAGATCAAGGCCTTGCATTTGATAAACCATCATAAACTGTTGAATTTGCGCCTGATAAATTTCGTTTGTTATATCTTCACCATTTACCGTAGCAATTGTTTCTGGTAAATCCTCTGTGTTTAGATCACTTGCTTGTTCATCTGTTTGTTCAACTTCCTCGTTGGCTGGAGCGTCTGTTTCTTCTGGTGCTTCATTACCCCCACAAGCTGTTAATGCGACAGCCAATAAACCTGTTGCAGTCAATCCTAATACTTTTTTAAACAATGAAATTCTCCTTTCTAATCATCAAACTAGTGGCTATTGTACCATACCCAAAACAGAGAATCATGTACAAGGTCGTAAAACAGCTTATATTTCAAAACATCACACTCACATTTTGACCGATCGAAAATACAAGAAAGCCTGTCACACTGGGAATGGATTGAAATGAAAAAGACTGCATATGAGAGTCTTTAAAAAAATGTGAAAAAGTATGGGTGAAACGAATCATTTCAAATGATTCCCAATTATAGTTCATCGTTCTTTGTTAAAAATAAGCCTAATCGTTCATTTAGCGATGTATGGTGCATCACGATCAACAACAACATAAAGGAGTGTAATCCGATGGCGAAACGAAAAAAACAAAAGCAAAACGCAGCAACAACGGAAAGCCGTAGTGTTAATCCGCTAGGAAACTCACCAGACACCGAATTCTCAGGTGAAGTCTATAGTAAAGGTCAGCATGCAGCTAAAAAAGAGAATACGAAATAAAGTTTTTTCAGCTTGAAGAGGGAAAAGTTTATTCACAAGCTAAATAACAGGATAGTTAACATATTAAAGGCAGGGACAAAAGGTAAAAACCAACCTTTTGATCCTGCCTCTTATTCATATTTTTTCCTTATTGAACGTAATCCTTCGGTGAAGAAACGGCTATACCAAACAAAATAGTCACTGGCATTGTGAAGGACTTTTCCACCGGCATTCTCGCCCCTTTTGTCCTTCATGCTTTTCATGTGTTTTTTTCAGCTACCCTTCAATTAAACGACCGTGTCTTTCCGTGTCTACATCACGTGCTCATTATTATGGCTATTTTTAAAACGCTGTAGTGTGAAGCTATGCAAAAAGCCTCCTGCATACAAAGGTACAGGAGGCTTTTCCATTAACAGCAGTCACTGCCTGATTCGTCAACCAATGCCAAACCAGGCCCTTCCGTTGTTTCTTGAAATTCAAGAGTAACGGTTTCGATGTGTGGAGCAACGTTTGCGTCAATGGCTACTTTGATGCCATTAATGGTTTCTATCGTATCGGTCTCTTCTGGCTCATCCAGAGCCAGTCCTAATTTTGGACCACCTCAGCCCATACCAGCAAAGACAACCCGAATATTACTTGCTCCATTTTCTTGCATCGCACGTTCAATGTAAGCTTTCGCTTGATCTGTAATTTTCATGATTCTCACCTCTCTTTACACGTATAGTATAACGCAGATTGTGACGAATGAACATCATTTGATCTCTAGATTTTAGACACGTTCTCGCTTCACCGGTCGATGTCGCAGAAAATTTTTATAAGCAAATCCTTTTACGTCATCTTCTTTAAAATGCTTCAATAATTCATTGATCAAATGTTGGTACATCCCTGCATGTTTGAGTCGATCAATCGTTTTAGGCATGCCATCAAAATCTGAGCCAAAACAAATGTGCCTCACGCCTCCTAAGGCACAAAAATGTTCAATGTGCCGAATAATATCATCTATCGTCCCTTTTCCATCCGAACGCAAAAACGCGGGATGAAATACAACTCCAATAAACCCGTGACGAGAAAACAGGGCCTTCGCTTGCTCATCACTTAAATTGCGGGGGTGATCAGCCAAGGCTTTTGCATTTGAATGACTAGCGATTGGGTAAGCGGCGACATCTAATACATCCCAAAAGGAGCGTTCACTCAAATGCGAGACATCGGTCCAGACTCCCCATTGATTATTTAAACGGACAACATTAAATCCTAATTCAGTCAGGCCCGCCCCTCGTCTTTCACCGACCCCATCGGCACAAAGATTTGCATTGTTCCAGGTCAGCCCAACCGATTTCACACCAAGTAAAAAAAGTGTCCGAAGCTTGGCAAGGTCATTACCGATCGCATCCGCTCCTTCTAACGTTAACAGCGCACCAATCTGCCCATCTTCAAGCGTATCAATATCCTCCCAATTCACAATTTGCTTCATCTCTGGCTGGGCAAGGACATGCCGATGAAACAAATCAATTTGGTCAAGAGCCACTTGAAACTTCTGGTCGGATGTTACATCATCTTCTACAAAAATCGCAAAACATTGAAGCTTAACTTTTCCTGCTTTGATCCTCATGAGGTTTGTTTCGATCTCTGGTGAATCAATGAATGACCGTTTTTGCGGTTGTTCCCACAATTTCAGCAATGCATCACAATGACTATCAATAATATACATAGGTACCCCCACTTCTTTTCCACTTCTACCAACAGTTTCCTTCTATCAATCTAATCATACTTTCACTAAATTATGCCTTTCGCCCATACCATTTTTACAATGGAAACATATAGTGATAACAGTTAAACAGACCAATAAACACTTAATCGCTGAAGAGACAAGGAGGTTGCATCTATGGGTGATAAAAATGAACGTCTACCAAAACAACAACAAAAACCTTATAGTGATCTCTTAAAATCCATTGATAACTTCTTCACCGAAACATTCAAAAACTTCCACGATAACGGACTATTTGCGCCAAGTTTTCCAGTTCATATGTATGAAACAGATCAATATTACATGATCGAAGCTGAACTGCCAGGAGTAAAAAAAGAGCAAATTCAATTGGACATTTATCAAAACCACGTCCGTATTGGTGTTGAGCATCAGGAAATCATCAATGAAGAAGATCAAAAGAACGATTTCTTTCATCAACAACGCTCTTACCAACGACGAGAGCGTACGATACCACTTCCGTTTACAATCTCCGAAAAAGATGCAAAAGCAAGGTATGCGAATGGATTATTAACGATTAAAATCCCAAATAAACGGAAGACAATCGACATTGAATAACTTGTAAATTTTGGGATCGAGGAGGATGAACATGAATTTACATCATTTCCCTTTTAATGGAGGCAATCAGTATCCACCACCTCAACAAAATCATCCGTACGCACGCATGACACCGTTTGATTTGCCACAATTTTTCGGATCGATGTATAATCAAGGGTTTCCTTTCCAAACTCCGATGCCACCTCAATCCAATCAGCAACTACCGCAGCCACAACAAAACCAGCAATCACAGTCGCCGCAACAAAACCAACAACACCCCCCGCAGGTACAGCAGCAACAAGCAAACCCTACTCAGGCAACACAGCCGATGCCTGGGTATCCACCGATGCCACAACCTCTCATCGCTCATTTCATGGATGCCGATGGGAAAATCGATTTTGATAAAACCTTTAAAACCGTGGATCAATGTGTGAAAACGGCCAATCAAATTGGTCCATTACTGAAACAAATGAGTTCATTTTTTTCACAAAATCGTTAGCCTAAAGCCTACTCATCTACCTAGTAGGCTTTAGGTTTGTGTATTCTTTTATCCATTCCCCTTCGTTAATAAAAGCGGAGAGTTCTTCGTTATGCTTTTCTCGCACACATCGCGAAAGTTCTGCCAGTATAGCTTCACAGGGTGGTTTGGCTCATAATCATTCATCGTCAGCTCCAACCATCCTAGCTCATCGGCTAATCGAACCGATGAGCCTACCCATAATTTTCGCCCATGAACGTGTAAATAAAAAGGTTCATCAAAACGGAACGGCAAATAAAAGCCTTCTTCATTCGGGTGGATAATTAAATGTTGATAAACAGTTTTTTTAAACCATTTGGCATAAAATAAAAAAACGTGATCATTTTTGGCTGCTGCTGTTTTAAGCTGCTGTAATGTTTGTTGATCACCAAGTTCACGGTCCTCAATCACCTGTGTCCAATTCAATTGCTCTCGGTAAGGTACAAGGTGCCCCATTTGTTGCATCTTTAATTCTAAGTCACGATATAACTGTTTATACTGATTTCGATCTAACGTCGGAAATAGAGCTTCTACTTTTGCTACAATCGTCAATCTTAACACTCCTAATCATTTAAGCCTTCCTCAAACCTTTCGAAGAGTCAACCATGTTTATGAGTGTCGAAATAAGATTTATGATTTTAATAGAAAAAGAACCGCCCCCAACTGACTGACATCTCTACTGAGATAAACAGCCAATTAAGGACGAGACTGCTGAAAAAGTAACAGGCAGGCCAATTCAGGAAGAGTAATGGCTTCGCACATTACATAAAAGGCACTGAAAAAGTGAATTCCACACTTTTTCAGTGCCCTCCATAAGGACAGCCCCTTCTTATTTGATCTTAACCCCATATGCCAGCGTCTGGTTTTTATTGATAAGCTTAAATCCTTGCATAGGCCTATAGTCGACTTTTAAGTAACTGCCAACCTCTTGTCGCGCATAACGGTCAGCTAAGAATGTGATTCCGTTTACTTCGATGATGACATCTTCTGGTCTCGGCTCATCCAGAGCGAGAAAAAACTCAATCATCGTGCTTCACTCATACGTATCTCGAGCTACAACGCGAATGTTCTTTGTAAGACCTAGTGCTTGCATTTGCTTCACAGCAGCATCTGTCACAACGATATTCAACCTAGTCTCCCCCTTTCTCGTGAAGTCACAGTACAAATTAGTATAGCATGTTTGAGACGAGCGTACATAAAAGAAGGAGCCCTACTCACCTATTGACTACCATTCTATTTTACTCATCTCTTACTTTAAAAGAATTGCTTTGTTTAAGCAGGTCACTGCTTAATTGGTTTAATTCTTCCGCGGCTTGTGCGACACTATTTAATGCATCAACTTGCTGATCAGTAGATGCATTAACTTCTTCAACCGATGCTGCAGCTTGTTCAGTCACAGCGGCAATGCTTTGAATGGATCCAACTAGTGCATCTTTGTGATCGTTCATGATCGTTAAATCATGATTAATCGAATCAATCGAGTCAACAAAGGTTGCGATTGCCGTAGCAATTCGGTCAAATGCCTTTTCGGTATCTGAAACAGCTGTGGTTTGTTCCGAAGAAATTTCTTGTGTTTTCGTAATCGCAGCAATCGCACGCTCAGATTCAGATACAATCCCTTTAATCGTTTCACTTACTTTAACCGTCGCATCTGAAGACTGTTCAGCTAACTTTCTGACTTCATCAGCAACAACCGCAAATCCTTTCCCGTGTTCACCAGCTCTTGCTGCTTCAATACTTGCATTAAGTGCTAGTAAATTCGTTTGTTCAGAAATCCCGTTGATCGCACTGATCACACTTTCAACCTCTGAAATTTTCGACGACAAATCAACGATAACAGATTGTACTGATGCAATGACTTCATTGGATTCAGCATTCTTTTCTTTTAGGACTACGACTTGAGAAGCACCTTGCTTGCTCTGTTCTTTCGTTTGATTTGAAAGCTCCATTAATGTATTCGTTTCTGTGGTTACTTTATCAATTTGGTTTGAGAATTCCACAGCACGGTTACGCGTATCCTCTACATCAGACGCTTGTTGTGAAGCCCCCTTCGCTATTTCAGATACTGCTTGTGAAACATCCTCACTTGAAGCAATCATTTCCTCTGAAACTGCGCTCATGTTTTCAGCTGAATCATTGACTTGATTCGCTGAACGCTGAGCAGAATGAATTAACTCATTCACATTAGCTACCATCATATTAAAATGTTGTGCTAAATCTCCTACTTCATCTTTCGCCTTTGTTTGCACTTGAACGGTCAAATCACCATCTGCCACTCGACCAACTTCTGATTTCAATTGAACAATTGGACGCGTAATTCCTTTTGAGAAAAAATAAGCAGCTGTTAAGGATAGTAGAATCACAGCGATCGCAACTAGTAAGATAAGGTTACTTAAGTCTCTAGCACTCGCTAGCATATCATCATGGACATACACCGCACCGATCTTCCAATTCGTTTGTGGAACGGTCTCATAGTACATCAGTCGATCTTGACCATCAAAGTGATAATGAATGACGTCGTTCTTTTCCCCTGTTAACATTTGTTGAACCGCTTCTTCTTCAGAAAGATCTTCACCAGTGAGCGTTTGATGAACAAGAGCTACACCTTGATCATCATACAAAAATAAAAATCCATCATAATTAACCTCAACTTGATTAATTACAGTTGCCAACGCTTCAAGCGATACGTCCATCGCTAACACACCTAAAAATTGGTCAGCTTCTGTGATCGCTTTTGCAGCAGTAACGACATACTCTCCATCCTCATCACTAATATAAGGCTGTGTCCACACGACCTCATCTGGGTTTTCTTTCGCATTGATATACCACGGGCGCTCGGTTGGATCAAAGTCGTCTGGCAGATCAATTAATGGTGTCGTATCGATCGATTGATTGGTCGCAATATAACTTAATTGCACACTATCATTCAAATCATTAAAATGAGCGAAGGTTTGATCAATCGCCCCCCACCCCTCACGGTTGATTGGATCTTCTTCCACCGCATCTACAAAAGCTATAATACGCTCATCTTGACTAAAAAGATCAAGAGTCGTTGCGAAATTACCAAAATAATTATCAACGTAGCGATTAAGCTCTTGCACAAGGCTGGATGCTTCAGACTGCACATTGTCTTCGATCACATGTTTTGTTTGTTGATATGTAATCGTAGAAACAATCAGTAGCGACGCAGCTAACAGTCCTGATATCAAGATCATTAATTTTCGATTAATTTTTTGAAACATGTCTCTCTCCCTTTACCTAATGTCTTTTTTTATGTAGTTGAACAGCTAAAACATTTGTAAAATACAAATTAGTTGGACAAAGATAATATATCACAAAAACTTTTATGCGTCATACATTTTTACTAGATTCATATGTACTTAATCATACATCATTTTCCTTACTTTTCAGAAAAAATAAGAGAACCCTAAAAAAGTGCGAGTTCTCTTACCTATACTCTCCGAATTATGAAGATAGCAGTCCTATGATGAAAGACTCAAAAAGTTACGTTCGGGTCTTCAGACACTCCTCAATCTGCCTCTTTTTGTCATGTAACGATGCAAGGTCTTGTTGACTTGATAACGCCTCGATCTGAGCGACATAATAATCCATCGTTTGCGCGTGTAATTCTTTCTTAAGTTCCCCAACCCATTTTGCAAATTCGTCCCTATAATGCTCATGTAACACATGCAAGCAATCATGGATATATTGATCAGCAAACGGACGAAGTTTTTCCTCTAGTTGATCACGCAAGGCGAAATTTCCCTTTTCTAAAAAAAATGATTCCGTACTCGAATATTGGTCAAGTTCTTCCTTGAAGAAATCAGCATTAACCTCGTAAAATCCTTCATGAAACGAAGGCGAAGCAACATCAAAAGCTCGCAACGGCCGAACGTTCAAGTGCGGATCTACCTCCTGCAAACGTCCCCCCACCCTCTCGCACATGTCCTCTAGCGTCTTCTTAAGAAACATTTCAACTCGAAAGGATGTTGCCCGCATTTCTTGAACAAAATCAAAGGCAAGAAAATGAATCACTTCATTTACACAACGTTTTAAGGTTTTCGTAAAATCTTCTCCTTCAAAGCGTATCGGGCTGAAGATTCGTTTGTATTCATCAAAATATCGATAAAACACACGTTGCTTCACGTAAAAGACTAATTCATCAATCTCCTGCAATACAAGCTTTTGTTCAATCTCTACATCCACCTCGTCGACCAGCTCAAGCGAATGCCTATATGCTTTCCTCACTTGGTTTAGCTTCTCGACGCGAATATGTTCACTCTCATTTACCATCGCAATAAACAGAAATAGTCGCTCTTTTATCGTTTTGATTTCGTGATAGGAAACGTAAATCGATGATTGCAGAAGTCGTTCAATCGTATTTGTATAAAAATCATTTTCAAATGACTCCATTCCAGCATAAGCCGTTCCCATCTCAATATAGCTAGGGTCTACACGTCGCTTGTATCTTAGCGATTCGTTTTCGGACAATTGATCCATTTGAAATTTCTTTGCTAACAAACTGAGCTGACTTGAGACTGGAAAGATGCGCGCATCACGGATCCCACATGTTAAGAGATTTTTTTCAATATGAGCGACGACATCGTCAACCTCAGCCACACTGTGTGCCAAGTCAGCAGCATTAATAATAAAATACATTTTATCATGGGTAAAGGACTCTTTGACTCGACCTAATTGAATCAAGAACTCGCGATCGGCCCTTGAGAACGCATGGTTAAAATATGAGACAAATACGATCGCATCTGAGTGTTTGATGTAAGAAAATGCTAGATCCGTATGTCTTCCATTGATCGAATCAGCCCCTGGCGTATCAACGAGGATGATGCCTTGGCGTGTTAGCGAACAATCATAATAGACCTTAACCACCTCAACATAGCAGGCTTTCTCCTCCGTTTTCACTAATTCATAAAATTGCTCAAGGGAGACCTCAACGCTTTGACCGATCGATGCCTTCATCGACTCGTAACCAGCTTCTAGAGCTTGCAACAATGCCCATTGACGGTCATCTAATAACTCGAATGGATCCTCGTTACGGTCGTCTTCCTTTGTCGTCTCTTCATCCTCATGTAGTTGATCATCGTCTGTCTGTTGCCAAACGAACGACCGCTCTTGTAGCAGATGAAAAAGTTCCTCGAGGCTATCAACCTGTTGGTGAGCATACGAAAGCACTTCATTAATATCTTTTACAAGCTCACTTTCACATTTGAACGTCACTTCTACGCTCTTATGCGGATGATCAGCAGTCGGAGGGGAAATTTGGTTAATGACAGCCGTCGTCGGATTGGGAGAGACGGGGAGCAGTTCTTCTCCTAGTAATGCATTGGCAAAGGATGATTTCCCCGAACTAAATGCACCGAAGAGAGCGACGGTAAAACGATGATCGCGCAGGCGACTAGCCCGATCGATCAAGTCCTTCCTTGCCGTTGCAAACCCCTTTACCCCTTCAACAACCTGAGCTGTTTTCTCAAGTGCAGCAAGCACTTGATCCCTTTTTTCGTACATCTTAGGATCAGGAGTTCGTTTCCTTCCTTCATCATTGTTCATATAATCAGTTAAATTAACAGCGTACTGAGTTTTTTTGCTACTTTTATGTGATTGTGAGGTAAACTTCTGTTGCTTGAGAGACCCTTGGCGAGTTCGCTCATGTTTTTTATTAGGTCGATCCGTTTTGTTAAAAAGGATATCAATGAATTGCTCGTACGTGTGATCAAGTTTCTTTTCAATTTCTAGGGTTCCTTCGCACGCAAGAAGCTTCCGTTCAAATTCATCTCTTTTCCGAACACGATCACGTTCTCTCTTCGCTCTATGCTTTCTTACATATGTACTTGCTTCGGCAAGCTTTTTCAAGGCGTGCGTACGATAATAGGATCTCACCTGTTGAATGACTTGCTGTGAGAAATGAAGAACATATTGATGATTAAATAGTGCACCACGACTGAGAGCATTTGTAATCACAGTATCTGGTAGACCGACGTTAAATTGATGAATCGATATCCGTAAGGCTTCATCGTTCAGGCCATATGCCTTCGTATGAGAAAACAATAACTGCCGAATATGAATATCAAGGTACGTCGTCGCGTTTTCAGACAGCTCCTGGTAAAACTGCTGAAAACGATTGTCTTGAGCTTGTCTTGTTCGCGCAGTAGAAAAGAACCCTTTCACTTTAAAACCGATTTGCTTTGATTCTAAGTAATCCCTAGCCAAATGCCTCGTATGATAGGGCATCAAATTCGCATTTTCCAAAATGCGTTCGAGCTTCTCACTAAACTCTTCCTCAAATTGTTGAACCAATGTTTCGGCTGTCACCTGCTGTTGCTTGTATGTCTCCCACTGTTGTTTAATTTCTTTAAAATCGTTTGGCTGATAAGGATGTAATACCTCTTTATACTCTTCTAGGCGGTGCTGAAAGTGATCACTCCACCACTCTATGTGTTCTAAAATCATTTGAAAGCTTTCAGTGAGAATACTTTTTGCAAGCATCATTTCTTTATCAGCAATGACCTCATTTAACTCATCCCTTAATCGATCAAGTTCGTTATATTGGTGATCTCCAGCAAAAGAAGACGTATAGAACAACCCTTCACATTGCAATTGGTGGTCGTGCAACGACTTGCTAATTTTTTCTTGATACGCAGAAAAGGGGAGTTCTGTGTCGATATGTTTATCAATTTGATTAATTAATAAAAACGTCGGCTTCACCTGTTCATTAAGCTTTTGGATAAACTTACGGTTGATCTCAGATTCAACATGGTGATAATCCATCACATACAAAACAAGGTCGGCTAAGTGTAAATGGGATTCAGTCGCAAGGCGATGGGCCTCCTCTGTCGAATCAATGCCTGGCGTATCTAAAAGAGTCACTCCCTTCGGCAATTGTTCATTTGGCTCACGAATGTCAACGATGTCAACAGAATCTCCATCCATGCAGTACTGTTCAACAGAATCAAAAGCACCTTCTCCTTTGAATGTCACAGTCCCCTTATCTTTAAACGTGACAACGACCTCTGGGTGCCTTGCTGCCTTTACTTTCACGATATTAGCACTTGTTGGAATCGGGTGTGACGGTAACACCTCCTGACCAATGAGCTCATTAATTAATGTCGACTTCCCTGCAGAAAATTGACCACAAAACGCGATCACAAGCTGGTTGTCATCCAACTTTTCTACTAACTGCTCGCACTTTTTTAATCGTTTGTGATCGCTTTTTTGGCTGAGGTGATCATAGATCTTCTGCAGACCCTTCTTTATTTCTGAGAGCTCTTTATTGGAATTTTTTACATAACGATTTAACTTCTCCATCTGTTCTCGCTGATTCAACTGCATAAGCTCACCTGCCCTGTCACTTCTTTTCTACGAGTGTATCAAAAAAACTGGCTTCATTCGTTACCATTATAAAAAAACCGTTCAAAAAAGAGATCAGCTTCCTCTTTTTTAAAACGGCCGCAAGACTTTACTGATTTTGTACGAGTTTCTTTCCATCCATACGTGTACTGACGACTTTATAGATCAAGATCCCAATGCTACCGACAAGAGCAAAACCTGCTAATATGAGATACAACGTCGTGACACCCATTTCCTCGATCACCCAGCCGCCACCAAGCGAACCAATAATGCCTGAGAGGCCAAAGAACGTGGTAATAAATAAGATATGGCCAGTCGCTTGCAAATGATCTGGAATTAACTTTGAAACAAATTGAAAGGCACAAATATAAAACACACCAAACGAAACCCCATGTAGCACTTGCAACACTAGTGTAAACGTAGGATCATGTATCATTCCCATTAAAAACCAGCGGCTGCTATAGATCAACCCTGCTACTAAAATAAAGGTTAATGGATGAAAGCGACGGAACCAATAGGCACTTGTTGCAAGAACGAGGGCTTCAGAGGTGACGCCAATGAACCAAGCTAATCCGATTAAAGATTCAGAACCCCCTAATTCAACGATATAAATCCCTAAAAAACTATCATTTGTGCGGTGTGTGATCGATACGAATAAAATAATCAACAGAAATAATAGTAATTTTGGGTGAATACCCAATTTCACAGCGCTTAGTAAGGTAACCGGCTTTGCCGTTGACTTCACATCTGAAACCGTTAATGCCATTATCAAGGCAACAAAGGCCACACATAAAAATGGAATCCACAAATACTCGATGCCAAAAAACGCTAAAAAGTACCCAGTTAAAAGAGAGGTAATCGCAAAGCCTAACGAACCCCACATACGTATCCGCCCAAAGTTCCCCTGCATTTGCTGTGCGGTTTTTTGTGCAAGACTATCTCCTAATGCCGTGATTGGTGACATAAATGAAAATAATACAAACATCATGATCATAAATCCAATGAAACTGTTCATCTGAAAAAGAGCGACTGCAGCCGCAAGTACACCGATCAGGGTAACGACCAACACCCGTTTAATCGTTTTGTATTTATCGCTCATATATGCCCAAAACGGCTGAGCAAAAATCGATGCAAACGGTCCTACAGCTAATAACCAGCCGACTTCTATACCTGATAAACCATGATGTTGAAAATAAACGGGCATGTAACTAATGATAATGGTCATCGTTGAATAGGCGAAATAGAGATACGCCATTAAACGAAAGGCAGAACGATTGTTTCCCATAGTTCCCCTCAATTCTACACGTAGATTATTCACCTGTACTAGCATAAGCGCTCTACATGAAAATATCTAGATATGTAGGCAAAGTACAACTTTTCGAAAAATAACAAAAGCCTTGAAAACACTAATGTATATGTGTTCAAGGCTTCTTTCATTACAACAGACCATCTTTTTCAAAAAGGTAGGCATATGGGATATCAATAAATAAGTAGAGCTGATCGTCAATTGGAATCGCATAGGTACGAATAATCTCATCTCGTTCAATATCTGTATAGAGATCAGAGAGGATCCCCTTTTGCTCATAATTCATACGGACAATGTTTTCGAGGAAATAAGGGCGCCAACTCCAGTTTTTAAAACGGTCTTCTGGGTGTAACTCCCATCCCCCTTCTTCATTTCTAACCGCATTCGATGATTGTTGGAAACCATCATGGTCACAAATATAAACACGAAAACTGATATCCGTTAACTCATAGGCGACACGTTTAACAACATCATCATAATCATCTGTGACAGTAACTTTTTTTAAAGTCGATTTGATCGATTTACTTAACTGGTCTGTGATCGATAATTGAGCTTCAATTTTTTTCCGCTCATAGTTAATAAAATGATGAAATTGTTCTTTTAGATTTTCCTTACACAAATCATGAGGAACAAATTCTCGTTTCGGCTTCGCTACATAATTTCCTTGATAATATCTTCCACCATTGCGCCATGCATAATTTAAATCAAGAAAACTATTGATTCCATCAAACAATAACAGGGCGCCGATCTTCTGCGTGAGCATTGATAAAGAATGAAGGGCATCCCGATACAATTGTGGTAAGGCATTATCACCATCAAGAAAAGAAAAATTAACTTTCACGATGTTCGGCTTCAAAAAAGCAATTCGCTCTAAGTTTCGTCCACCGGAACCACCGTCCGTTAAGGCGACTTTCATTCCGAGACTCTGGATATAGGTTAACAAATGTTTCAATCTCGAAATGTCTCCTATATATAACCCTTCTGCGATCTGAAGAACAACTCGATCGAGTCGCAGCCCTTGCTCCTGATAGGCGAGTAATTTTGCAATAAATTCCTCGCCTTGATCATTCATTAGGAGATTGACATTATAATTTAAAAATAATAATTGATCTGTCTTTTTTTCTATGTAATAGTTTAGGGCAAGCGTCTGCACATGATCATCAATTTCAAGACGGTATTCATCGGGAATGCTCGGATCTTGAAAGAATCCCCCTAAACTTTTGACACCTGACTCCGTTTCGATTCTAGAGAGGACTTCATACCCAATCACCGTTTGTTTATCCGCACTAACTACCGGTTCAAAATATGGAATCACTTGATCTTTATTCATTAGAATATCAAGGGCATCCATGCTACCACCTCAATTTAGACTTAAATAGTTTATTTGATTCTATTTTTATTATACCATGAACTTATTAGTGAGAAAGTACCTTCATCGTACTCAATGCACGAACAAATAAACCCCTGATACCTAGTGTCCAAATTTGTTTCTATTGTAGCGCTTCCACTTCAATCAAAGTCGGCACTAGTAAGCTCACTTCCTCGAATATGTTTCACCGTTAGTGCAATCCGTCCCCCTTTTCCACCGCCAAAAAGATGCATAAACCGTTACGTTCATGCACCTGTATGACCTACTTGTCCTTATTATACGTCGGACGCGGCTTTGAAAAGCGCTCTCCAAGTTTTCCATAATCCGTTCCTGCTAAGCGGCTAAGCGGGGCTAGTGCATCGGTGGATATTTTCCCGTCCTCATAGACACTGTCGTCAATATCAAAACAAACCACTTCGCCAATAATTAAATCGGCATGTGGTGCTTCTTCGCTTCCACCGAGTGGAATGACCTTATGTAAGCGACACTCTAGCTTAATTTTCGCTTCTTTAATGGAGGGGACACCCACCTTATGACTCGGTATCTTTGTCAATCCTATCTCTTCAACTTCACTAACGTCATGAGGGAAGTCAGCTGATGAGGCGTTGACTTGCTCGACGTTACCTTCATCCACGACATGAACGACAAATTCCTGCTGGTTGCAAATATTTAACGATGTATCCTTTTGAACGCCATTTGGCTTACGACCGACGGATACACTAATTAAAGGTGGGTCAGCCGTTACGACATTATAAAAACTAAACGGTGCAGCGTTTAGAACACCTGTTGTCGATTGGCTAGTCACAAATGCGATTGGTCGTGGCAAAACGCTCCCAATCAACAATTTATAATTGTCCTTCCTCGACAATTGTTTTGGATCAATAATCATTTGCTTCACCTCAACGATTAAAATAGTTCGAACATTCTCCCATGGCTCTCCCTATCTTAACGAGGGAAAGCCATGGGAGCGATTAGGCTAAACCAGGAAGTTTCTGTACGAATCCTTCCTTTCGAATGATCCGTTCTGTTTCACTTGCTATCTCTTCTAGATAAGCATCAATTACATCCTGAATTTCTGCTGCTTTCTTTAAACGAGCGGTCCCATGTTTCATTTTTTCTTTATAAATCATTTCACAAGCTTTAATTCGCTTCTTCTCTTTTTCCTCAACACTCGGGTCGATGCATAACTCAAACATATCAACGACTTCATCATGCTTTCGTGAAGGGTCGATGACATGAGGTGATGTTCCATCGAGGATCGCTAGATTTAATTCGTCAATGATGATCATATCAAGACTATCTGGATCAAGCCCGCATAAAAAATACGTCAGTGAATAGCCGCGCTCAAGCGCTGGCTCCGCAACTTTTCTCATTAAGGTTGACTTTCCGCTTCCAGAACGCCCTTTTATGATGTAGCGCTTTTTCACATCTGCTGTCAGTGAGTCGATAAAATTCTCAGCACCCATAGGTGTCGCAGCCCCAAAGAAGATCTCTTCGACTTCGCCATGACCTGATTTAGGAGGAACTTGTTTATAAATGACATCAATTAATTTTTCGGCAACTTTATCCGCTTTTTTAAAATCCATCGCTGATAAGTAAATATCCTCTTTTGTTTCATGGATCTGTTTTGCCTCTGAAAACAATCGGTACGCCTCTTTATATTGATACTGTCTTTCATCGACTAATTGCTCCACTTTTTCTTTTACCTTACTAAAGTGCTTTTGATTGATGTCATCATTAAGGTTGACAATCTCTTTTAGCTTCGATCGATGGTCAAGAGCGGAATGCTGAGCCAATGCCTCATCAAAAAAAGCAAGCCGTAATGCTTTAATTCGCACCCCTTCACGACGCTTTTGATGATGAGGGCTATGGTAATAATCGACCTGATAACCTTTCTTTTCATAGGATAACCCGACTTCATCTAAGAGCTCAGATTTTGCACGCAATGAGTCCCCTTTAATCAAATACAGATGATTAATCGTTTCTACAACGCTATCAAACAATGAAAAAAACCCTTGACTTGTATTCCCACTTACATAATAATGTTTGACACTCATGAGCAACCTCCACCTCAGTAAACTAATCATGATGTACGTAACTGTTAGAATAAATGTCTACTGTAAGCGTATGCCACGACTGCCGAAACGGTTACTCTGCCTACATCGGTAAGACAGAATGTTTATTTTGTAAAATCAAAGGGTGTTTCTTGATAAACATAATAGTTTAACCAGTTAGAGAATAATAGATTCGAATGTGCGCGCCACTTCAAACGTGGTTTTTCATGATGATTATTATTCGGAAAATAATTTTCAGGAATATGAATATTCAGACCCTTTTCTTTATCACGTTCATATTCATCCTGTAATGTACATGCATCATACTCAGAATGACCAGTGACAAAAATTTGCTGTCCATTTTTTGAGGCAACAATGTATACGCCAGCGCTTTCAGATTCAGACAAAATCTCAAGGTCCGGAACCTGCTCAATATCTTCACGACGAACATCAGTATGACGAGAATGCGGAACTAAAAACTCATCATCAAACCCTCGAAGTAATTTGACATTGTCAACATTAACGGTATGAGGATATACACCAAACAGCTTTCGATCCAAGGGATATTTTGGTATGCCATAATGATGATATAATCCGGCTTGCGCTCCCCAACAGATATGTAGGGTTGATGTTACATTTGTGACACTCCAATCCATGATCGTCTTTAACTCTTCCCAATAGGTAACCTCTTCAAACTCAAGTTTTTCGATTGGCGCCCCCGTAATAATCATCCCATCAAACTTACGCGTCTTAATTTCATCAATCGTTTTGTAAAACGAAGCTAAATGTTCTTGAGATGTATTCTTTGAATGATGTGTATCAGGATGAAGGAACGCAACCTCAACTTGCAGCGGCGTGTTCCCTAACAACCGCAGCAATTGCGTCTCCGCCGTTTCTTTGATCGGCATCAAATTTAAAATGACGATTTTTAATGGGCGGATGTCCTGTTGATAGGCCCGACTTTCATCCATCACAAAGATATTTTCACTGTTAAGAATCTCTTTTGCAGGGAGATGATCTGGTACTTTAATTGGCATTTTGATACTCCTTTACTACTTTCATACTATCAATTTTTATTGATCCGATGATAAAATAACAACACCGTAATATCTACTGTCATATGTGTCGAGAACTAGCATCTGCACAAGTTTTTGGCAAATGTCTATGACATTATAACTTAATATAACATAAATCCTTTAGAGTATTAAATGAAAAAAGCATAAAAATCTGATCATTAAAAACAATTGTATGAAGCCTATTCTACCCGCGTAAACTACCATGTAGGCTACTCTTAATTCTAAAGGAAAGGAAGATATACATTGAATAAAATCATCAAACGAATCATAACAGCCATTGCGATTCGCCAAGGCCAGAAGCTTCTTACCAAATTGATTAGAAACATCCGCTAAAACGCCTATATCATAGTTTTTTTAGATTCGATCCATCCTGTTAATTATTAAAGGTAACATGTTTTTTGACTATTCGCAATTTATATGTTTATATTTTTTTAGAAAATGATCAAAGCAAAGGATGTGTTTTTTATATGAAAGTGCGGCTTGAATGGGTCTATCAGCCCGTCCGAGGTAAAAAACGGATGCGTTTCCTTTCGGATTACGTCACGCCTGAAGAAGCTTTATTCTTTTACCGCGACATTGAACGAACCGGACGAGTGAAATCGCTAGAATTCTACGATGCAACAGGAATGCAGTGGCTCAAAAAGGAGCTCGAAAAACTTGTCGAACAAATCGAGACAGAGCCTCATGCGATTACAGCCTACTTCGATGGTGGACACAATCGTGAAACTCATACGGCCGGCCTTGGTACAGTCATTTATTATGAAAAAGATGGGAAGTCATATCGGATTCGTAAAAATGATCGCTTTGAGGAAATTGAAACGAATAACGAAGCGGAATATGCGGCTTTGTGGCTACTTCTCCTCGAATTGGAAGAACTCGAGGTACACCATACAGACATAACCATAAAAGGAGATTCACAGGTCGTACTTAATCAGTTGACGGGTGAGTGGCCAACCTATGAAGAACATTTGAACCGTTGGCTCGACCGAATTGAAGAAAAATTGAAGACGCTCGGATTAACTCCAAACTATATACTTATTCCTCGAAAGGAAAATCAAGAGGCAGACCGCCTGGCTTCACAAGCGTTAGAAGGAACACCAATTGCAAGTCATCTTACAATTGATGAAAAGGAATCGGGACAAAACTAGTTAAATCGAGGCTGGTACAAAAGGTAAAAACCAACCTTTTGTACCAACCTCTCTATGGTTTCTATTACGCCTAGGCGTTAAGCTCTTCTTTAATTAAAATCGTAGGATCGTCCGCTAGAGATAACTCCTTACCCGTTTCCTCTACACGTACACAAGGTCGATGCAAATGTGAATTAATGCGTGTAACAATTCCAGTTTCCCCTGTGCTTAAGCGTACACTAGTACCTGGAAGATACGAAGGGACACCTTTGAAGAAGCTGTTCACAACCGAATGTTTATAATCGACATCCGTTAAGCTCATGATTTTTTCTACAGCTTCATATGGTGGAACTCGGTCTATAGATAGTAGTTGTTCATAGCGATTGGCAACGCTACACACTTGAGCAAATTCTAATACTTCATCTTTCTTTAACTGTCTAGGGTAACCAGTTCCATTTACTTTTTCATGGTGCTGGTAGGCAATATGAGCCGATAATAAATTAAACTCACGAATACTTCGAAGAATTGTAAACCCTTCAAAGGGATGCTTTGCTTCATCGCTCGTCACAGCTTTACCGATGTCATGCAATAAACATCCAATCGCTAAATCACGTTGCTGAATGTCATTGTATTGAAGCTGTTTACCCATCTGTAACGCAATTAATGCTACATTGACAGCATGAGCGTATGGCTGGATTTCTTTTGCTGTTGATGTAGAAGGGACTAGCAAAACGGCTTTTCTGACCTTTACTTCCTGTAATAGCTTCGAAGCTGTTACTTGGATGTCCTTTATTGGTATCGGAGCTTGTTTCTCTACTTGTTCAAATGCTTGTTGTACAGTTTTGATCGCATCGATCCATGTCGGCATATCAACCATTTCATCAAGGGTAATCCCTCTAGAGGAAGTATCCTCAACCACTACATATGTAATCCCTAATTCTAGTAACTTTTGCAAGTATTTTGGATGAATAGCATTACCTGCTGCTAATAATATTCGTCCTTTTTGATCATAGATTGGCTTGGCAAGCTCCATTGTATTGTAATTGTAATCTGAAATTTCTATCACTCTCACTAAACAAACACCACACTTTAATTTTTTCGAAAAACGCAAACGTTTATGATAAGGAACATCTATAAAGCAGGTTCCACTCCACATCCAAACCATTTTACCATGAAAGGTAAAAAAGTTATAGGAAGAAAGTTACAACCCAAAGACATAAAAGAAGCTGCTCTAAAAGAAAGGTCCACCTTTTAAAACAGCCTCTACACTTATTTTCGTTCATTCATTTCCTTAATAAGTAGATCCGCTAACTGATTATGAATACGGGTCACACCTAACGGCTCTCGCACGCGACCATAATCTTCGTGATGGAAATCAGATCCACCGGTTCTCAATAAACGAACATGATGTTTTTGCTCGATCCCTTCAACCAATTGTTCATAATGCCTCGCATCTTCTGGAGAATGATCGCGATGATAGACTTCAACCCCATCTAACCGATCATTCACGACCCAACCTTCAATATACTCATCAAGACCATAATAGACAGGATGAGCGAGAATCGCGACACCCTTTGTTTTATGAATCCACTCAATCGCTTCTGTTGGTGTCATCTCCCGTTCTTTGGCAACGTAACACGGTTTATCCTCTGCTAAATATAGCTGAAACGCTTCAGCCACATCTTTCACATATCCATGCTTAACTAACGCTTTCGCAATATGAGGACGACCAATGCTACCTCCATCGACAAACTCTAAAACATCCTCTGCTTGTAGAGAAATCTGTTGTGCTGCCAATTTTTCGAGAATCACATCAAGTCGTTTCCTGCGCATCTCCCTTTGCTCAGCTAGCATACGCTTTAATTCTCGATCTCGATAATCAAGACCATAACCTAGCACGTGGACACTAATACCCTTATACTTGGTCGAGAATTCAATTCCGGGAATGACTTGTATCCCTTCATCCGCTGCCGCTGTGATCGCCTCTTCAACACCATCCATCGTGTCATGATCGGTTAATGACACGACTGAAAGCCCAACACCCGCACACTTTTTCATCAATTCAGATGGAGAATACCCACCATCTGAAGCTGTCGAATGCATATGTAAATCTGTATTTTTCTCTGTATGTTTCACATCACTCAACTCCTGCACCTTTTCGTACCTAACTGTAGCATCTCTACTGATCTTCAAGCAATCGTTTAGGATCTAACTCCCAAACAATCTGACCTGTTCGTAAATGATCGGTATAAACAAACTCATATCCACTTGATGACGGGACAAGATAGGCAATTTCCCCACGCATTTGCCGTGCCGGATGTAGTTGACCTCCTAATACGCCCTTCGTATTAATTCTCGACTCATGTTCATGACCATACCCTTGATCGTCAATCAACGTCATATTATAGCGAGAAATCTCATGAATGCGATCAGTCGTATTTTCAATGGTAACATCAACAATGACAATATGTTCTTCAACCGAACCCGCCTCGCTCTCTTCTAAACGAGCATCATTAATTGTTACATGCAAACCATTGATAAATACCGTATCACCAATATTAAAAACATCCGCCTGACTACTAGCTGGCTTAGCCGTCCACTCACCTCGTGCATCTGTATCTTTCGGTGAATGTCCCCCTAAATAAAACCCAAGCATAAAGCTTAAAATCATTGATAAGACAAGCAAAGCAACGATTTTTTTTTGTAATACCATCCTTCCACTCTCCCAGTTCATGAACGTCAATCTTGCTGCCTCTAGACAGACACTCCCTACTCTATGTATGCCTACACCTGTTTATACCCATTTCATTTGTGATATCCATGAGAAAAGAAGAGCCTTATTTCATAGGCTCATTTACGAATCAACGATTTTCTTTCCACCACTCATCATACACTGTAACAGGTAACCTCCGTTTATGTTCGGTTTTGTTATAGCGTGTCTCAATTTTTTCAACAATGGCTTCAGGTACGTTACTACCTTCCATATAATCATCAAGCTGTTCATACGTCATTCCTAACGCCACTTCATCAGGTAACCCTGGCTTGTCATCTTCTAGGTCAGCTGTAGGGGCTTTCGTGTATAGATGTTCAGGGCAGCCTAGTTCCATTAATAATTGCTTCCCTTGACGTTTGTTTAACCCATATAACGGCGCAACATCACACGCCCCGTCCCCATGCTTTGTAAAAAATCCAGTAATCGCTTCAGCGGCATGATCAGTTCCAATCACAAGACAACCAACATGTGCCCCTACATCATATTGGGCTTTCATCCGTTCACGCGCCTTCGTATTCCCTTTATTAAAGTCAGTTAACTGTTCACCAACAGCCTCGTAAAACGATTGATAAGCTGCATCCACTGCAGGCTTAATATTAATCGTCACCTGTTTCGTTGGATTGATAAACACAATCGCATCTTGTGCGTCACGTTCATCTTGTTGCTCACCGTAAGGTAAACGGACGGCAATGAATTGGTAAGAGTTTTCCTTTTGTTCATTTAATTCATCAATAGCCATTTGAGCTAACTTTCCGGCAAGCGTCGAATCCTGCCCACCTGAAATGCCAAGTACATACCCATTGGCCCCAGTCGAAGTCAGGTATGATTTTAAAAAATTCACGCGTTTTCGGATTTCACCTTTTGCATCAATGGTTGGTTGAACATGTAAGTCAGCTATAATTTGTTTTTGAATCACTTTTTTCCCTCCATGATTGCTTCGATTGTTTTTATAAATGGTGCCGATGAACGTTGCGAAATGGTACGATCAATCGGTCGTCATGTTAAAACGCTTGATATGATCCGTTAATTGTTCCTTATGTAAGACCTCAATCTGTTTGGCACCAATTAAGTCGAAATGTGAATAAGACGGACGTCTATGAATCCATTCTTTTCGTAGCCCATAACGGCTCCCCCACTTCACTAATTCATCTAAGTCAGCACATGCTACCTTTGTAACCGTTTGAATTGTAGGATCTTTTGGGTGGAGCCAGTAATGAGTCAAAAAAGCAATCTGCCCTTCCCGTGAGGCCTGTTTCCATTCATTTAATTCCTGTCTTGTAATGCCAAAAGCCATGTTGGTCATTCTCTCCTTTGTGTACACCTGCTTACTCCTTCTATTTTATCATAAAGAGGCGTACCCAGCATAAATATTCCTCTCACAGGAGAAACCAACGCTTTTTTCGTTTTTGGAGTCGACTTTGTTTTTCTTTTTGTAATGTTCTAATTTTATACATCACATCACGATCTGCTTGTGCTGTTGCGAGCTCATCGCTAGTCTGTTCAAAAGAACCGGGCTCCTGTTTTGTTTCCTGTTGGTTCAATGACTTCTGTTCATTCCTTTCTTCGGTTGATGGTTTACGGCGTTTCATTCGCTTCTTGACCGGATTTACGATCGTTTTCTCTTTTTTTACATCTCTTTCAACCATTTCCGCAAATGTTTGCATCGCCAATTCACGAATCTCAGGGTTATTAGACTGCATTTGCTTTTTTATATGATAGAGTTGGTTTTCTAATCGACTTCTCCCTGAAAACAATGTACTCATGATTTTTCACCCTCACTTTACCCTATTTTTCATCTGCTTTCAGCTTCTATGTTTGATTTCCTTACGATTAAAAAAAATCCTGCGATAGATATTGTCTAAAACGGTCTAGTTTTCACCAGCTTAACGACAACGTTTTGCACAATATTTACTTACACTACTGAAAGCGACATAAGAAATGTCCAATCAAGGAGGATTAACAAGGATAAAGGAGATATATACGTAAAAAAACAAGGCCGGAAGATGGACCCGTACCTTGCTTTCTTGTTTCAAAACATTAAATTTCGCCATTCTCACGAGCCTTTTGTTCATCAGCAATTTCGGATTCAAAGGCTGCGATACTTTCTTCTCTTCGCTGATTTTTTGCAAGTAGCTGCTCGCGTTCTTCTTCAGTTAGCCCAGCTGTCTCTAACTGCTCGGCAGCTTCATCAATTTTTCGAATCGTATTTTCACGCATTTGTTGAAGTCGTTCTACATTATTTTTACGATTATCGTGGTGTGTCAATCGCTTCACCCCTTGTTTTTTTATTAGTTTATATCAAACAACGGATGCTATACGATCGGGTTTGAACGTTTTATTTTTTCTTAATCTCTTCATATGTTTGAAACCATTCCGGAAATACTTTTTTAAAAGCGGTCGGTTTAAATGTATCTTTTCTTACGATAATATGAGTGGTTGAGCCTTCTACACAGAGTTCACCATCACCGTTTACTATTGCATAACCGTACACCGTTTTGACACCGTCGTTGCTCTCCACCCACGTTTTAACAACAGCCTTGTCGCCATAGCGAAGCGGTTTTTTGTAAACGGCTTGCACATCATAAACTGGTGCAAAATAGCCGGATTGTTCCATCCCTACATAACTATAGCCTAGATCTTCCATCAATGCTGCTCTACCTAATTCAAAATATTTCAAGTAATTGGCATGATAAATCACACCCATCATGTCCGTATCCGCATACAGAACTTGAATATCCCTAGTTGATACAAAATAGTTATCCATTGCTGTGTTCCCCCTAATGATCATTATCGTCATTTTGCAAAAGACTTATAGTGCCTCTACGAAATCGCTTTTCACTAACGTCGTAAGGGTTGCCTCCTCATCCGTCAATTCGTCTGCCAGCACCCGGTGCGAATGATTTAAAATCGCCTTATCAATCGCATCAACTGCGTAACGGCCATTTGAATTGATCGTTTTCCCTGCAACGATATCACGAATATACACTAAAGCGTCTTCGTTTAATTGATAACCATACGTTTTTGCATACCCAAGCATAATTTCAATCATTTCGTCCGTTGAGAAATCTGGGAAATGTAAATGTTTTTTGAACCGAGACGTAAAACCAGGGTTCTTAGCTAATAATTTTTGCATGTCATCCTCATAACCAGCTAAAATAACAACAAGGTTTTCATTATGCTTGGTCATTTCCTCCACTAGTGTATCAATGGCTTCCTTACCAAAGTCCTTTTCACCGCCAGAGGCTAATGCGTAAGCCTCATCAATAAAGAGGACACCGCCAAGCGCTTCACGGACTTTATTTTTTGTTTTGATCGCGGTTTGACCGACGTAACCAGCAACTAAATCAGATCGCCCGGTAACAATCAAGTGACCTCGTTTCAACAAATCTAACTCTTTTAAAATCTTTGCATACACCTTTGCTACGGTTGTTTTTCCCGTTCCTGGATTACCAGTGAAGGTTGAATGCAGTTGGACAGGAACAACCGGCAATCCCTTCTCACGACGCATTTGCTGGACTTTGACAAATGACACTAGCCCTTGAACTTCTTTTTTGACATCGTCGATCCCTACGAGTTGATTAAGTTCATCAATCGCTGAACCCTCATTTTGTCCATCATCTTCTTTGACATCTTCTTTTTCTAGCATTGTAAAATCATTCATTTGCAGCTCTTCATCAAGCGACACCCGTGACCCTTTTTTAAAGATTGCATCAAGAACAATATTTTTCACGGTACGGGCATTACCGAACGTTTCATCGACTTGTTCCTTCTCAATTCGTTTCTTTAATTCTGTTAACGCCTGATCAGAAAAGGTATAATCATTTTCAATTGCCGCCTTTTCAGCAATATCAATTAAGTCTGGTAGGCTATAATCCGGCAAATGGATATGGTTACTTTCTGGAAAACGACTTCTGAGTCCTGGGTTCGCCCATAAAAATTGGCGCATTTCTTCTGGGTAGCCTGCTAAAATAACGGCAAACGTCCCCGCGTACTCCCCACTAGTCATCGCCGACACTAAAGTATCAATCGCGGTTTGTCCATAATCATTACCTGCAGCCCCTTCTCGTTTAAGGCTATAGGCCTCATCTATAAAGAGAACACCACCGACGGCTTTTTTTATGATATTGATTGTATTTTCTTCGGTTTGCCCAACAAAGCCACCAACGAGTTGCGAGCGATCAACCTCCAATACTTCTGGACGCTGTAACATGCCTAGTTCATAATAAATTTTCGCAAGTAACCGGGCTAACGTCGTCTTTCCCGTACCTGGATTTCCGGTTAAGATCATATGTAAACTAATATCATCGGTTAACATATAGCCTTTTTCTTTTCTAATTTTTTGGTAACGCAAATAATGATAGAGTCGATGTACACGTTCTTTCACAGGCTCTAAACCAATCATCTGGTCTAGTTCAGTTAACGAGCTTGGGTCTTCCTCACGTTCAGAAGTTTCCGTTGGAGTCAGCTCATTCCATTTTAGTTTGAGTGATTCAATGGTTTCAATCGCGGCTTTAATCTCTTTAAGTTGAGATGCTGAATAAAAAATCCCTGTCATCGAATCAGAGTACGATTCTGTTGCTTTGACAATTTGCATCAATGGCTTCTTCATTTCTGCTAAGAGCGCATTCATCGTCTGGAAACGTTCTATTTTTTCCTGATCATCGATTCGCTTGGCCGCTGCTAACGCTTGATCTACCTTCTCTTGGTACAGGGGTACCTTTGTAAAAAAAGTATTCGCAATTTGCAAGTAATCATTGGCTAGCTTTTTTTTCGCAGACGCATGATCGGTCTCTCTAATTTGTGGAAATTGCTCTGGCAGCAATCCAGCTTGAATAAAGTCTTCATTGATTCTTAACAAAAGCTCATTCGCTAGATGATGGTGACCATCAACACGAAACGCCTCATCCATCCAACTATTGATCATATCATCAACCAAATGCGTGCGTTCATATCTCGAAAACGCCATCAAGCTCAATAGCGATACCTTTATTCGCTTCTGTTTGCTTTGCTCTTCAGTTGTGCTCGACTCTAGTTTTTCGAGCATATTCAGATAACGCATCGCTTTTGCCTCATTAAATGTTCGGCGATGTTTTTCCCATTTATGTACCTGTTCTTCTATCACTTTAACATCGATTTGTTCATCTTTCATCATGGTTACCACCAACCTAGCTGCTGTTTTTCTCTTAGATCCTCTATCCTTTATTTTATCATTAACGATGCGTTCTTTCCAAAAATAAAAGACAAGAAAGCTTTCAAAGGAGCTCTCTTGCCTAATGTCTAATCGTTAATAGATATTGATGGATTTCCGCTAAATAATTTGAGAATGAATTCTGGCTATCATCCATTTCTTTTTCCTTAAACGTGTTGGAAATGACAACGAGCTCATCTCGTAATCCTTCAGCCCGAAAGCCTTGATCAAGGTAATTTTTCACTCGTTTGTAGTACGCAATAATCTCATGAGTTGACATATCCGAATAGCTAAATTCCATTTAATACCTCCTTCTTGTTTCATTGCAATAATTTTACGTTAAAAGTTTTCCAAATACAATTCATTTCGTACGTCAAATCATTCACAAAATCGACAAATCTTCAACATCTGCTTGTTTCCATTATTTCCTCATTCATCCCGCTCTATAACTCCTAGAGCGCAAAAAGAGCCTAATCCCTATTAAAGACGGCTCACCTCATGTAGGTAGGGTGAATACCGTTTTTTTAAGGGAAGCCCTTTTCGCTTGATAACACTTCGTTTATAGATAACTAATCACTAGACATTTCATATTCGACTTGTGTTGTTGAATGAGTAGGGAGTTGAATGGGGTCTTCTTCATTTTGATAGGTGAATAAGGCAATGAAAAAGATGACCCCTAAACTGACCAACCACTTTTTAATACGAGCATCACTAGCTTCCATTGTAGCACTCCCCTTTTCTTTTCACTTGTAAGCAATATATTATAGAAAAGAGAGAAAATTCCTACATCTAAAACAACTTTTTTGTCGACAAATTTCTAATGACAATATACACCTTGCTCCATAACCCCTCTCATATAACCTCCGATCACTTCTCCATCAGAGGAGACAAACTCAATCGGGTGATTGGGGTCCCACTCCTCGTTGGCAGTCGCAATATTTAGGAACGATTGGTTGATGATCTCTACCTCGTCTTTTGCGCCTTCATAATGAATAACAACATCAGCCACATGCGCAGGTTCATTAACAAACCCGATCGTCACGTACGTATAGTCCTTATCACCAACCCATAATCCACCTTCAAGTTTAAACGTTCGAATTTTGTGGTCAGATTCAGAAATCGGAATTCCACCAACAGTTAAGGTCGAATCCTGCAAACGGTAATAGCCTCCGTTTTCCTGGTCATTGAGTAGCAATTCAGTGACTAATAATTCTTGGTTGACTTCATATAAGACAACCGTATATCGCTCTTTATATGGCTGACTCTGCAAAACATTCGGTTCACCTGCAACACTTTCTCTAATTGCATCCTCCATTGTCTCATAGCGGCTATCATCACTAATCAACGTTGATGATTCAACACTTGTCATCACTGCTGTGTAACTTGATAAAAGAAAGCAAGCTGTAAGAACGAGACTTAAACGTGCCGATCCATTTCGTTTGAAGCGTCGGATGATCATCATTAAAAGAATAACGGCTAGCACCATAAAGCCAATAGAGAGACTTGATAAACCGATCGTAAATTGATCACCATAATTTAACTCATGAAATACTAAAAACAACGCTGAAGGCTGTTCAAATTGTAACGTCCTTGCAACGTCATGTGGTGGCGTTTGTTCCGTCATGACCGCCGTGACAACAAAAACAGCCAGAGCAATCACAGCTTCAGCTCGCAACCACTTCTTTGGACTAAATGTCGGCATTTGTTTTAACTTTCGAGTCATCAAAAAGCCGTTAATTAATCCATACATCAACAAAGGGATAAACAGTAAATGTTTTAGCAGTAACAGCTGCCCATACGTTAATACCCATGAATTCACATATTCTGGTGTGATCAACGACATTAAGGCAAACCCTGAAAGTATGATTATAGCAACACAGCTAATAGCCACTGGCGTGTACCAGCGTAGATATGGTAGCCACCGTTCATCTGTCGTACTAAACCAACTGACCACGAGCATAATTCCAATCCATACCGTAACTGCAAGGAAATGAAGGCTATTAGCCAAAAATCCATACAAAGGTTCTAATGAAGCAGCATGACTTGCCCAACTGGCTGCAAAAACGATAGCGATCGCACATATGAGCGGCAAAATGCGAACGATGAGCACTTGAGCTTGATTCAATCTTGCCCTAGTAAACAGTAGGAGACATGAAAACAACATCACTACAAGCCACGCATGCCCGATCGAGTAAGAAAACAAGATTTGTTGAAAGGTATGAAACAAGTTAGCCTCAAACTGATGGACAATGTAGCTAGTAACAGAAATAACAGGGACCAGTGTAAGGACCATAACACTGCCTACAACACCGAAGAAAAACCGGTTAGAAACACGAAACGCTGGCCGATACTTCCGTGGTACTAGTTCAAAAATCAAAAGCCCCATTAACAGTGAAAAACTTACATATAACAAGGCATCACTGATGATCACCATTACAACCGCTTCCTTCTAGTCATGATAAAGACCGTTAGTAATCGTTTTACTCTCATTATTTATTCTCCCCTCACCATAATTCCTACTAAACAACTTTGTATTATATATATTATCAAACTAGCAATAACTTGAAAAGAATTTTGCAGAAAACCGAAACTTCTGAAACGGAGTCAGATTCCAACTTTTATTCATGTAAATGATGTCATTTTCATTGTATACTAGAATAAAAACAAAACAAATATAGGAGTTCTTATGTACAAAAAATTAATTGTCGCAAGTAGTTATCTCATTATTGGTCTCCTCATCTATTTATATGGAGAAAGTCTCCTCGATTGGATTCGTCACGGTGGCAATGACTATGTTGTTATGACAACGGTGATTGCAACACTGATGGCCTTGTTTCCGATCATCCCGTATCCAATTATCGGAGGTGTGATCGGTGCTGCTTACGGTCCTGCTCTTGGTGCTCTTGTTACCTGGATTGGTTCGTCCCTAGCGTCCATCATTATGTTCATTGTCGTTAGGTACGGTTATCATGATTGGGGAATCAAAGTGTTACGAAGCTATAAACCGTTAGAGAGAATCACCATTTTATTTGAAAAAAACGCGTTTCTCACCATTTTCATTACTCGTCTTATCCCAATCATCCCTTCGATCATTGTCAATATTTATTCGGCTTTAAGTCGAGTGACCTTTATCAGCTATGCGGTTGCCTCATCACTAGGAAAGGTCCCTTCGATGTTTTTGTTCGCTTTTGTCGGAAATACACTACTGACAAACCCGAGTGATATTTTCGCAACCATTGCTGTCTATAGTAGCTTTCTTGGGATTGTTTTTGTTTGTTATCGACTTTGGAAAAAACGAACAGATGCCAAAATCGGCCTCTCATAAATGAAAAACGAGCAACATTTTCACGGTTGCTCGTTTTTTTAGGATGGTTTTTTTGTATTCGAAGGAATAACAATGATTCGCTTTTTTAGTCGATGTCCGATGTAAAATAGACAAAACCCAACTGCAGCTCCCGTTGTATTTAAAATCACATCGTCAACATTAGCCACTCGGTACGTAAATAAAAACTGATACAATTCAATCGAGATCGACACCATCATTCCTAGAGCAGTCACTTTAAGAAACGATCGCGCACGCGGCTTAAAGACAAGCGGCATCAAAAACCCAAAGGGAATAAATAAAATAACGTTACCAAGTAAGATCCGGATCGGATCTCTAATGTCCGGACTAAAGACAGCAATGCGATAAATGCTTCGAAAAGGCATCAGATTATAATTTCTTCCACCAGGGCCTTCTGGTCCAAGCGAAGCACCATAATTCCATGCAAACAACGTTACATAAAGAAGGACACCAATATATAGGAGAAACAAAACTGTTATCCCTAGTCGAACAGGCGTGTTTATCCATTCTTTAAAAAAAGAAAAAAATTTCCCCCTAATCGAAAACACTTCCTTATTATTATTTATAAAACAGTACAATCCATTTAAATACAACAACTACCATCTTAATTATCATCACAAACGCTCAATAAGACAAGTGTTTTTTTCACAATTTAAACATAGCCAATATTCAACCTTGAGAACTAGTCCTAGTTTATAATCCCAACCCTTGTTCATGCTTGGTTTTTTTGCCCTCACCTTTTCTTGCCAATATCACCGATCCACTTATCATTCGGTTGAAGATGACTGATCTTTATCGATTAACTTCTGAACATTCTCTTTAGGGGTCCAGCAATTAAACTGATAATGTGATTTTGTTTCAAACCCTAATCGACGACACACCCTCACCGTGTTCTTCGTTGTTTTCATCACATCAAAATGAACACACGTGGCACAACAATGAAAATTTTTCACCATTCCTCTCATCCCCCTCATTTTCACTCGTAGCTTAGGAAAAAGATAACACTCATGTAATTATAACGTAGAGAAAAAATAATAAAACATCTATATTCCAAAAATCATTGAAAGGTCGACAAACATCTACCTTAGAAAAGGAAGTGAAAATCGATGCATACGATGTGGAAAGGATCGATAAGCTTTGGACTTGTTCATATCCCGATCAAACTCTATGCCGCCACAGAAGATAAAGATATAAAAATGCGTTCGCTACACAAAGAATGTCACACACCGATTAAATATGAAAAAGTATGTCCGTCCTGTGGCAAGGAACTGGCAGCAGATGATATTGTCAAAGGATATGAATATGAACCAGGAAAATATGTCATCATCGAAGACGAAGAATTAGAGAATTTAAAAGCTGAACAAAACAAAAGCGTTGAAATTATCGACTTTGTGAAACTAGATGAAATTGATCCTGTTTATTTTAATAAGTCTTATTTCGTCGGCCCTAACGAACATGGTGAAAAACCGTACATGCTATTAAAAAATGCGATTGAACAGTCAGGTAAGATCGGCTTAGCAAAAATAACGATTCGTTCCAAAGAGCAGTTAGCTGCAGTTCGCGCCTACAAAAACGCACTGATCCTTGAGACGATCCATTATCCTGATGAGGTTCGCCAAGTGAACCAAGTTCCTGGTGTCCCAGAAGATATCGAACTGAATGAAAAAGAAATGGAAACAGCTGTCCAATTGATTGAGCAATTATCAACGACCTTTGAACCAGAAAAATACACGGATGACTATCGCTCAAAATTAATGGAATTAATCCAAGCGAAAATTGCAGGTAATGAAGGTACGGTCGCCCAAGAAGCCCCAGAGAGAAATGTTGTTGACTTGATGGAAGCGCTACAAGCGAGCATTGATAAGTCAAAACCAACAAAAACAGAAGCAGAAGCAGAAGCAGAGACTCCAAAAAAGAAAAAAGCACCCCGTAAGAAAAAGGCAACAGGCTAGTGATTAAGCAACTGAAACCGATGCTTCCATCACTCACCCAAACAATCCCACAAGGGGAACGCTGGGTCTATGAATTAAAGTATGATGGATTTCGTACGATCATATATTTCAGCGAGCAAGAACTCCATATCTTAAGTCGTAATCAAAAGAGCTTGAATCATATATTTCCTGAGGTGACAACAGCGCTACTTTCCTATAAGGAAAAGCTCCGTTCTCTACTCCCTGTTGTCATCGATGGAGAAATAGGCATTCTTGATTCAAAGTATAAAGCAAACTTTGAACGCATCCAACAACGAGGGAGGGTGAAACAGCAACAAGTCATTGCAGAAGCAAGCAAAAAGCACCCTGCTTGTTTATTGGCCTTTGACCTCCTCGCTAGTCAAGGAGAAGTGTTAACCTCAACGCATCGCTATTTAGAACGAAAGCAACGGTTAGCTTCTCTCTTCCAGAAACTACAATTCCCAACGGAGGTTGAGGTGGAATCAAGAAGAACGTTACAGTTCGTGCCGTATGAAACAAATAAAGACCGGATATGGAGAACGGTCACTACACACAACGGTGAAGGGATCATCGCCAAACAAACAGACAGCTTTTGGCATTCCGGTGTAAGAACGAAACAGTGGCTAAAAATTAAAAATTATAAGTTCGGCGTCTTTATTTTAAGTGGCTACGATAAAAGCAATGGGTACTTTCATGTTTCGATCATAAAAAACGGCACATTCACCCCCATCGGGGTCTTTAGCCATGGCCTATCACAAGAGGAAAACTATGCGTTAACGGAGATTATTAAAAAAAATAAATCACAAGAAAGTAAGCAACGAATAGAAGTTGAACCGAGCATCTGTGTTGAACTACAATTTTTAGAGATTTATAAACAACAACTACGTGAACCACGCTTCGTACAATTTCGTTTTGATCAACAGTGGGAGGATTGCACATGGGAAAATTTACAAAAGCACATTCAGAATTAATGGTAGCAGGAAAAAAATTATCGATCTCAAACCCAGAGAAACTTCTATGGCGTCGATTAGGAATTAAAAAAATAGATTATCTACACTACTTAAGTGAGGTTGCTCCATTCATGCTCCCATTTTTAAATGAACGATTGCTCACTGTAATCCGTTTTCCCAATGGAATTCATAAAGAATCTTTTTATCAAAAAAATTGCCCTGACTACGCACCCACATTTATCAAAACGGTTACACATGAGGGGATTGACTATCTCCTCTGTAATGATATCGCTACTTTATTATGGCTCGGAAACCAAGCCGCGATTGAATACCACATTCCTTTTCAACCCTATCATGCCAGACACCCAAGTGAAATCGTCTTTGATTTAGATCCGCCATCCCAAAACGAATTTTCACTAGCCGTCGAAGCTGCACTACAACTAAAACAGATTTGTGACAAGCTTCAGCTCATCACTTACGTCAAAACGTCAGGAAATAAAGGGTTACAAGTTTACCTACCATTAGAAAACAACAAGTTTAGCTATGCGGATACGAGACGCTTTACGGCGTTTATCGCCGAATATTTAGTCAAAAAGAACACCGCTTGGTTTACAACGGAACGATTAAAAAAGCATCGCGGCAAGCGGCTATATATCGACTACGTTCAGCACGCAGAAGGCAAAACGATCATTGCCCCCTATTCTTGTCGTGGCAATGATCAAGCACTCGTTGCTACACCACTTGATTGGAAAGAAGTCAACGAAAACCTGCATCCTCGTCAATTTTCCCTCGATGTCGTTCGAACTCGACTCAAACGTAAAGGTTGCCCGTTTCAATCTTTTCATGAGAGTAAAGAGGTACAACAATTTGCGAACGTTCTTACTTGGCTCAGTGAACATGGCGCATAACTTCACCAATTCACTTTTTGCCCGCATACAATCCAACGCGGTGTGAGTAAGCCCCCTTTAATGATCATCACCTTTGTTGGCGCACTCCACTCCTACTCCACTTCAAAGAGGCTGTACGAAAAGGTGATACTCCTTTTCGTACAGCCTACCATTTTCACCAAAACTGATGAAAATTTACGGAAGCCAATCCCTTTAGCATCCTCGCTTCATTATCTTTTTGATATCTATCTAACCTTTTGGTGGTACGTAATCAGGGTTTGCATTCCCTTTCGTGTTCATTTTCTTCCCGTTATTTGAGTCACTTGCACGCGGTTGTGTTCCCAAATGATTCGGTCGAAATTTATCAAATGCGTGTTTGGATTTTGCCATCTTGTAACCCCTCCTTTATGTTTACTATCACCGAAAATGCGGGGACTTATGCATGGCAATCGTTTCGCATCTATCCAGAAATGGACCGATACATACAACAGCTTACCTTAGACTTTATCAGCTCTACGCTTTTCTAATCGTTCTTCAATCTTTTCAATTGCCTCCCGATCATTAAGAAGCTGTTGTTTATTTTCATTAACCAATTCTGCAAACGATAATTTTTTCACTCTTCTCATAAGTATCACTCCTCTAATTTTTTATTAAGTTTTACTAATTAGAAGGAATTTTATACATTAAGGGCAAAATTTTTCGAAAACTCCAACCACTTCAGCGTATGCAAACGCCTACTATATGTGTTACTTCATGTATTACTTCTTACTAAAATAAATTTGACCACCTTCATCCATCGTTAATAAAAATACTTCGGTGTGGTTTCGAATCCCACGCTTACGTAATTGCTCTTTCAACCAATTAATCGTGCCTACCTGCTTTAAATTTGCATGAATGATTCGTCCGTCTTGTATCAATACCGTTGGATAACCTTTAGGTGGAGGGGTTTGTAACATGTCTTTCGGTGTTAGTGATTGATTTTCACTCTTTTTAATTACACTGATTTGTCCATTCCCCTCTAATACGGCATAATCGACTTCCGTTAAATCTGATGCCCCACGCAAACGCATATCCATAAGCAATGATTCCATCGTCACTTTTGCTTTTTTTAATTCTTTATGATCAATTTTACCGTGCTTAATTAATACGAGTGGCTCATCCTCAATAATTCGTCTGAACCTCGGCGTCCTTAATGCAACTAACGTCAATCCTAAATGTAAACCAGCAATGAGTGCCGCTGCAGCAAATGGACCGCCTAATGGGATGTCACCACTAGAGAGTGGCTCACCAATGATGTCCCCAATAATCACACCAAAAATAAAGTCAAGCGGACTGATCGTCCCCATCGAACGTTGTCCCAATATCTTAACCATGACAAAGACGTACACATATACAATAGCGGCTCGTAACAAAAACCCGTATACAGGTAAATCCTCTGCCCCTGTCCAAAAGTCAAACAAGATGATCCCTCCGTTTCACACAGAAAAACATATGTAGCTAGGACTAATGAAAACCCAAGACATATACTCTTGGGTTTTCATTTCTTATTCTCACTGATTTTGATTAAATTGCGGTTCTTCTTCAAGAATTTGCTGATAACGTCCTTCCAATTGGGTCACAATGTTTTTTTGTTGTTCAGCTAATTGTTGAAAGGTTTGCTTAGCCATTTGGTTTCCAGTTTCTAATGCAAACTGTGTCAAACTTGCTTGTACACTTTGAGCAGAAGCTATCGCTTGTTGAACTTGTGTTTGAACTGTCAATGGAACGTCTCCTTTCAAACATTTATTTTTTATTTTCTCTGCTCATCTTCTCAGCTTCTACTTCAGCATAAGAAGCAAACTCTGTATCAGGATGATTATTTTTTTTTCCTTGTGCTTTTGCATTATTATTTCTTTGAGCATTTGGATTGCCCTTCTTTTGTCTACCCATTTGTAAGCCTCACTTTCAAGATTTTTTTGTAAGCATTTATATTGTGGCTTACTATAGAAAAAATATAATTGAAACTTCATGAAATCCATTCATGATTCATGGAAAGTTCAGTGAAAAAGCTATGTATGAATTGCTTTCAAAAAGCAAAGTATAGAAATAGAAGTGATTGAAAGGGGCTGTGTTCGTTGTCAGAAAAAAACAAACAAATCGAGTCACTACTTGATACGTTAAATGAATGGAAAGGTTCAGATATTTCTATTGAAAAAGAAGAAAAAAATGATATCGATAAAAATACGATGTCATTAGAGGATGTAGCGGTTGTACAACAACCTAACGATGAGGATGATTATGTCGACCCCTATACAATCGAATTAAAAGGAATCGGAACCGTCTTAAATCATAATGGAACTTCTCAGTTGCCGCTAAATAGTTACGAACTCCCTCTAAAGCAGTTGTTATCATTTGAAGCATCAAATGAATTTTTAACGATTAAAACCGATCGCGCCACATATATTTTAAAAAACCAATAATACTCCAACACATAAAAAGATGACAAAACTTAACGGGAAGGATCCTTACATCTATAAGCCATAAACTCTAAATCTAAGAACGAAAAACAGTTCCTCGCAGCACGAGGAACTGTTTTTTCTAAGACTTATGCATTCGCCTTTTCTAATTTGCCACGTAGCACCATTTGTAGGATACCACCATGACGATAGTAGTCAATCTCAACTTCACTATCGAATCGCACAAGTGCTTCAAATTCTGTTTTCTTACCGTCAGCATCAGTAGCAACAACTTTAACCATATCACGTGGTTGTACATCATTGGTAATTTGTACTTCAAATGACTCCTTACCTGTTAGACCAAGTGATTCAGCACTGTCACCTTCAGCAAACTGTAGCGGTAACACACCCATTAACACTAAGTTACTACGGTGAATACGCTCATAGCTTTCAGCGATAACAGTCTTGATTCCAAGTAAGTTTGTACCTTTTGCTGCCCAGTCACGAGAACTTCCCATACCGTAATCTTTACCAGCGATAACAGCAAGGCCTGTTCCGTTTTCTTTATATTTCATAGCCGCATCATAGATTGGCATTACTTTATCTTCTGGCCAATACGTTGTAAATCCACCTTCTGTTCCTGGCGCAATTTGGTTACGAATACGGATGTTCGCAAATGTACCGCGCATCATCACTTCGTGGTTACCACGTCGTGAACCATAGGAGTTAAAGTCTTTTGGCTCAACACCTTTAGAAATGAGATACTTACCAGCTGGTGTATCTTTTCCAATCGCACCTGCAGGAGAAATATGGTCTGTTGTTACCGTATCACCAAACTTACCAATCACACGTAGGTCTGATAGCGGTTTAATTTCTTCTGGATCTTTTGATAACCCTTCAAAGAATGGTGGGTTTGCAATATACGTAGAATCTTCATCCCACTTATAAAGCGCATCATCTGTTGTTTCAATTTCATTCCAACGTGGGTTACTTCTGAATACATCTTCGTACTCATTTCTGAATAATTCAGGTGTAACTGTTTCTTGAACAACTTCTTTAACTTCATCAGCTGTTGGCCAGATATCGTTAAAGTAAACATCGTTACCGTCTTTATCCTTACCGAATGAATCGTTATTTAAGTCCACATCGACCGTTCCAGCTAGTGCATAAGCAACAACTAGAGGAGGTGAAGCTAGGTAGTTAGCTTTTACTAGTGGGTGAATACGACCTTCAAAGTTACGGTTACCTGATAGTACAGAAGTGACCGTTAAGTCATTGTCTGCAATCGCCTTTTCAAGCTCATCAGCTAATGGTCCAGAGTTACCGATACATGTTGTACAGCCGTAACCAACAATATTAAAGCCTAATTGCTCAAGGTATGGCAATAAGCCTGAATTTTGAAGGTATCCTGTAACAACTTTTGAACCAGGAGCTAATGACGTTTTTACGTAATCAGGAACATTTAATCCTTTTTCAGCCGCTTTCTTCGCTACTAGACCTGCAGCAACTAATACGTATGGGTTTGATGTATTCGTACAGCTTGTGATTGCTGCAATCGCAATCGCACCTGTGTTCATTGTCGTTTCTTTACCGTTTGCCAATTTCACCGTTACTTCTTTATCAAACTCATCCTTTGATAAGCCAAGGCCTTGTGTTCCTTGTGGAGCAGTAACAGCTTTTTGGAATTGTTCTTGCATTTCTGAAAGTGGAATTAAATCTTGTGGACGCTTTGGACCAGAAAGATTTGCTTCAATTTCAGAAAGATCAATTTCAACAACACTTGTATAAACCGGATCAGGTGTTTCACCAGGTACATAGAACATGTCATTTGCTTTTGAATATTCTTCAACAAGCTTGATTTGTTCTTCAGAACGTCCTGTTAATCGCATATAGTTTAGCGCTTCCTCATCAACTGGGAAGAAACCACATGTTGCACCATATTCCGGAGCCATATTAGAAATTGTCGCACGATCTGCAAGTGGCATTTCAGCTAGACCAGGACCAAAGAATTCAACGAACTTACCAACGACTTTCTTTTCACGAAGCACTTGTGTTACTTTAAGTGCTACATCTGTAGCCGTTGTTCCACTTGGAAGTGATCCTGTAAATTTAACACCAATAACTTCTGGTACTGGGAAGTATGAAGGCTGACCTAGCATACCAGCTTCTGCTTCGATACCACCGACGCCCCATCCAAGAACACCGATACCGTTAATCATTGTTGTATGTGAATCTGTACCAACGAGTGAATCTGGGTATGCAACCGCTTCACCATCAACTTCAGCAGCATGAACAACATCTGCTAAATACTCAAGGTTTACTTGGTGGACAATACCTGTTGCTGGTGGAACCGCACGGTAATTATCAAATGCTTTTTGTGCCCAACTTAAGAAGTTATAACGCTCTTCATTACGTTGGAATTCTAGGTTCATGTTGAAATCTAGAGAGTCATCAGTCCCAGCCTTATCAACTTGAACGGAGTGGTCAATAACAAGATCAACTGGAATCTCAGGGTTGATTTGATCTGCATTACCACCAAGATCAGCCATTGCTTTACGTAGTGATGCTAAATCTACAACGGCAGGAACCCCTGTAAAGTCTTGTAATATAACACGAGATGGTTTAAATGGTACATCAATGTTTTTCAGCTCACTAGTGCCCCATTTTGCTAGATTTTCTACATGCTCTTTTTTAATGACAAAGCCATCATGCTGACGAAGGACTGATTCTAGCAGAACCTTTACAGAATAAGGAAGTTTTGTAGTTTTCCCTACCCCTGCCTCTTCAAGTGCTTTTAAACTATAATAGTTATACTTCTTACCATCCACTGTAAAGGATGAACGAGACTTAAAAATATCTTTTTGATTTGTCATATGTATACCCTCCTCTAGTACTATCTTAACCCATTTTTTTAAAATTGTCGAAAAAAATTACGACAAATCGAAAAAATGAATCTTTGCTAATACGAAGCAGAAAGCGCTTAATATTTCTCTTTCCTTCACTTGCCTATTTAAGAATAGCAAAACTTTCACAAAGAATAAATGGATTTTTATAATTTTTTGAAAAAAAGATGATTGTTCCCTACCGCGGCCAAAGTAAATACCATTGTAAACCACGAGCCTATAAATAGGAAAACCCCGTGCTTTCATTGACCATTTGGAAGTAAAACACGGGATTTTGTAATGAATTATTTTTGTTCAAGCTGATCCTTTAGCAAAAATAACTCGTTTTGAAACGATTTTAATTCATGACGTTGATGTTCAGAGGCCACCTCTAGTGCATTTAATATCATTTGTTCAGCTTGATCAATGCTTTTTTCTGCATCTTTTAATTGATGACCAAACTCGCTACTATATTCTTCAATCGTATTCGTGCTTTCTTGAGCACGAACAAAAGCTTGTTGAGCAGCTTGGAATGCTTGCTGTTTGTCTTTTTGGTATGGTTTGTTCATAATTTTCCCTCCTAAAATCACCTTCAGTTTATTTTTTTATTTTCATCTAAAAACTATACGCCATCCAAACCAATGATTGGCGAGAGCATAAGTTATGTTGATTGACTCATACTAACGATAAAGGAGGGGTTAAAAATGACTGAACATAACACGTATAAAGACCAACGCAAAAACGCGCCAAAAGGACAAAACCCTGGGCAGCCCGAACCATTAAGCGGGTCGAAAAAAGTTAAAAAGCGTAACCATGTAAGTCAAACGAACGGCGAAGGATGAGACTGCTGAAAAAGTAACAGGCAGGCCAATTCAGTAAAGGGCACTGAAAAAGTGTGAAATTCACCTTTTCAGTGCCCTCAGGATAACTCGTTTTATTAGAGGCTGTCTCAACTGTGACTGCTTCTCTATGACAAGAAAAGAGAGGCGCTCAGCTGAGACAGTCTTTATTTATCTGGTCAAGGGCTTGTACGACGATCTGTACTTCTTCTTCCGTGGTTGTACGAAGGTCAATGACTAAATCATCATCCTTTAATCGACAAATAATCGCCGGTTCTCCGAGACGTAGACGATCAAATAGCTGTTGAGCACTTAGACTAGGATGCCTAAGGTGGACAAGCACGGACGGAAGCTCAACATCTGGCATTGTCCCTCCACCAACTTGTGATGTTCCTTTTTCAAGTTGCCACTGCCAAACCTTTTGATCGAGCTGATCAACAAACCGTTGGGTGCGTTCTTTCAGTTCCGTTTCCGAGGTCAATACCGCTCTGACGACAGGGATGCGGTTCAACGCTTCTTCGCCATACACGTAAGCCTTCAAGGTTGCCTCAAGCGCGGCCAATGTCATTTTATCTACGCGCAATACACGCGCAAGCTGATGCTTAGCCAGTCGCTTAATCAACTCTTTTTTACCCGCGATAATGCCTGCTTGTGGCCCTCCTAACAGCTTGTCGCCACTAAACGAGACAAGATCAACTCCTTTTGATAAAACTTCAGCAACCGTTGGCTCTTCACCAATGTGATGTTTGCGGAAATCATAGAGTGCCCCACTCCCTAAGTCTTCATAAAGAATGAGCCCTTCATGTTTCGCTCGTACATCTACTAACTCCTCGATATCTACCGATTCGGTAAATCCAATCGTTTTAAAATTACTGGTGTGGACCTTCATAATCATCGCCGTATCCTCAGTGATGGCTTGTTCATAATCATAAAGATGGGTCTTATTTGTTGTACCCACTTCCACTAACTTCGCACCACTTTCCTCCATAATTGAGGAGACCCGAAACGATCCACCGATTTCAACCAGTTGTCCCCTTGAAACGATAACTTCCTGGTCTGAGGCAAGTGCTTTTAAAATGAGATAAACAGCAGCGGCATTATTATTGACAACGATTGCCGCTTCAGCTCCCGTTACTTCTGTTAGGATTGATTCGATCACATCATGTCGTGACCCGCGTGATCCTTTTTGGATGTTATATTCAAGGTTAGAATAATTGGCGGCGGTGAGATTCACTTGGCGGATCGCTTCTTCACTAAGGCGTGCCCGACCTAGATTTGTATGTAAAATCGTTCCTGTCCCGTTAATCACTCGCTGCAAGTGATAACGAGATAATTCATTCACTTTCGTTTCTACTTCAGCAAAAAGCCGCTCTTTGAGGTATTGATGCTTCTGTTGATCCCAATCACCTGTTAATATCTCTTTCCTTATTTGGTCAACCGCTTCTTTTAATGATTTTGTCACTTGGCCAAATGGTGCCTCCTCAAGTAACGATTGAAAGCGCGGATCTTGCTGAAGTTCATGAATGGGAGGGATTTCGCGCAAATAGCTATTCAAATGATTAACCACCTTTCTGTTCATTTCACTTTTAGTTTACTAAAGATCATATTCTATTTCCGAACCGAGACTGAGCTTAAAAATTACACATCACGAAATCAAACTTCTTTACATCAAAATCAACTCTATTGTAGGATAAGATATGTGTTTTCGCAAAAAATGTACATGAATGACAACTAGCGATTGTCATTGATCACTCGCTATTAACAGATGCGAAAATCGTAATAGCAAAGGTAAAGGAGGGATCTTTAATGGAAAACCATGAAAAGATTCGTTTAACATCACTATCTACAAAAGCCGGTTGAGGATGCAAAATTGGTCCAGAAGACCTGGCGCAAGTTTTGCGTCATTTACCAGAACAAGAGCATGATTCCAATTTATTAGTCGGATTAGACACATCAGATGATGCTGGTGCGTATCAATTAACTGAAGATTTAGCGATGATTCAGACGGTTGACTACTTCACTCCCGTTGTTGATGATCCATATATGTTTGGGCAAATTGCAGCTGCTAATGCACTTAGCGATGTATATGCCATGGGTGGGAAACCAAAGACAGTCTTAAATATTGTTGGATTTCCTATTAAAAAGTTACCTGAAGAAATGTTAGCACAAATCTTGTGTGGTGCCGCAGATAAAGTAAAAGAAGCTGGCGCTCTTATTGTAGGTGGTCATTCAATTGATGACCAAGAACCAAAATTCGGCATGGCCGTCACTGGGCTTGCCCACCCAAATGACATCTACAAAAATGTCGGAGCAAAACCTGGGGACGCATTAGTGCTGACAAAGCCTATTGGTGTGGGCATTTTAACAACTGGCATCAAACGTGATGCTGTTACCGAAGAGCAAGAACAAGCGGTTACAGAAACAATGGCTAGCTTAAACAAGATCGCAGCCGAAACTTTAGCAAACTTTAAGCCTCATTCCGTCACAGATGTTACTGGCTTTGGTCTACTCGGTCACAGTTACGAAATGGCAAAAGGCAGTGATGTGAGCTTTATGATTAACCATGACGACGTCCCTGTTCTTGACGGGACGAAAGAATTGGCTGAAAAAGGAATTGTTCCTGGTGGTTCTAAAGCAAATCAGCGCTGGCTTAGTGATGAGATTTCCTTTGACAACCAAGTTTCTGAAGCAGATCAAATGATTTTATTTGATGCGATTACTTCAGGGGGTCTTCTCATTAGTTTGCCGAAAAATGATGCTGAGGCTTATGTTGAAGCCTTACAGGAAAAAGGCTTAACTGATGCTGCAATCATCGGAGAAGTGACTGAAAGGTACGAAAGACCCATTCATGTAAAATAACGCAAAAAACGTTTGGCTCTAATAAAGGCCAAACGTTTTTTATTCTAATCATAAATCTTCTTGTAGATATCATCAGTTAGCTCTTGTGGCGTTCCATCAAAAATCAACGCTCCATCCCGTAAAGCCAAAATTCTTGTTGCGAATTGTTTAGCTAAAGTCACATCATGGACGTTAATAATAGTAAGAAGCTGATGGTCACGATGAATCTGTATCAGAAGCTCAAAGATCTTATTTGCCGTTCCAGGATCCAAGCTAGCCACAGGCTCATCACCTAAAAATACGGTTGGTTGTTGGATTAATGCTCGGGCAATCCCAACTCGTTGTTTTTGGCCTCCACTTAAGGCTTCCACGCGTCGATTCATCTGCTCTACTAATTCAACATTTTCTATCGCACGTTTTGCCACCTCAAGCTCTTGCTTCGAAAACAACCCAAGAAGGTTTTTTAATGGGGGTCTTGTCCCAAATGTTCCTGTTAACACATTTTGCAGAACAGAGATGCGTGGGATAAGGTTAAAATGCTGAAAGATCATCCCCATTTGTTTACGAACTTTGCGCAAGCTTGCTTCATTTTGTTTAGAAATGTCGATACCGTCAACGGATACTTCGCCCTTACTCGGTCGCTGTAATCCATTTAAACAGCGGATAAATGTCGATTTCCCAGCACCACTTTTCCCTAATATGCAAATAAACTCCCCTTGTTTAAACGATAAGTCGATATCAGAGAGCGCGTATGATGTCGCTTTCGGGTACCGAACGGATAATTGTTTCACTTCTATCATATCAATCGCTCCTAAATGACTCGTTGACGGACTTTACCGCCGATAAAATCAACGAGGATAACGAGGATACTAATCATTAAGATGGCTATTCCTACTGATTTGTATTGCATCGTATTAAAATAATTAAATAATTGTTGCCCTATTCCGCCGGCTCCAATAAACCCAAGAATCAGTGACGTTCGAATCGCGACTTCAAAGCGATAGAAATAATGCGAAAGAACATTTGGCCAAATTTGCGGTAAAATCGAAAATAAAACAGCGACCCATCTCGTCGCCCCAACCGCCTTCATGGCTTCTTGCGGTCCATGATCGCTAGATTCAATTAACTCTGATATCAACTTCCCTAGCACACCAATATTGTGGAGCATAATCGCAATCACAGCAGGAAATGGGCCGAGCCCAACGGCAACAACAAACACTAACCCGAAGACAATCTCTGGGATCGAACGAAGAACACTCAAACTTGACCTTGTTGTGCTATAAAAAATTGGATGACGACTTGTATTATAAGCCGCCATAAAACTAATCGGTAACGCAATAAGTAAAGCAAAAAAAGTCCCTAGAAACGCCATTGCTAATGTGACGAGACTTTCCTCAATCATCTTCGGGAGAATGTCCCAATTCAATGGAAAAAACCGTTCATTTATAAAATACAGTGTATTTATAAATTGATAAAACTTTTGAAATTGGAAATCGGTCAAATGCATGCTATACCAAATAAATGCGATCAGCGCAACGAGCATGACAAGATACCGACGTTTAAACCAAATCATCATCAAAAACCTCTATTCTAATAAGCCAATTCCTCGAGCAACTTCAACCGCTTCGGCTACAGCCTGGTACTCTTCATCACTTGTGGTAATAAAACCTGAGGCACCACCAAAAATCGACAAGATCTCTGTGTCAGTGATGTCAACAAACGCGTTTTGAATCGCTGTAATTGTTTCTTCATCCATTTCTCCAGGAACGACCCACGGATATTGATAAAGTTTCTCGGATTCCCAAATGATATTAAACTGGTCACCATCAATTGTTCCTTCTTCGACTAAAGCATCGAAAATCGCACTATCAATCGCACCAGCATCCACTTGTTTGTTCTGAACAGATTCAGCCGTAATGTCATGTGAGCCTGTATACGTTAACGTTCCAAAATCATGTTCATCTGGCGATTGGAACACCCCACGCTCATACAGTTCTACACTCGGGATAATCGACCCTGAAGTTGAAGACATACTTCCAAATGCAAAGTCAATGTCAGCACGATCTTCTAATAATTCGTCAAGATCTTCCCACTGTGCATCTGCATGTGTGACAATGTATGAATGATAAAAGGGCTCACCATCGATCAGTTGAGTGATAATCGCCTGAGCTCCACTTTGCTCATGGGCAAGCACATATGTAACCGGGCCTAGGTAGGCAAGGTCGATGTGATTATAATTAATCGCTTCAACAACAGCATTATAATTTGGATAAGGTTCAACCGTTACTTCTCGATCTAACTCTTGGGCTAACGTTTCCTCAAGTTTCGTAAGCCCCTCTTGCATTTCTCCAATCGATTGCGAAGGGATCACAGCAATCTCAAATACATCCTCATCTCCATTATTCCCACATCCGACTAAAAACAATAATACTAAAATAACTGCAAATCTAATTTTTTTCATTGCTTCCTCCCACATCCTTTTCTTTCACAAACGCAGCTATAAAGCTACCACGTTTCGCCATCGGTGTAAAGATATTCGACTTCACAATCCACAGCACATTCACTAATCATGTCTGACAATGTCGATATACATCTATGTAACGCTCGATCTCAGTATTGAAACGAAATGTATCAACAACGGTTTTCCTTGCATTCCCAAAAAGAAGACTTGCATCATCAGGGTGAGCAAGCAAAGAATCAAGCTTTAACTCAAACTCCTCAGGACTTGAAAACAAATAGCCATTATGACCATCTTGAATAATGCTGGCATTCCCTTCATTTTGTCTAGCAATCACCGGCTTTCCTATATACATAGCCTCTAGTATTGCTGTTGACTGGCCTTCTGAAACTGACGTATTTACAACAATATCGGCTTGCTTGTAGATATCAGCCATCTCTTCTAATGGAACTTCTTTATGATAATGGATCCATTCATACGTGTGACACGCTGCTTTCACTTGCTCATATACATGTTGATCAAGAACCGCACCAATAATCGTAAATGTAAGATTTGGATACCTTTCTTTTAGTTTAGGGAGGACAGGTAGCAAATAAAGAACGTCTTTGACAGGACGTAACCCAGCAGGTAATAACAGATGTGGCCCTTCAATAACTGAACAAGCTTTGGGTTCAACCTGAACTGTTTCTGGATAACTAGGAAGCCAAATGCTTTGCGGGATCACATAAACAAGGTCATCATTCATCGTAAAAACGCGTTTCACTTTTTGTTTTCCATCCTCACTAAATACTGTGATCGCACAGGCCTTTGCAACGAGCCCCCTCAAATCACTTGCATATTCATCAATAAAAATGTCATGATTGATATCGGTTCCACCAGATGTCAACACATATGGCTTCGTAACAGATACATTTGTCCGCTTTTGCCATAACTGAAAACGTCTCAAATGAAGGATGTGAACAAGGTCTGCTTGTTCAATAAGCTTCTGTGCGCGTTTCAGACAACTTTCTTCCTCATAAGCAAATATGTCAAGCTCATAGCCGGCTTGCTTCATCCCTGCTTCAATTCGTTTGGCCGTCGTTGAATTACCACGGGGTTGCTCGTAATACGGACTGAAAAACGCAACTTTAGTTTTCTTCTTTTTCGTTAATCCATTGTTCAACATTTGCTCTCTTCCATTCTCTTACCGATTCAGTGCGTACGGTTAGTTGTAAGTGATCTAGTAACTCCAAAAAAGGAACAAGGTATTTACGTGAGACATCTAACGCAGCCTTTGCCTCTTGCATCGAAAAGCTGTCCGATGTTTGTTCATACAACCACTTCAAACGTTCATTCAAGATCTTTTCATGAATAAAATACTTCTCATCAAGTTGGTAAATCTGCTTGTCCGATACTAAGAAGTGTTTTAATTCCTCTCCTACATCTGCTGGCACTTGCTGATTTTTCAGAAGTTGATCCCAAGACTCTACTTGTAATTGCTGCACCTTTATTTCAGAAACAATATGTTCCATTCGTTTAGCCCATTGTTGTGGAAAATGAGGACGAAAGTTAGGTAATGATATAAATTGGCCTGTCTTCATAAGAAGCTGGTTCGTGACAGCATCTTCTATCATTGCTTCCGCGACCTTTTGAGGAACAACGGTCAGTAACGATTGCACGATTTCGGCTTTATTCTTCCCTAACCGAAGCGGAAATTGCTCATGAAAGTTGATTAATTCCGATTCAACCTCCCCCAATAACGATTGTCGTAAATCAGTCAGGAGGTAATAGTGTCCTAATAGTAAAACTTTTCGCTCGTCTGTAAGTGTTTTAAGAGCTTCTTCTGCTTCTTCACGTGCTATGCTTGCTTGTTTAATAATTTCTTGTAAAGATATAGCATGGTTTTTGCTAATTACATCAACGACACGGTCTCTAGGCGTCCCTTCTTTTTTACGTTGAAGTAAGTGAATCGTTTTCTCACCAAAACGGTAGCGCTCTCCAGATGGATCAATCACCATTCCACCACCAATCGTTTCAACAGGAGTTGGACGCCGTAAGATAAAGCGATCGCCTCTTTTCGTTACAATCGGTTCATCTAAACGGAGTTGACATAGTATGGTTTCATTTTTGCCTAATTCATTTCGATCAAAGAAAACAACCTTTCCATAGACTTCAGCTGTTCCAATATGTAATTTAATAAATGAGCGTTGCTTTAAGCGGTAAGTAAGGCGTTTAACCGTATGAAGTTCAATATCAATTGTTGTTGTGCGGATATAGTCATCAGTGGAAACAAGGACGTCCCCACGCTGAACTTGATCCGTTTCGCCTCCTAGATTAATCGCTACTCGTTGTCCGGCAGTTGCTTCTTTCTTTGGTTGATGATGAACTTGTAATTGACGCGCCCTCACCTTTTTACCTTGAGGTAGTACGTTAAGCATATCGCCTTCACGAACGATACCTTCATACACAGTACCTCGAACAACCGTTCCTTGTCCATGCACGGAAAAAACTTGATCAATCGGTAGACGAAATGCTCCTTTTTGATTACGCATCGGTAACGATTCCAGTTGCTTAACAACTGCATTTTTTAAATCCTCGATTCCTTTTCCTGCTAAACTATCAACAAAAAGGAGTTCCTCTTCTTCAAAAAATGTTCCTTGAACTTGCTCGCGAATGTCTTCTTCAACAAGCTCGAGTAGCTCTGTATCGACACGGTCGATCTTTGTCACGACCACAAGACCAGATTCGATTCCTAAATAAGAAAGAATCTCTAGGTGCTCTTTCGTTTGTGGCATAACACCTTCGTCAGCAGCAACGACGAGAAGGACAAGATCAATGCCAGCCACACCAGCGATCATCTGACGAATAAATCGTTCATGTCCTGGGACATCAATCACAGAGACTTCCAAATCATCCCGAAGAACTAACGGGGCGTAACCAAGTTCAATCGAAATCTTTCTTTCCTTCTCTTCCTTTAAGCGATCGGTATCAATATTCGTTAACGCTTTCGTTAACGTTGTCTTCCCATGATCAATGTGACCAGCCATTCCAATTGTATAATGTTTTTTCGTTACGATCTGTCTTCACCACCTGGCTATTCATTTGTTATTTTTTTCACGTGTTACATCATACTACAACAACAAATGAATGTTAAACGATTTCCAATGAGTTTGAAATGACATGTATTCCTTTCCTCTATGTTACGTCAAATCAAACTTCTATGTATTCCTTTTTAACTTCGTCACTTCCATAATAGCAAAGAGGGTGCCTAAAAGGTAACATCAACCTTATAGGCACCCTATTGGATTGGTTATCCTTTTGAACCTGGTCCTCTTTTTGGACGGTTATGGGAACTACGGCGATATTGTTCTTCGACATCTGGCATGCTTTCGGTCGGTGTCATGTTATTTGTTAATGCTGCGTCACGTTGCCCTTTTCGCTTACGCATACATTTCTCCTCCTTTGGCATTGGAGCAGACCAACTAAATTGCCGTTGATCTACGAACGCAACCCCTTATTCGGGAAATTATTGTTGATTCTCGTTTGTTACATCATCTGCTACATTTTCGATCGCGTTTTGAACAGGTGCAATCATTTGCTGCATATCGATGTTGTTTGCATTATTATTACGATCTCGCATCATCGTATAAGCAGCTGCCCCTACCCCAAGTCCAACAACAGAGAGCATAATGTTGCGTGTTGTATTGTTATTTTTTTCACGAATCCCTACCGTTTCAAGCATTTGTTGCATCCCTCGACCTGAATTAAATAAATTTCCAATACCTCTATTCATGCCGGAGCACCCCTTCTTCTTTTGTTTGTTCAAGCCTCTCATTCTGGGCTGAACAGTATTTATCATGAGCGTTGTAGCTTGTTTTATCCTGAGTGATTATTTCCAATCATGGATTTCCTGCTCCACTGACCCACGAGCACTACTTGTCAGTAACTACTTGTACACTACGAATGCGATGACCTTCAACTTTGTGGATGATAATCGTTACATCGCTATACTCAAATTGATCACCAGTGGTTGGTATCCGTTCAAATTGTTCAACAATCCAACCACCTAATGAATGGTAATTACTGTCTGGTAAAGGTATGCTTACAAATTGACTAAAATCATCGAGTCCAATTTCAGCAGAAAATATAAATGAACCATTATCAATCTGTTTCACGAGTAGCTTTTTCTCATCATGTTCATCCCATATTTCACCAACAATTTCCTCTAATATATCTTCCATCGTAATCAAGCCTTCTGTCCCGCCAAATTCGTCAATAACAACAGCCATATGAGTTTTATGTTTTTGCAACTCAGGCAGAAGCGTTGAAATCCGCAACGATTCGACAACAAACATGGGTTCACGTAGCAAGTCTTTTAACTGGAAGGATTCATTTTTTACTAACATGGATAAAAACTCTCGTTCAGACAGAATTCCAATGATATTATCGATATGACCTTCATAGACAGGAATTCGTGAAAAGCGCTCTTTAAAGAAAACTGATTTGATCTCCTCAGTTGATGCATGTACTTCAATAGCCACCATATCAATGCGACGGGTAAGTACTTCTCCGACAATAATATCATTAAAATCTAGCGCACTGTGTACGAGCTCTTTTTCTTGTTGATCGATGATTCCTTCCTCTTCACCAATCTCCACCATCACCTTAAGTTCCTCTTCGGTAACAGAAGGTTCACTTTCTTTCGAAGTAACAAGGGACGACAACCAATTCTTCAAACGTACAAATAAAAAAGTAACTGGTGACAGCACCTTGATTAAAAAGGACAGCACACCTGAGATTTTTAGTGCATACGTTTCGGCGTTCTCTTTAGCATATGATTTTGGGAGGATTTCTCCAAAAATCAAGACTAGAATCGTCATCACAACGGTACTGATCACAAGCCCTGAGCTTTCCCCGAATAAGTCTGTAAAGATTTTAGCTGCAATCGTTGTACCAGCAATATTAACAAGGTTATTCCCGACGAGAATTGTTGAAATGGTTTGATCAAAGTTTTCCGATATTCGTAAAGCCAATTTACCTCCAGGGCGATTTTCTTCGGCATATTTTTTCATGCGAATTTTGTTTACACTTGAGAAAGCTGTTTCCGAGGATGAAAAAAACGCAGAAAAAACGATCAACAACGCTAATAGTATAATCAAACTATATGAGACAGACTCCATAACATTCACTCCAATACTGAAGCGTTTTAAAATTGCTTTGTCTGTCTTTTACTGTTCCCAAAATTAAAATCTATACTAGCATGTATGAATCTTTTTGTATCATTTCATGTTTTATGTATACACTACATCCTATAAACGCTTGTGGAGGTGGGATAAGACGTGGACAAAGTAACAGACATCACCTCTGTTGAAATGAAGGAAAAAATAGCAAATGAGATTCGTAAGATGTCTTTCACCAAAAATTTCCGCTCAGCTACTGCGGAAGAGTGGTATGTCTTTCTTGGCTCGTATGAAGACCCAAAAACAGGTGGCGCAGCTGGGAAGACATTCATCCACTACGATTTACTTGGCAACAAGGAAGTGTTTATCAATACGACTATCATCTTTGATAATCCCACACTCCATGATCCCAAGGCGTTGCCACTTGTATATGGTTTATGTGATGAAATCGTCAACCGTCTCGTCGGTTATGCAGATACACTTCTATCCGTTCATGCAGGTGAAAATTCATATCAAGCTGAATACATCGATCGATGATACCAATCCACAATACGTACACATTGGCTTGATTGTCCCAACCGACAAGTCCCACTTGTTCAAACTTTCTTGAGCAACTAAGAAAAGATCAACCGTCTGTTAACGATTGATCTATCATATTATCTAACAAAGCGGTGATTTCCGATATGAGTAACTAGTTGCCGACTTCTTAAAAACGTATCATTCGTTCGTGTTGGATTAAAAAAATAAAGCGCATTTGATACATAATTGACTCCTAACAATGCCTGTTGTGCAGCAAGATACGCTTGATCTGACGGTACGACATGGTTGATCGATCCATTTGTTACCGGCGTAAACTGTCTAGGTTCCATGATGACTTCTGCAATTGAATTGGGGAAGCTTGAACTATTTTTACGGTTTACGACAACATTTGCAACCGCTACTTGTCCTTGAAAACTTTCACTCCCTGCTTCTGCTTGAATCAGTTTGGCTAACAACTCGAGATCCGGGTGATTATTCATCAACCTTGGTATGACAACACGAAGTTGTTCACCTGCAAAAAGCTCGTCACCTGATAGTTGATTTCGTTCTCTTAAGAGCTCTTTTGAAACTCCGAACGCTTCACTAATAGAATCTAGCGAATCTCCCAATTGCACCGTATATAACGGCACACTGTCGATATAAACTTCTCTATTGTCGTTATTCCACTCGACATTGGCATGCAAAAATTCAGAAACATGTCGTGCTGGTAAGTAGGTACGATCATGACGAATCCGCGGTACGACATCCATCATATATGTACGATCGTTCATAACGAGTTGAGGACGATTTATTGTTAGTCGTAACCGATCCCCTTGTTGATTGTTCATGTTTACACGTTGTTGATCTCCATTCCATTCCACAGTAGCTCCGATGTATTCAGCGATAAATCGTAATGGTACATAGACTCTACCATTCTCTAAAAATACAGGTTCTTGAAAACGAACTTCATCCCCATCAACAAACACACGAAAATCATTCGCCGCCAACGACTGTTGTGACCACGCGATGAAAACGGTCAAAAACCCTAATAGGAAAATTATATTTCGAATAAAGCGAGTCCCCCCTTCCCTTACTTGCGATAGTTTAGCATAAAATCAAGGGAGAGGGGCTTGGTAAATACTAGCATTCCTTTTACCTATGTTTGTCAACCGATAGAAAAATACATCGTACTCGGGGTTTCTTGGGGTGGAAAACAAAGCTTTAGTTTTCACTGGTAACATTAGCAATAAAAGGAAGAGGGCTGTTCTAAAAGGTTTGAAATCCTTTTAGAACAGCCCCCCTTAACGCTTTGTTAGCACATAGCTAATTGATCCTGAGAGGATCCCAAGCAAGGCTCCTGCCACTACTTCTTCTGGCTGGTGACCAAGCATTTCCTTTAATTTATCCTCACGCTCACGATGGTAGTCTCCCGGTTCATAGCCTTCAAGCTTTTCAATTTCCTCATCAAGGTCATTTACCTTTAAAGTGAGTTCACCTGTTTGCCGCCTGATTCCTTGTGCATCATACATGACGATTAGGCCAAATATTGTCGCTAACGCAAAATCGACAGAGGTAAACCCCTTATCCAAACCGACATACGTCGAAAGTGCAGTTACACCTGCCGAATGTGAACTCGGCATTTTTCCAGACTTCAGCAATGTATTCCATTTGCTTTCTCCATTGTCAGATTCGTTTAGTGGGACTTTCAAGGCCTGGGCAAGACCAATCGTCGTTAGGGCTGTAATAATCTCTCGGTTCATCTTCTTCACCTCATAGTTATGGTTTGATATGAAGAAAATTCTATACAACCTTAACTGCATTTTCTTTTATCTGGTCTTGCATTTGAACACGATATATTTTTAAAATCGAAAAACTACCACTTGTTAACAACTGTTACACCTAGATTTTTATACGTATCCATTTCATTGAATACTTTTGGTGCTTCCTCCAACGAAATCGTATTTGTAATTAATGATCCCGGTTTCAATTTACCTTTCTCAACCATTTCAAGCATATAAGGATACCTTGATGGCTGCATACCAAGCGAACCAATCACTTCAATTTCATGTTGGACAATGACATCAATTGGAAGCGGGATCATCCCTTCTTCTTCTCTTGTCGTTAAGCCAATTTGCAAATGTCTTCCTCGCTTGCGAAGACTGAATACAGAGGCTTGACACGTTTGTTTGATCCCTAAAGCATCAATAGAGACATCAGCCCCGCCTTTTGTGATCTGCTTAATGGCTTCTGGAACGTTATTCCTACTTGCATTAACAGCCTCAACGGCTCCTAGCTGTTTAGCAAATTCTAATTTATCATCGCCGATATCAACTGCGATGACATTTGCACCTAGAGCTGTTGCAATCTGGATCGCTGACAAACCGACTCCTCCACAACCGTGAACAGCCACCCATTCACCAGCACCCACCCGTGCTTGGTCCGTCACACCATGAAAAGCAGTCATAAAACGACAGCCCATCCCAGCCGCTTCTACAAAACTAATACTCTCAGGCAATTGAGTAAGATTGGTATCCGCATTTGGTACATGAGCAAATCGTCCGAAACCACCCCACGATGAGAATCCAGGCATTTGAATGTTTTCACAAATATTATGATGACCGCTTTTGCAATAAGGACAGCTGCCGTCACCAATTGTAAATGGGACAATCACTCGGTCGCCTTTTTTAAAGTTTTTAACCTCTTTTCCTACCTCTTCAACAACACCCGAGAATTCATGACCCAATACGTGCGGAAGTGGAAGTTTAATACCAATCCAATCCCAATCCCCTTGCCACGCGTGCCAATCACTTCGACATACTCCATTTGCTTCGACTCGAATAATAACTCCTTCGGGTGAAAGATCAGGGTCTGGCATATTGCGTACGACCAAGGGCTTTTTGAACTCTTCTAATACTAAAGCTTTCATCATGTCACCATCCTCTTCATTTTAAATGTATGTTAATGCTTTGTTTTGCTGTACTAGCTGATCAACAAGACTAATCACAAAGTAAGCGCCTTCATTTTTGCACAACGCTCCTGCTGGATTAGTAATAGTTATGTCCAGGCATGAAAAAAATGACAAAAACGCTTCATTTTGATATAGATATACGAAAAAGACCCCACAACTCCGATAAACTAAGGTTAGGAAGTTGTGGGGCTCAATAAATAGCACGCAATATTAACCGTCTATCCACTCTTCAATTTGTGATCTGTTCTCATCGATCCATTCTTGTGCAATCATATTTAAATCTTCATCTTCCATTCTTAACATAAGATCTTCAACATCCTCTAAACTGATTTCAAAGTCTTCAAGGAAAGAATAAAGGTCTGGTGCTTTCTCTTGAAAGTTTTCATTGACGCCAGTCATAACATCGTCTGTTTCCCAAATTCCTCTAGGGTCATCTAACATTTTGATATCAAATAGCTGGAACATTGTATGTGGACGCCAAGCTAAAAAAACAACCGGCTCTTCATTATTCGTCGCTCTCAATACTGCTGCTAGCATCGCTTCTGTACTACCGGAGATCAGGTTTAAATCTAGGTCATATTCCTCTAACACTTCCTCAGAGGTTGGCATCATCCCTGCTCCAGGTTCGATACCAATCACCTCACCACCAAATAGTTCCTCATTTCCAGATAAGTCCTCAATACTATCAATATCTACATAGGTAGGAACCGCCCAACCGACTGGGGCATCTTCATACAATGTTCCGATAAGATCGATAGTATCTTCATATCGATCGGCATAGGTTGAATGAAGATTTGGTAACCAAATATCAGCATAGACATCAATGTCTCCCCGTGATAAGCCTAGAAACATCACACCAACATCACCTTCAGTTCTCTCCGTAGGGTATCCAAGCTCATTTGCAACATTTTCAATGATCGCTAATGGAACCCAGGCTTGTTGATAAGGAACTTGGCCAAGTGTGATGGTTGGATTGTCAGATTCGGCTACTTCACCATCCTGTTCATCCGTGTCAGCAGGTCCACAACCGCTTGAAATTAGGACACTAACGATCACAATACAAAGTAGAAAAGAACGTTTTTTGTACATCATCTTCATTAACAAAATAATCACCCTTTATTGCTTTTAATAAATTTGTTCAAAATTCCTTTACACCTGCTCAAAAGACCAACTTTCAAGGGGATGTTTGAACAATATCTTTAGTAAAAAGAATCACCTAGTATATCCTTTTTTATTCAATGCTAGGTGAATATGGCTATACTCACTCCTTTCATAAGTAATAAAACACTCTCGAGTTCAGACAGCAATGCTTTATTGATCAGCTCCGAGCGTATGATATGAACTTCATATCTTGAGCCATAATTACTATTTCATTATGGCTAATTAGGATTTGGTTACCGTCCCCTTTCAAACTAAGCACAAACAACCCATCAGCGCAGCGTGATCGCGCTTTGATGAGTCGGCTACATAAACAAAACTAGCTGTTGAATAAAAATCGACAAATGACCTCACCTTATGAAAAAAACAAAGCTTTGTATTATAATGGTCATGGTTGTACTTTAGTACAATACGTTTTATCCTGATTTACAAGGAGTGAAAGAATGAAAATTACAATAACAGAACCTGCACTTAAATGGTTTGAAGAGGAAATGGACATTGAGAAAGGTGAATTTATTCGCTTTTTTGCTCGTTATGGTGGTGATAGCTCCGTTCAACAAGGATTTTCTCTCGGTGTGACAAAAGAAAGCCCTAAAGAAGCTGCTGCAACCCTAGATGTAAACGGGTATACCTTCTTCATCGAAAGCGATGACCTATGGTATTTCGATAACCATGACCTCCATGTGAAATACAGCCGCAAAACGAACAGTATTACATATGACTATCAACAATAAAAAAACAGCCAAAAGACCTTATACTTCGGTTTTTTGGCTGTTTCATATTGAACTAATTAAACCACTCAAGAATTGGTATGATATGTATATTTGGCGGGACTGTGTGGGAATCGAACCCACCGGAGACGGCACGCGCCTCCCTGAAGGTTTTGAAGACCTCGGCGTACACCAGTACCGCAGCCAGCCCCATGTTAAAATCGATCAATAATGATAAGAACTCCATACGACAAATAACGACAATCTCTTTCAGCAATTTTAATCATCTCATATTATTAAGTAAGATGTCAACCCTATTCATAGGTGAAGAAAATGACAAATCTATTCATTGAAGCTTTTGTATTCTCAACGATGATAACGATCCCTTTCGTTCTAGCCTTCAACTATTTTAAACACCATAAACATAAAAAACATCGGCACACAGTCGACCATGAACGCTTAAAATGTGAATCCGATCTAGAACGTGACGTTTACGATTTCTTAAAAGCCAATGGGTACCGTGTCAAAGCACGTATTCCATGTGGCCAATATTTTATCGATATTGCTCTTCCGAAGAAAAATATTGCTATAGAGTGTCACAAGGATCCAAATAAAAACAAGCATGAAAAAATCATTCGTCGACAAAAAATCGCTTACTTTAAAAAAAGGGGATGGAATATTGTCCATATTCATGAACAACAAATGAACAGTGATTACAAGAAAGCAATGAATCAACTTGAACAAGAAATCAACGGAAACAGAGATTAGCCTCATATAGTCTTCTTCAGACCCAAAAAAGGAGGGGCGTCCCCCTTAAGAGAAATCGCCCCTTTTACCATAACCTTTGTCTTTTTTAATACTTATGCTTTTTATGCTTCTTTGATTTCACATGAAGTTGTTGATTTTGCAACACTTTAACTGTTAATTCAACGACCATTTTTTCTTCAACTGAAGTAAATGTTCCTTCTTCAAATGGTGCATCAATTTCTTTTCCACGGTGATCGTACACGCGCCCCATTTTGCGATCAAGTGCTTCATCGACTTCAATGAATCGACTAGAAATTAACTCACAGAATGGAAGCTCATTAAAGTTCTCACCACTAATTTGATCAAATTGGGCAAGATCAGCTGATAATAATTTTTCCTTTTCTGCAAAACCTTTTGGAAGCGGTGATGTCGTGAAGTATGAGAATTCAGTCTGACCTGGTTGTGCCTTAAATTGTGGTTCCCTCTTTAAATTTATTGGAGTAACGATCTCAAACGGAATATCTGTTGTCAACGAACGGATATTAGAAACGACTGATTCTTTTGACCCATGTGTTGGCGTTGCATACTGGATATTTTTACGAACAAACCCTTTAATAAATAATTTATTTGTCGGTAATAGTAGACGACATTGCGTAACTTTTAAGTTTTTCTTCACCTCTTTGATCTCAAGGACAGGCTCCGGGAAATCAATTTTTGCATTCATATCAATTTGAACAGTATCTTCTGCCAATACCACTGGAACTTTTACAAATGCTTTCCCTACCGCAATCTCAGGTTCCATTTCACGATTACTTGCTTCAGGTAAAACCGCATTTTTACGTTTTTTTGGCTGATGTTTAAAATAAGGCGGTGGAGCATAGTCATTGTTCACTTTCTTATGACCTTTAGACGTTTTATCGTGCTTATTAAAGTCCGTCATCATGATTCTCCTTTCGTAGATTTTTTTATTTAGTTGTTTGTTATTAACCTATGAAAGTTTGAGATATTTGGTTGGACAATCTCCCTACTACAACCGCCAATATTTTGTCCCACCGAGCTGAAAAACGAATACGGAACAACAAAAACACTTTCTCTACTGATGAGAAAGTGTTCTTTACCTAGATATACCTAACAGCCTTTAATACAAACATCACAACGATTGCCACTGAAAGGAAGATACTGAACCTCTTCACCTTCGCAATAGTCGTACGAGCATCCTCCTGGTTTGAAAATGCCTCTTGAGAAAGTCGCATATTTTTTAGTGTAACCCCAAGAAAAGCACCAAGAGCAACCCAAACGATGATGATACTCCAAAGCCACAATGATGCTAGATTAAAATACATCCATAACCCTGTAATAAATGCAAAAACTAGGGCACCATGTGCAACCACTAGGACGCTTTTATAAAATCGAAATAAGACAGTTAAACGCTCTCTTCCATCTTGCTCCATTCCCTTAACCAAAAAAGGCAGTGGTAAAAGGATGAAGAAAATGACAGCTGATAGTAAATGTAAACCATAACTAATAATCATTGCATACACATCATTTCACCTCACTGACTATAACTATAGCAAAAATAGCTATTAAAGGTAAAATAAATGTATTCATAGGTCGCTTTATGATAAAATTTAAATGAAATCATTATTAAATGGGGTCCAGATAAGGTTGAGGTGAGGACGTATGTCAGAATGGTTTATGTGGTTTATCGTTTTTTGGTCAATCTTTTTAATCACAGTGATGTTTATTGGTGGTTATTTTATGTTTCGAAAATTTCTCAAACGCCTGCCAAAAGAAGATGGAAAGTCTATTCTCGATTGGCAAGATCACTATATTCAAGAAACACGCCACTTATGGCCTGACGAAAAAAAGCAACTACTTGAAGAATTGGTAGAACCGGTCCCTGAGCTATTTAGAGATGTTGCTCGTGAGAAAATAGCTGGCAAGATTGGACAACTTGCGCTTGAAAGAGAGGCAACGACAATTACGGAGGAACTGATCATTGAGGGCTATATTCTAGCAACACCAAAGCGTGACCATAAGTTTCTTCGGAAGAAATTGAAAGAAAAAAACATTGACCTTACAACGTATCAACACTTATTTAGTTAATATCAAAAAGCTTGGTGAGGAATCATCCTCGACCAAGCTTTTTGATATGATTTACGTTTGGGCAGGTACGACTTGCTTTTCGTTTGATGTACGTTCTAATTCTTTTTCTAACTTTTTATATGAAATAAACATCGAAATTCGCCAAGGGATAATCATTCCATAAGCTAAAATAAAAAACATCCCACTTAGGACTTCATAACTAACCGTATCTCCTATGATTAGTTTTAAAGCAATTCGACAAAGCAACAAACCGAACAAAATAAAAATAAAAGCTTTTGATCGCTTTAAATATATTTGATCTTCCTTAATTTCGAATTTAGATGACTTAATGAGAAAAATCGAAAATATCATTCCAACGGCAAGTGCTATAAATGTCTCGATGATCTCTACGGTACCACCCGGTCGTACAGGTGGGTATAAAAACATTAAAAAACCAGTCGACATAAATAAAGGCGGTAAAACTATTTTTTTTACGGTCGCTGGCCTTTTTGTCGCTTTTAATCGAATAATAGCCGCTAGTATTGCCATCATAATAGCACCAATCGTGAATACTACATACATTGCCGACGACATAAATCGAATACCTCCTTCCACTTAACACAATATGTATCATTATAACATTATAACATAGCCTCAATAAGAACCTATCACTCTGTTTGTTGTATTCATTGTCACCATATGACGTATCCTAAGTCAAAATAATGACAAAAGCTGCTACTGTTTAAGATACATGATCGTTGCACTTGAAGCAATCATTTCATTCGCTCGCATGGGTTCGGTTAAGCCTACTTCACTGACTAGTATCTCCGTTCGCGCACTCCACCCCCTTTTCCCTTCTCTGATTTTACTTCTCTCGCTTCAGTGCTCTTACCCTCGTACTTCAATCTAAAGGCGGTTCGAGTAAGCCTACTCCACTTACTTACATCTCTGTTGGCGCACTCCGTTCCCTTTTCCCTTCTCTGATTTTACTTCTCTCGCTTCAGTGCTCTTATCCTCATACTTCAATCTAAAGGCGGTGCGAGTAAGCCTACTCCACTTACTTGCATCTCTGTTGGCGCACTCCGTTCCCTTTTCCCTTCTCTGATTTTACTTCTCTCGCTTCAGTGCTCTTACCCTCATACTTCAATCTAAAGGCGGTGCGAGTAAGCCTACTCCACTTACTTGCATCTCTGTTGGCGCACTCCGTCCCCTTTTCCCTTCTCTGATTTTACTTCTCTCGCTTCAGTGCTCTTACCTTCATACTTCAATCTAAAGGCGGTGCGAGTAAGCCTACTCCACTTACTTGCATCTCTGTTGGCGCACTCCGTCCCCTT
>NZ_JAHPIV010000010.1:0-48367 GCF_019039105.1 Desertibacillus haloalkaliphilus | reverse complement strand
TCATACTTCAATCTAAAGGCGGTGCGAGTAAGCCTACTCCACTTACTTGCATCTCTGTTGGCGCACTCCGTCCCCTTTTCCAACAAAAAAGAACTAGTCAATGACTAGTCCATCCTAACTACGACATCACACCATAACCGATGTCTTCACTTTCTTCCTTTAGCTTAGGATTTGGAAAACTGGTGAATCACTTTCATTAATTCCTCAATCGCTTCGTCACCATCTCCCGATTTAATCGCACTGGCTACACAGCCATGGGTATGTTGTTCTAGTAGTGAGAAACCTACCTTTTTCAGAGCTGCATTTGCTGCTGACAATTGGACCAGAACATCGACACAATAACGATCATTTTCTATCATTTTTTGTATTCCTCGAACCTGTCCTTCCACTCGCTTTAATCGTTTTATAAGCTGTTCCTTTTCTTCCATATCCTTTTTGGTTATAGGTGTACGCTCTGGTTGAAGCTCAATGGGGAGTTGTTTATCATTAGTCACTGCTACCTTCACCTCACAACTACCATACCCCTGGATCGTATTGATTGTCAACTACGTCGTCTCCTTTTCGGACAAAATCCGTAAACCAATCACCTATAAAAAAACACCCCAACATCGGAGGTGCTTGTCCATTCGTATTATTTTGTTTGTTGTTTCTGCATTGCTTTCATCATTTGATTGATCTTCTTTTGTGATGGGTTTTGTCCCATTTGCATCATCATTACACGTAACATTTGTTCATTAATTGGTGGGTTTTTCTTTAAATATGACATCATCGTTTTGCGCGCAACAAAAAAACCGATTAAAAGTCCCGCAATGAGTGATAGTAACCCCACTAGGATATACATCCACATAAAAGCTTTTCCTCCTCCATGTTGTTTACCGTAAAAAATTACGACTTCAATTGTAAGATATTCGTTGTAAAAGAATCCAATTTATTATACCGTATTCAAAGGCGGTTTAAAAGGCAAAATCATAAATCCTTTAAATCAACTTCACTTGCTTAATCGGATTTAACCATCCATATCGAAAATTTTTAACATCGATAGCCATAAAATAAGGATCAAACTTCCTTAATACTTCAAAAAAAATCGTTTCCGCATCAAAATTCCCTTCGGCCTCTAACGTAATCTTTGTTTCAAAAAGATTGACTTCTGCAATACTCAACGAAGGCTGCAACGATAGACAATGAGTATCTTTATATGAGTAATAATCTATTCGGTGCTTTAACGACTGTTTTAGCAATTGTTGGAGTTGTAATGCCGGAATTGGCCGAGTAATATAGTTCACCTGTTTTTCTATAATCGAACGAGTGGTATCGCTCGCTCTTTCTTTCTCAAGAAATAAGTGAAACAATTTTGACTCTTGTCCAAAATAGTGACGAGCAACTTCCTCTTCCATTAAATAAATCTCATACCGCCTCATCACAAGCTCCCCTCCAGACGCTCATTTTGTACTCAGTATAATATACGAGCTCAAAAATCATTGTCTTTTACTGGAGCAATCAAGCACTACTTTTGTCGAAACAATGCCAATTCCAAATGAATACCTATTCTAGGGGATACATAGAAAAGGAGACTGTCCACCTAAGTGAGGTAGCGTCACCTCAGGTACAACAAACGAGGTAAGCAGTCACTTATAGGACAGTCCCGCGACAGACAAAATGTAATTAAAACATTGCTTTTACTTTTGATACAACATTTTCTACAGTAAATCCATACTCTGCAATAATTTTATCCCCAGGTGCAGATGCGCCGAACTGATCAATAGCCAATACATCCCCTTGGTCACCAACATACTTGCTCCAACCTAATGAAGCACCCATCTCGATTCCCAAACGTGCTTTAACGTTGCTAGGAATAACACTCTCTTTATATTCAGTTGATTGTTTTTCAAAACGATCCCAGCTAGGCATACTTACAACATTCACATGGATTCCTTCTTTTTCAAGTGCTTGTTGTGCCTCAACTGCCAAATTCACTTCTGAACCAGATGCTAACAATAGTGCGGTAGGTTTTTGAGCTGCCTCTGACACGACATAAGCACCTTTTTTAACGCCTTCATACGCCTTTTCAGCCGTACCATCCATCGTCATTAAGTTTTGACGTGTAAATACAAGTGCGTGTGGGACATCTTGACTTTCTAGTGCGATCTTCCACGCTGCTACTGTTTCATTACCATCAGCAGGACGGATGATCGATAACCCAGGCATCGCACGTAAAGATGCTAATTGTTCAACTGGCTCATGTGTCGGTCCGTCTTCACCAACAGCAATACTGTCATGGGTGAACACAAACGTTGAAGGAATTTGCATTAAAGCAGCTAAACGAATCGCTGGACGTAAATAATCAGAAAAGACAAAGAATGTTGCCCCATATGGTTTTACACCACCATGAAGAGCCATTCCATTTACAGCTGCTCCCATTGCGAATTCACGAACACCAAACCAGACGTTACGTCCACTATAGTCTTCATGAGTAAAATTACTTTCATCTTTTAGTAATGTTTTATTTGAAGAAGCTAAATCTGCTGAACCACCAAACACTTGTGGAACATTTTTAGCAAAGGCATTAAGCGCTTCTCCAGAAGATGCACGAGTCGCAACGTTATCTTTGCCCGCTTCATAAACAGGGGCATCAGCATCCCATCCTTCTGGTAATTCACCCTTCATCGCTAAAGATAATTGTTCGGCTAATTCTGGATGATCTTCTTTATATTTTGCAAACATTTGATTCCAAGCTTCTTCTTTTTCTTGTCCCTGAGCTTTTAGGTTTGCAAAAAATTCAGCAACCTCGTCTGGGACGTGGAATTCGCTTTCAAAATCCCATTTGTAAGCTTCTTTTGTTAATTTTCTTTCATCATCACCTAATGGTGCACCGTGTGATGCTGATTTCCCACCTTTGTTTGGAGATCCAAAGCCGATTGTCGTTTTTACTTCAATCATCGTTGGGCGTTCATCTGCTTTTGCAGCCGCAATCGCTTCATTAATCTCTTGAAGATCAGTCCCGTCTTCTACGCGAATGACTTGCCAACCGTAAGACTTATAACGGTCTTCGATGCTCTCAGAAAATGACATCTGTAAGTCACCATCAAGTGAAATATCGTTTGAATCATAAAGCACAATTAAACGACCAAGCTTTAAGTGACCTGCTAATGAAGCCGCTTCAGCTGAAACGCCCTCCATTAAATCACCATCTCCACAAATCGTGTACGTATAATGGTCGATCATTGGATAATTTTCGCGATTATATGTATCTGCTAAATGTCTTTCTGCCATTGCCATACCTACAGCCATCGCCACACCTTGACCTAATGGTCCAGTTGTAGCTTCAACCCCTGGTGTATGTCCAAATTCAGGGTGACCTGGAGTTCTGCTCCCCCATTGGCGGAAGTTTTTCAAATCATCGAGAGTCACATCATATCCTGATAAATGCAATAAACTATATAAAAGCATTGAACCATGACCTGCTGATAACACAAAACGATCTCGGTTAAACCAATCTGGATTGCTAGGGTTGTGATTCATAAATTTAGTCCATAAACTAAATGCCATTGGCGCAGCCCCCATTGGCATCCCCGGATGTCCTGAATTGGCTTTTTCAATGCTATCAATTGATAACGTTCGAATGGTATTTACTGCTAACTGTTCGACACTTGACGTCATCTATCGTCATCCTTTCCTTGTTCACATGATAAGTATACGCTTCTCATCATATACTTTCTCTCCTATTTGCACAAGCATCCATGCAAAATTTATCGATATTTCTATTTTCTGCATTTTTCGCAATTCTACTCATCAATTGTTTATTTTATTCAATCACTTATTCACTCGTAAACGCCGTGTCTACCGGACAAATAGCATCCAACTTATATAAGTTCGTCCACCTAAAAAAACTGTCCCGAAATCAAGTAATAGCGACCTTCGCACAATATGCAGCACTTCATTTGAAATGGTACCGTATTGTTTAACGAGGTATACAATCACTTGTAGGACAGCCATTGAGTCAGTTAATTAATGTTGAAATCCATTTTGATGACGATTCTTTTTACTTGCTTTTAATTTTGAAGGCGTAACATCGTTGCCTTTTTCATCAACCACTTTAACAGAATGAAGTTGGTTTTCAAATGAGCCACGAAATGCTTTTATATATTCTTGGCGAAGCTTTTGTTGTTCTTTTGTTTCTTCTTTTGTTAATCCAGTTGTTTTCGAACGCTTCGCTAATTCATTAATTCGTGCAAGTTTTTCTTTCGATAACATCCTATTAAACCTCCTATGGGGTACTCTACTCTCTTTCCAAATAACCTTTTATCACTTTACATGATCACTTCTACTCTTTCAACTATTATCACTCTTATTTTCGATATATTCTAGGTACCTACGATGAACCGTAGCCTTTGACACTGGATACCCAAACCCACGTAGCGTTGCCGCAATGTCATGAAATGTTAGCTGACGTTCACGAAGACGAACGATCTCTTCAATCGGAACTTGTTTACGTTCCCTCCCACCAAGATTGATATTTTTTAAATTTTTCTCAGGCTTATACCCTTTTTCTACTGCCTTTCTCATTCCTCGTCTAATCTTTAAATTATGCAACTTACGTTGATAGTCCTCAACAACTGCTAGAATATCTAACACCATCGAATCAGTTTCAGATAATTGTAATTGGCCATGATCATTGATCGTATACACTTTTATCCCTAATTTTTGCAATTGATGGAGTAGGGCAATTTTTGTATTCCCTCTGCCTAACCTTGTATCATCTTGAATTAATAACACATCTGCTCTACGTTCATGACAATCAGCAAGAACTTCGAGTATACCCTCACGCTCAATATCATATCCACTCTGTTTTTCTTCAATCACGTTAACAACATGAAAGTTATACTGTTTAGCTAGCTCCTGCAACTCTTGTTTTTGTCTTTCCAAGGAAGTTTGTTGAACCTCCTTATCGGTACTAACACGGCAATAAATGATCGCATTCATACGCTCAGTCCTTTTTCGTTTGATCAATTCTTTACACGGATTGGTATTTCAATGATTTGTCCCGGAATCAGGTAGGTTCCTTCCTTCCCTATGTTATTCACTCTTTCAGTTACATGAATAAATTGTTCACGAGATAAGTTATGTTTGCTTTTGTACTGGTCCGCAATCGTCCAAAGCGTATCACCTTCTTGGACAACATAATCTAATGTACCAATAATCTCAGGCTCACTTGCAGATACAACTACAGAAGAAATCATTAATAAAACCGTTAATACAAATAAAATGATGATAAATACCTCTTGCCCACTCCATCTTCTCTTTGTTTTCATATTATCCTCACCTCAAAACCAGAATACTTGTTCTTATACTCAGTATATGAGGATCATACGTTCTCGTCAATAGGAGATTTAGAACTTATGTTTGCATTAGTAATTAACGCATGGTATAATTTTTATAACAAAATTCGGTAAAGTGAGGTGTCGTAGATGACAAAACTCTCAAAGCGTCAACAGGAAATCTTAGATTATATCAAACATGAAGTCCGATCAAAAGGATACCCACCATCTGTACGCGAAATTGGTGAAGCCGTTGGTTTAGCTTCAAGTTCAACCGTACATGGGCATTTATCACGTCTAGAAAAGAAAGGTCTTATTCGTCGCGATCCAACTAAACCTCGAGCAATCGAAGTACTCGATCCAGATTCCATGAATGAAGCAACAGAAATCTCAGAAGCGAACACCGCATATGTCCCTGTTGTCGGTAAGGTAACCGCTGGACAACCCATCACTGCAATTGAAAACGTAGAAGAATATTTACCTCTACCTGAACGACTCGTCTCTGATGACAACGTATTTATCCTAATCATTCAAGGAGATAGTATGATAGAGGCAGGCATCTATGATGGTGACATGGTTATCGTCCGCCAACAACAAACAGCTTCAAATGGCGACATCATTGTCGCAATGACTGAAGAGGATGAAGCAACTGTAAAACGTTTTTTTAAAGAAAAAGATTACATCCGCCTACAACCTGAAAACACTACAATGGAACCGATTATTTTGAAAGACTGTAAAGTATTAGGAAAAGTCATCGGGGTATTTCGTACCATCCACTAACATTATAGAAAAGATACTAGATTCAGGAACTCTAGTATCTTTTTGTCCTTCCTCAACTAAACCTATCAATACTCACCCGCTTATTCTTTGAACGACAGTAACACCAAGTGCCTAATCCATTCCTGTTTAAGCACAAAACAACTCTACAAATGAATACTGTGCTAATGGGGGTGATGATATTGTTAAAAGGATTAATTGCTTATTTTGGAGTAGCCCTACTCGCCTATATTTCATCTCGTTTTCGACAACCGTTAGGGGAATACCGACCACCTAAAGAGGACAAAAATTTAAAAGAGAAGCCCGTCGACCAGCAAGAAGATCACGATGAATCCGAACATTAATAAGAAAATGTTATGAATTGTTTTAGAGCACCCTTTTTCTTCTAATCAATACAAGAGCTCTACTACAATGAAGAGTAGAAAAAACCCTCAACACATTGTGCCGAGGGCTTAATATCCATATTAATACGTTTGCATATACTGTTCGCGCTCCCAAGGGTGAACTTGCGTACGGAACATATCCCATTCAATTTCTTTCGCCTCTGCAAAGTGCTCGATTGCATGTTCGCCAAGAGCCTTAATAAGAACCTCGTCTTTTAAAAGAGTATCTAGAGCTTCTTTCAATGTTGCTGGAAGGTCTTTAATTCCTTCTTCCTCACGCTCTTCTCTACTCATCACATAAATATTGCGATCAGTCGCACTTGGAGGTGTTGCTTTTTTCTTAATCCCATCAAGACCAGCTGCTAGCATTGCTGCCATCGCTAAGTAAGGGTTAGCCGCTGGATCCGGGCTTCGCACCTCAACACGTGTACTTAAACCACGAGAGTTCGGGATACGTACAAGTGGACTACGGTTACGTAATGACCACGCTACATATACTGGTGCCTCATATCCAGGAACAAGGCGCTTATAAGAGTTAACAATTGGATTTGTGATCGCCGTAAACGCTTGGGCATGCTCTAGAATACCTGATAAAAACTGCATCGCAGTTTCACTTAATTGCGTTTCTGTTGACTCATCATAGAAAACATTTTCTTTACCTTTAAATAATGACATATTACAGTGCATCCCTGAACCATTAACACCGAATAATGGCTTAGGCATGAATGTTGCGTGAAGACCATGCTTACGTGCAATTGTCTTTACAACCAGCTTAAACGTTTGGATATCATCACAGCTTGAAATCGCATCCGCATATTTGAAATCAATTTCATGTTGGCCCGGAGCAACCTCATGGTGAGAAGCTTCGATTTCAAAACCCATATCTTCAAGCTCAAGAACGATATCACGTCGGCAGTTTTCACCCAAATCAGTTGGCGCTAAGTCAAAGTAGCCACCTTTATCGTTAAGTTCAAGCGTCGGCTCACCTTTTTCATCATTTTTAAATAAGAAAAACTCAGGCTCTGGTCCAATATTAAAATCAGTAAATCCTAATTCTTCTGCCTCTTTTAAAACACGTTTTAAAATACCACGAGGATCACCTTCAAATGGGGTAGGTTCCTCACCTGGACTACCTGGCTGATAGATATCACAAATGAGTCGCGCTACTTTCCCTTTTTCAGGCGTCCAAGGGAAGATCACCCAAGTATTTAAATCAGGATATAAATACATATCTGATTCTTCAATTCGAACGAAACCTTCAATTGAAGAACCATCAAACATCATTTGATTATCGAGTGCTTTTTGTAATTGATCAACCGGGATTTCTACGTTTTTGATTGTCCCTAACAAATCAGTAAATTGCAGACGAATAAAGCGTACATTTTCCTCTTCCGCCATCCGGGTAATGTCTTCTCGTGTATACTTACTCATATTATGTATTCCCCTTTCAAAACTTTGAATTTAATATTTAAAAAGAATTGATAACTTAGTGAAAGAATCGTGAGAGCTGGCCTTGAATAATAGATGCCTTCCCATGTCTCCCTGCCATCACCAATTCGTTTTTCAAATGTTTTCTCAGCTCTTTGTTTGACATGTCTCGATGCTGGACTTTTGCAGCTATAGCTTCAGAACTCGGTTCATTTTTCATTTCAAAGATTTGCTTTATCCCTGATATGTTAATGCCTTGCTCAAGCAATGACTTAATTTCCAGGAGCTTATCGACATCATTAAAAGAAAAAAGCCGTTGGTTTCCTTCTGTTCGAGCTGGGCATATTAAGTTATGCTCTTCATAATAACGAATTTGTCGTGCTGATAATTCAGTTAATTTCTTAACGATTCCAATTGAAAAAAGTGGCATGTTACGTCTCATTTCGTCCCTCATAACAATACCTCCTTCTCTTAAACTAGTTTTAGTATATCTAGTGTGACCTTAATTGTCAACTATATGTAAGGTTTTCTAACACCATAATTTTTTAACTTTCTGTCTACTTCGACAAAAAGCAAGGCGGACATACCGCCGGTTTTTAAGTCACCTCTAAACGAATGTCTTTTGTTTGTAAAAGATGATCAATCGCAGAAATGACCGCAAGTTTGACATGCGCGTATGTTAGTCCACCTTGAACATAGGCCACATACGGAGAACGTAGCGGTCCATCCGCTGTCAACTCAATACTCGCTCCTTGAATAAACGTTCCAGCAGCCATAATGACATGATCTTCATATCCAGGCATCGGACTTGGCTGTGGTGTTACATGAGAGTTAATTGGTGAGGCGGCTTGAATCGCCTGACAGAACGCGACCATGCGATCCTTTTCGCCAAATTGAACCGCTTGGATTAGATCGGTCCGTTTCTCCTTCCAACTCGGCGTTGTGTCCATACCTAACTTTTCTAGAAATGCTGCCGTAAAAACCGCCCCTTTTAATGCTTGTCCGACTACATGTGGAGCAAGAAAAAGCCCTTGGTACATTTCTAGCAAACTATATAAAGATGCTCCCCCTTCACTACCAATGCCCGGTGCGGCTAATCGATATGACGACATCTCAACTAACTCTTGCTTTCCAACTAAATAGCCACCTGTCTTGACAATGCCACCTCCTGGATTTTTGATTAGTGACCCAGCAATAATGTCTGCACCGACATGACACGGCTCTTTCGTCTCGACAAACTCTCCGTAACAGTTATCGACAAACACAATAACATCCGGCTTAATCGCTTTCACATACTGAATCATCTCTTTTATTTCTTCAATTGTGAATGATGGGCGATTTGCATAACCTTTCGAACGCTGGATTCCAATCATCTTTGTACGATCATGAATGGCTGCTTTAACTTGTGGATAATCGATCGTTCCATCCTCTTTTAAAGGGATCGCCCGATAGGAAATATCGTAATCATTCAACGAACCATTGCCATTCCCGCGCACACCGACTACTTCTTCTAATGTGTCGTACGGTGCGCCTGTCATATATAACAACTCATCTTGCGGACGAAGAATACCAAAAAGAGCTGTTGCGATCGCATGTGTTCCGGAAATGATTTGCGGACGTACCAAAGCTGCCTCAGCTCCAAATACTTCCGCATAGATCGCTTCAAGCGTGTCTCGCCCCGCGTCATCATATCCATACCCTGTTGAAGGTGTAAAATGAAAGTCAGATACTTGATGGTGACGAAAGGCTTGCATCAGTCGATATTGATTATTTTCAACATTCTGATCTACTCGTCGATGAACATCAGCGATCTGAGCTTCAACGTCTTCTATAATATTCGTTAATTGGTTTCCAAATTGAAATTGTTCGTACATCTATTTCTCCTTCTTAATGGCACTCATCGGTTTATTTGTTAATTCATTTGCAATCGCCAGCGAGGGATGAACATAACCACTGTACTCGTAAGCATCCAACTCCTCATGCCAGACTTGCTGCTGTAACAGCGTTTCTGACTTACAGCGCGAAAGTAATTGCCCTTCACTTATAGGAATAAACGCGCGATAAAACATCATTTGTTGCTTTAAAACCTGTTCAATACGTTCACTTAAACGCTGTAAGTCCTGTTGATCATATGCAGATAGTAAGATCGAATCGTCACCGACTGTCGGTATAAAATCTTGACTGATTTGGTCCCTCTTATTATAAACCGTTACAATCGGCACACTTGAGACCTCTAGTTCTTCTAATAAATCAAGGACCGTCCTTTCATGTTCAAAATGATTTTCGTTAGAAGCATCAACGACATGTAAAATCAAATCCGCCTCGCGAACTTCCTCAAGCGTCGAACTGAACGCCGCAATGAGTGTTGTTGGTAAGTCTTGAATAAATCCAACGGTATCGGTTAGTAGCGTTGTTAGTCCATTCGGGAGCTTTAATTTCCTAGTCGTTGGGTCAAGCGTTGCAAATAATTGGTTCTCTTCGAGGGTTTCAGCTCTTGTTAGTCGATTCAATATCGTTGATTTTCCCGCATTCGTATACCCGACAAGGGCGATTTGAAGCATGTTGTTTCGCTTCCTTCGATCTCGGTATCGTTTCCGGTGCTTAACGACTGACTGTAATTGTGCTCGGATTTCATCCATACGTTTACGAATATGACGTCGATCGGTCTCAAGTTTAGTTTCCCCAGGACCTCTCGTACCAATTCCCCCACCTAAACGAGAAAGCGCGGTCCCTTTTCCCATTAAACGGGGTAAGAGGTAGTTCAATTGCGCTAACTCCACTTGGAGCTTCCCTTCTTTTGAGAAGGCACGTTTTGAAAAGATATCTAATATGAGTTGGGTACGATCAATAATTCTTACCTCTAAGAAACTCGATAAGTTACGTACTTGACTCGCTGTTAACTCATCATTGAAAATGACCACATCTATTTCCTTCTCAGAAACGATTGTAGCTATTTCTTCAACTTTTCCCTTCCCGATATACGTGGCAGGATCAATTTTTTTCCGTTTTTGGACAACCTCGCTTACAGGGATTCCTTCAGCTGTTATTGTTAGTGACTTTAACTCTTCCATCGAATAGCTAAAGTGCTCCTCAGTATGCTCGTCGGTATGGCAACCAACTAAAAGCACACGCTCTTCATTTGTTCGGACTTGTTCATGCAATGGAAATCATCACTACCTTTTCTACAAATTTCATCACGTTTATTGTATACGTCATCCTTCCCTCATACAACACCTATCATTCCCTTACATTCACAATTCATAAGTATATCGACAGATGGGGTTGCCTTCAAAGGTTCTTTCTTCCCTTCAGGACAACCCCCTCAAATCATGGTTCAACATGGCCATTTTCAAAATCAAAATCGTCAGCACAAAGTGTTGTCAACATATCACGATTATATTGATCTTCAGCTAAAAGGCGAACCGCTTGCGCTCGAATCGCTTGCTCGATTAAATTTCGAATAAACCGGCCATTACTAAATGCACGCTTATGTTCCGCTTTCACTCTTTTTAAATAATCACGGACCTTCCACTCTCCATCTTTTGTCAAGCGGTACTCTCTCTCGTCTAACAATCGCCTGCCAATTTCCATTAATTCATCGGTTGTATAGTCAGGAAAATCAATATTTACAGGGAATCTTGATGGCAAACCAGGGTTTAGGGAAAGAAAATAGTCCATCTCTGCAGAATAGCCAGCCAGGATCAACACAAAATCATGCTGTTGATCCTCCATCGATTTCACTAGCGTATCAATCGCTTCTTTTCCAAAATCCTTTTCGCCTCCACGTGCAAGTGAATACGCTTCATCAATAAACAAAACGCCACCTTGAGCCTTTTTAATCATATCACGCGTTTTTTGCGCTGTATGACCGATATATTCGCCTACTAGATCGGCTCTCTCAACTTCAATTAAATGACCTTTTGACAGCACATTCATCTCATAAAAAAACTTAGCAATAAGGCGGGCGACAGTTGTTTTCCCCGTACCCGGATTCCCCTTAAAGATCATATGAAGAGATTGTTTCGTCACTTTTAACCCTTGCTCTTTTCGACATTTATTAATATAAAGCCATGCGTATACTTCTTTAAGAAATCGTCGTACATCCGTTAGTCCGACAAGCGATTCTAATTCTTTTTCAACGCGCTCTAGCACGTAATGCTTTTCACGTTCTTCTGAAGATAAAAATTGTTGTTGTTGACGAGATCTCCTTGATTTCTCTTGATGATTTAACACAACATTTATTTGTCCTCTCGAACTAATTATCGGGTTTTGCATCAATCATCACCCCTTAATTTCACTATCCCTTACTCTACTATACGCAATTGTTTGTTTTTTGTGACAAATGCCTATATAGATTTGCTATACTTAAAGGTAATAATCCTTTTCGTATAGGTGCTGAGTAAAATGCTTTCAATGGATGGCGTTTATAGCGATTAAATCAAGTCACTTAGACATCACTAAAGCATAAAAGTTTTACCTTTCAAACGTAAACACAGGAGGTGCGACGATGGATGATCTTTTTGAAAACACACTGCCCCAGTTCGCTCTTGAATACTTAGAATCCTTACAACAAAAAGGCAGGCAACCTTCTACCATAAAACGTTACACATATGATTTACAAGATTTTTTTCGTTGGTTATACGCTGAAAAGAATACGACAGATTTTATAACGTGGCAATCGTTAACAACCGTTGAAATTGAGCAGTTTTTGGCGATTTTGCAGTATAAGCGCCATTATAAAAGTCGTACGATGAAACGTATCATAACTGTCCTAAAACAACTGTATCGTTATCATCAACGTTTGGGCTCTTGCAAGGTCAATCCCGTCGAATGTGTGATAACACCAGGACTAAATGGTACAGAAATGAAGAGTGAGGACTTTATCTCGGAACTTGAACAAAAGCGACTCCTTCGCATTATGGATAGTGACGACGGGTTAAGCGAAAATCAACAAAAAGCGAGAACCTATTTGACCGCACGAAATAAAAGCATCATCTATCTTTTTCTATACTATGGGTTAACCTTAAAAGAGACTGCAAATTTAAAAATGAAAGATATTTACTTCGAACGAAATGAACTTTATATTGAATCGACAACAGGTGTATCAAGAATGATCGCAATTGCCGCAGGTCACAAAAAATTATTGTATTCCTATTATGTAACGATCCCTGAGCCTGTAAGGCCACGTTATCACAGTCACGATCCATTCTTTGTCGCCTTCGATTTCCAACGAAATACATACCGATGGATGTATGAAGTTGACCAGCCAAAGGCGTTAACGGAGATCGCAATTCAAAAAATGATTCGTGAAGAGATTAAACGTGCTGGTTTGCGAAAAGGAATTTCTGCACAGCACTTTCGTCATACTTATGCGTTAGAGACACTAAAGGCAAACGTCGACCCAGAATTTGTATTAAAACAACTCGGACTCAAAACACCTATTGCACTACAACGATATTTTGACTATATCGATAAAGAACAACACCTTTCCAAAAAGTAAAAACTGTCCCAAAAGGTGGTTCACCCTTTGGGACAGCCTTTAAACAGTGTGTGAAGGCGCCACTGTCGTCGTTAATTTTACTCCGAATCTAGGTTCACTTGAACATTACGTTGCGGTGCGAATGTTGAAATGGCATGTTTATAAACCAATTGTTGCTTCCCTTCCGTATCTAAAATAATTGTAAAATTATCGAACGCTTTCACAAAACCACGCAGCTGGAACCCATTTAATAAAAATACAGTTACCGGAATATTTTCTTTACGAAGTTGATTTAAAAATTGGTCTTGAATATTTACTGATTGTTTCATGTTAACAGTCCCCCTATTTTCGCACTATTTTTATAGTTCGCGTTTTAAAACAGCTTTCCTTCTACAAAATTTTTAATTTCTGCAATCTTTTCGTAAGTGTCCCCATCGGTCAGATCAAACCAGGTAACGTCGGCCTTATTTCGAAACCAAGTAAGCTGCCGTTTCGCATACCGCCTTGAATTACGCTTTAACAATTCAATCGCTTCTTGTTTGCTAACCTTTCCTTCTATGTATTCATATATTTCTTTGTAGCCAATCGCTTGTACGGATTGACAATCACGAACACCTTGGGCATATAAGCGCTCTGCTTCCTCGATCAAACCTTGTTTAATCATCAAGTCAACACGCAAGTTTATTCGCTCATATAATACCTTACGATCCATTGTTAAGCCGATCATCACTAAATCGTAAGGTGATTCATCAGGCTGTTTTTCTTGAAAGTCACCAATGGTCCGCTTTGTGAGATGATAGACCTCAAGTGCTCGAATGACTCGTCGGTAATTATTTGGATGAATCGTTTCGTAACTTAGTGGGTCCACCTCTTTTAACTGCTTATGTAATTCCTCAACACCATGCACCTCAACAAAAGCCTCTAATTCTTCTCGATAACGAGGATCTGAAGGCGCTTTCGCAAACTGATAATCATGTGTAACTGCCTTTATGTATAGACCTGTCCCACCGACAATAAAAGGAATATGACCTCGTTCATTAATCGATGTAATGAGCGGCTTTACACGACTTTGAAAAGATGCAACGGAAAATGATTCAATTGGGTCACAAATATCTATTAAATGATGAGGTACGCCTTCCATTTCCTCTCGTTTAATCTTTGCCGTTCCGATATCCATACCACGGTATACTTGCATGGAATCACCACTAATGACCTCTCCATGCAACGCTTTCGCAAGCTCTATACTAGTTTTCGTTTTGCCGACCGCTGTCGGCCCAACGATCACGACTAACTTTTCTTTCATGTTTCTCTCCCTTTTTTTCAATATCAATGAATCCATAATGGAACGTAGCTGATGGACGCTTAATCACTGTAAAGCCAAGCTCTTCAAACCTTTTACTTTTCCAATGATCCTTAAGGACAATACGATGACGCGCAACTCGAGTTGCCTCAGCTATGACATTATCAGTCAATGGCGAATACGAGGCAAATACTTTCAATGGTTTAATGCCATTCGAGACATCAACCGTTTCTTCAAACATCGGATCAAAGTAGACAATATCAAAGCTATCATCAGGTAACGTATGTAAGTAATGCCGATGATCATCTTGCACAATTTCGATTGCTTTCATTGCTTTATCCATTTCCTTTTGTCCACTTTCCCAACGCTTTAGGCCCTCTGAGACAAGAAAACCAACGTAAGAGTTTGCCTCAATACCAACAACCCTGCCACGAGGACCAACCGCAACACTTGCGAGGATCGCATCAGCTCCCAATCCTAACGTGCAATCCAAAAACGACATCCCTTCCTTTAGCTGGGAAGTTAACAGTAACGGATCAGTTTCACCTCTTACAAACCTCCTTACACGAAACATCGCTGAATTCGGATGGAAAAAGATAGGCTCATCTGAACCAAAACGGTAAATCATCATTTTTGCTTCACCAACAACGAGAACGTCTTGATGATAGATGGTTTGCATTACCGCAATCGATTGATCATCACGAGGATAAAAAGGGATATTCAATTCACTAGCCATACGCTGTGCTTTTTTATCCAAACGCTGAGTTGTTCGCGACGGCGTTGTAACAATCATTTGCAATCACCCACTTCTGCACCGATAGCTAACGCACGTGTAGCTATCACGCTTTGATTATATGCTCTTTTACGGTGTAGTGCAAATGAGACTGGCTTCAATCAGAGGCCTACTCCATCCATTCATTTCCACTTTTTCAATACTTTATAATCACTTTCTTTGTTTAAGGCTGTGTTAAAGTTTAGTATTGACGCTCGTTGATATTGGGCTCATTTCGTGCGAAACCTTAGTTTCGCACGCCTTTCAGGTACTGAAAGGTTGGAAGGTATGAATGAAATCATGGAGAAAATTTTATTTTCTCATAGGATTTCATTCATACCTCCCATAAAATGAGCCCAATATCAACATTCAACGATAACAGAGCCTTGTTTAAATAAAACTGTCACAAACCTCTCAAAAGTTCCCGCTATTTTCATAGACTTGAATATGTTTTACCTCAGAAAATAATGATAAAATAAATGTAACTGAACATAAAATAACGCTTTATTATAAATAGGGGGAAACATATGGACTTAGAAGTTTTTATCATTGGGGTTATCATTTTCATCGTAAACGCATTTTTTCTGCTCTTCTCGCTAATAAAAAAGAAAAAACTAACCTTCCCGTTTACAGGCATGGCCATCGGCGTCGTATTATGCTTTATCGGCTTATTGTTGGCAGCACCACATTCATATGTACCTGTCGAAGAAAGAGAACAAATTATACATGGGTACGATGAAGACGAGCAGGAATAATACTTTGGCTACGATAGATGAATTAATCAAATTGGATTAATTCGTCTTCTTTTATCCATTAAATAACATAACTAATGTTTCAATTATATTTATGGTGATAACTAGTTAAAGAAAGACCAACACCCCAGTTATAGGATGAGTTGGTTCTCAACATAAGCCAATGTTACTGACTATTTGAATATTTATAGAGCCCTACTGCCATCCCAAGCGCTCCGAAGATAATGATAAATGTAAAACTTAATGCTACGATAATTCCCCCTACAGTCGTCATCAATCATTCCCCCTATAAATAAAGTTATCTCTTTCTCACCCTTATTTTACCAGAGAATCTCCAACAAAAGATGTAAGAATGTTACAAACAATAGAAAGATTTGTTAACAATAGTTGAACAATCTTATCTTAGCCGGTCCAGCCCTTCTTTTCGCTCATTCAAAGCACCTATATAAAGGTGCAATTTGAACCTTTATATAGGTCTGTCTCGCTCTTTTCTAATAGAAAAAAGCGAGACCCTGTTTCATCAACAAGAGCCTCGCATTGATCTACATAATCCGTTTAAACATTTTTTCCATTTCATATGTTGTTAGATGCACAATAATTGGCCGTCCATGCGGGCACGTAAACGGATCACTGCTTTTTCTTAAAGATTCTAATAACGTAAATATTTCATCATGACGCAAATGACGATTTGCTTTAATCGCAGCCTTACATGACATTAAGATTGCAGCCTCTTCGCGAAGCTTTTTAATGTCTATTTTCTTTCGTTCGATGACTTGGTCAATGATTTCCTTTAATGTCTCTGCTTCTAGACCTTTTGGAAACCAAGTGGGATGCGAGCGTACAATGTATGCTTGTGAACCAAAAGATTCGAGAAACACCCCTACTTGTGCAAGTTTTTGTAAATGCTCTTCAATAATCACTGTTTCAGCTTGTGTGTATTCTAATGTCATCGGAACGAGCAATTCTTGGGCTTCTGGTGTCGGTTCAGCAACTTTTTCACGAAAGTATTCGTATTTAATTCTCTCCTGAGCGGCATGCTGATCGACAATGTAAAGACCTTCATCATTTTGAGCTAATATATATGTCCCGTGCATCTGACCAATTGGGTATAGGACAGGAACACGGTTTTCCGCCTCTACTGAGGTTATCTGTTCATTGAAAGTAGGCTCTGAAACAGCAATAGACTCCTCAGGTGTAAAGACTTCTTCGTCATCCCCCTCATCCTCAACTTCTACAATGGCCTGGGCTGTTTTGACTGGTTCCTCGGTGATAGGCTCATTGAGGTTTGGTCGTACCTCTTCTTTAGGAAATGTAGACGCAACTTCACGTACAGTTTCAGGTTCACGCTTTTCACGGTGATCTTGCTCAAAGGTTGAGAGATCTAATTTTACTTGCTCTGATTGAACACGCTGAGGTGCTGACCGCTTAACCTCAGGTATCAATTGAACCGTTTGAAACGTGTCCTTAATACCTGATGAAACAAGTTCCATTAATTCCTGCTCTTTACTTAACCGAACTTCTAATTTAGAAGGATGGACGTTCACATCAATTAATAACGGATCCATCTGAATTGTTAAAACAACAATCGGATGACGGCCAATCGGTAATAATGTGTGATAACCTTCATGAATGGCTCGTGACAGTGGGTAATTTTTCACGAAGCGGCCATTCATAAATGTTGACATATATTGTCTTGATGCTCTCGTTACTTCCGGTTTTGCAATATAACCTTTAACCGTAAAGTCAAGCGACTCAAAAGAAACAGGAAGCATTTGCTTCGCGACGGAACGTCCATAAATGGCGGCAATCACTTGTAATAATTCACCATTCCCGTTTGTACGCAAAATATCCTTCCCATTATGAGTGAGATGAAATGACAGCTCAGGATGCGCCATCGCTAAACGGTTAACAATATCAGTAATGTTTCCTAGCTCAGTATGAATGGTTTTCATATACTTTAATCGAGCTGGCGTATTATAAAAAAGATTCGTCACCGTAATCTCAGTCCCCTTACGGCTACTCGTTGATTTCTCCTCAACAACCTTACCGCCTTCAAGGATGAGGTGAGTCCCTGGGCCTTCACCAATACTTGTTTTCATTTCGAGATGAGAGACCGAGGCAATACTCGGTAATGCTTCGCCACGAAATCCTAGTGTCACGATCCGAAAAAGATCGTGATCGGTTTTTATTTTACTCGTAGCATGACGAAAAAAAGCGGTATGGCAATCACCGTTCTCAATTCCATCACCATTATCTAACACACGAATTTTCGAGAGTCCACCTTCTTCTACCTCAATTGTAACCCTAGTACTATTTGCATCAATTGCATTTTCAACAAGCTCTTTTACAATCGATGCTGGTCGTTCAACAACCTCTCCAGCTGCAATTTTATTCGATAAATGTTCGTCTAATTGTACGATCTTACCCATGTTTTATCACCTCACTTCTCCAAACGTTCGTTTATCGTAATTTCTTTTGTAGCTCATTTAATTGTTGAATCGCTTCAATAGGGGACATGTTTAATACATCTAACTTTTTCATCTTTTTAATGACTGATTGTTCAACGGGGGTCAGCGCTTGTTCGCCCTTTTGTTCCTCAGGTTGTTCGGTTTCAAATAACGGCAATTGAACTGGCTGTTCAGCCTCAGTTGCTATCGCTACTGGCTTTTCCTGCACCACCTTTGGTTCACGTGCCGGTACCGTTTCTATATTCGAATTCTGCGTTTCTAAGTGGGATAGAATTTCTTGCGCACGTGTAATCACTTGATGTGGCAAGTCTGCCAGTTCAGCAACATAAATGCCATAGCTGCGGTCAGCTTGTCCATCAATGACTTTGTGCAAGAAGACAACCTTCCCATTTTCTTCAACGGCAGAGACATGAACATTTTGTAGACGTAACAATTCGGCTTCTAATGCCGTTAGCTCATGGTAATGCGTAGAGAATAACGTTTTGGCCCCAACTTCATCATGAATGTACTCGATAATCGACTGCGCCAAAGCCATACCATCATATGTCGATGTACCGCGCCCTATTTCATCTAGTAAGATCAGACTATCTTGTGTCGCTTTCGCAAGCGCATGCTTCGTTTCTAACATTTCTACCATAAACGTACTCTGCCCACTTGCTAAATCGTCCGCTGCTCCGATTCTTGTAAACACTTGATCAAAAATTGGTAACGTCGCTTCTGTTGCAGGTACGTAACAGCCAACTTGTGCCATGGTTGCAATTAAAGCGAGTTGACGCATGTACGTACTCTTCCCGGCCATATTCGGTCCTGTAATTAACAAAATCTCTCGATCACGACTCAAGCGAACATCGTTGGCAACGTAATCACCATGATCAATCATTTTCTCAACAACCGGATGGCGTCCATCGATGACGTTCACTTCACGGTTTTCTGAAAACGTCGGCTTCACATAATGCTGTTGCTCACTTACCGTTGCAAACCCTTGAAGAACATCGATTTCACTCATACATTTAGCTAGTTGCTGTAACGGTGAAATATACTGCTTAACCTGCTCACGAATCTCTAAAAACAAGTCATACTCTAGCTGTTCAATTTTTTCTTCCGCCTCTAGAATTAACGTTTCTTTTTCTTTGAGTTCCGGTGTAATATAACGCTCTGCGTTGGACAACGTTTGTTTTCGTTCATACCGACCTTCTGGTAAGTATTGAATGTTTGCCTTCGTCACCTCAATGTAGTAGCCAAAAACTTTGTTGTACCCAATTTTCAGCGTCTTAATACCTGTTTCTTCACGCTCTCGTTGCTCGAGTTGAGCAATCCATGTTTTCCCGTTCACACTAGCATCACGGTATTTGTCCAATTCAAGGTGGAAACCTTCCTTGATCATTCCACCTTCTTTAATTGATAGCGGAGGGTTTTCTCGTAGGCTTGTCTCTAATAATTCTAGCAACCCTTCGCAACGATCCACATTCCGTACAAGCTCTAACCCATGAGGGTTACCTAACTGTTCGATCATAGCTATAATCAGCGGTACTTGTTCGAGAGACTTCTTGAGCTGAAGTAATTCACGGGCATTAACATTCCCATAGGCAACCTTTCCGGCTAATCGCTCTAAGTCATAAACCTCTTTTAATTGGTCACGAAGTTCTTCCCGCTCAAAGAAATGATTTAGCAAAGACTCAACCATACTTAACCGGCTTGTAATCGTATGTGTAGAAACGAGTGGACGCTCGACCCACCGCTTTAACATTCGTCCTCCCATGGCTGTGACCGTTTCGTCTAACAACCATAGCAAAGACCCTTTTTTTCGTTTTTCACGTAAAGTCTCAACTAATTCAAGGTTTCTCATCGAATGAAGATCAATTTTCATATGATCATTTGTTGTATAATATTGGACAGGCTGCAAGTGATCAAGCGTACGCTTTTGAGTGCGCGCCAAATAATGAGTTAATCTCGCAAAGGTTGAGATTAACTTCTTTTGCTCAAGATGTTTAACTAATGGTTCAAACGATGGGAGTACCGTTTCCTCGTCTTCATAGGACAACGTTAACGTCAGAACGTCGTTTACCCGCTTTGTGTATTCTTCAGCAAATGAAGTTGATACAATCAATTCTTTCGCTTTGATTGTTCCAAGCTCTTGGAGTACTTCATCAAAATCACCAGTAATCAACGTTACTAGATTCTCTCCTGTCGTTAAATCCGTACGCGCTAACCCAAAACTGCCGTCCTCAAAATCAGTTATTGCTATGAGATAATTGTTTTCTTTTTCATGGATCGTTTTCCCTTCCATGACCGTACCAGGGGTGATCAACTGAACAACTTCCCTTTTTACTACACCTTTTGCCTGTCTTGGATCCTCAACCTGCTCACAAATCGCAATTTTATATCCTTTTTCAATCAATTGAGAAATATAATCATCAGCCGAATGATGAGGTACCCCACACATCGGGATCTTATCATCACCCGTACCGCGCCCAGTTAATGTAATTTCCAATTCCTGCGATGCCTTTTTTGCATCCTCAAAGAACAACTCATAAAAGTCGCCTAATCGAAAAAATAAAAAGGCATCCTTATACTGTGCCTTAATCTGTAAATATTGCTGTATCATCGGCGTATGCTGTGCCATCGTATTCCTCCAACGTTCATCATTATACGATTCTATTATAGCATGTTCGCCCATTTTCATCACCCTTACGATCGGTGGCACCACACCCATAAATCGACTCCCCAAGTAGTCTTTCACCCTCTCAACCCATCAATTCAACAATGTTAGATGACTCGTTGGAGGATCCCTTTTCACTACTCTGAACGACTTCTTATACCTCAGTTCAGTACCATCATCCTTCTATCAAATCCCTTATCGACAACAAAAAAAACTAGGAAGTAGTAACCCCCTCCCTAGTTTTATTTGTCTCTCTTTATTCTTCTAAATCCCCCATTAAAAAGTTCGGATCTAAATCCTCAAACTCTTCATCATCTACAACTTCTTCAGCGATTGCCTCATCATCAAAGTCATCCATCACACCATCCGGATTCACATAAACACAAACTTTTGTCTCTCCGATGCATTCAACAACGAACTCCCGCTCTACTTGCACAACAACCGTTGAGCCATTTGGTGAAATTGTCGCTTCTAATGTATTCGGTTGTTGAACAGCACGCGCGATCACTTCAAGGTCATCACTCAGTACATTTTTATCTCGACTCGATAACGGCACAACATCTGTATACGTGACTGTCTCAGTCGCCACTTCGGTTTTTGTATTATTGTTATAAGAAAACCAAATGTTAATGTCATACCGTCCTTGAACCTCTACCGAATCTCCTTTCTTTTCAGCTTCATACCGATGATTGATGATCCAACAACCTAAAATACTTGATGGTTTATGGGAAGGACCGATCGTATGGCTTGCTTGTGAAAATTTCCTCCCTTTTCCACAAACAGCTTTTGTAATGATCTCCCGATAATTCAAGTCTCTTTCTGTCTGTGACATATGTTTACCCTCCTCAATCAATATCAGTAATAAGTGCCCGTGACGAAGCCTTTCATAAACTGCTTCATGCAATTAATCATGGTAGGAAGATTTGCATAATAAGATAGAAAGTGCTCCTCATCGTATCTCTTCACTTTCATCCTATGCAGGGCGAATGACTAATGTTCCTAAAAAATTACTTCACACAAAAAAATTGTGATAGAAAATAAAACATAAATGCATGATCTTTTACACTTTATGCACCACTCAACCATTTCATGATAGGTTTTTTGGTAACTTTTTAATAGAAATCATTTCACTACGATTTTCCCTGTTGAGTTAAGCAGGGGCTGTAATCACCCTCTGATTTTTCTTAACCAAAGCAGCCCGATCCCCTTATTCAACCATCGATAGGATCCCTATGCTCGCTATCAATACAGAAATGTGTAAGGCCCCGCTTATCTTGGAGCCGATGGCGACTGATGAAGCTAGACAAAGAAAAAGACCACTGCATATGCAGTAGTCTTAACGCTTCTTATTAGCAACCGCCTTTTAAGGGGTTTTTCGTTGTTGTACCTTGGAGAAGGTCGCCATCCATTGACTCAATAATTTCATTTGTCACTTGATTTGAAATTGTTGATGAAACTAATTGTAACAAGCCGTTAACATCCATTTGACTTTGCTTAAATTCTTTAACAAGAGGAATTTGATCAATTTCATCATTTAATTCATCAATTTTTTTCTCAACTTCTTTTAACGCTTCATGTTTCTCGTAATGCTGTAAGTTTACAGCTTCTTTTTGTTGCTTTTTAATTTGTCCGATTAATTCTTGCACCCGGACATTCTCATTGATTTGCTTCTCTGCTCGTTTAAAGAAATCAACTTCCTCTGTTTCAGCAATCATCTTTGCTAGCTCTCTAGCTTTATCAATGATTTCATCTTTTGAATATGTTTTCCCCATTAGTTTTTCACCTCAGCTACTTCGACCATTTCTCCATCCAATGACCATGTTTTAACTTCCGTCACCTTCACATATACAATTTCACCAATTGCCGATTTTGGCCCGACGAAATTAACAAGACGGTTTGTGCGTGTACGTCCTGCTAGTACATCAGGATTCTTTTTACTTTCACCTTCGACGAGAACTTCAACCACTTTATCTTGATACTCTTCGTTTTTCTTCGCAGAAATTTCATTCACTAACGCGTTTAACCGTGCTAAGCGTTCCTTCTTTACTTCCATAGGAACATTATCCTCCATTTTTGCAGCCGGTGTTCCTTCACGTGGAGAGTAAATATACGTATAGGCACTATCAAACTCTACCTCACGCACCAATGATAACATATCTTCAAATTGCTCTTCTGTTTCATTAGGGAAACCAACAATTAAATCCGTTGTAAATGAAGCATTTGGAATCGCTGTTTTTATTTTTCTAGCTAATTCTAAATACTGCTCGCGCGTATATTTTCTAGCCATGAGCTTCAAAATTTCTGAATTTCCATGCTGTACGGGCAAGTGAATGTGTTCAACCATGTTTCCACCTTTAGCCAATACTTCGATTAAATGATCATCAAAATCACGTGGGTGACTCGTCGTAAAACGAACACGCGGAATATCAATCTTATGGATTTCATCCATAAGATCACCTAGGCCATACTCAATGTCTTCAAGATCTTTCCCGTATGCATTAACATTTTGACCAAGTAAGGTAATTTCTTTGTACCCCTGTCGTGCTAAATCACGAACTTCTGCAATAATGTCCTCTGGTCGTCGACTTCTTTCTTTACCACGTGTGTATGGTACGATACAGTACGTGCAGAACTTATCGCACCCGTACATAATGTTCACCCATGCTTGCGTCTTCCCTTGCCGAGCACGAGGCATGTCCTCAACGATATCGCCTTCTTTTGACCACACTTCAACGACCATCTCTTTACCAAAGATTGCCTCTTGTAACAAGTTTGGCAAACGATGTATGTTGTGTGTACCAAAGATTAAGTCGATATGTTGATGTTTTTCTAGAATACGATTAACCACTGATTCTTCTTGGGACATACAGCCACAAACACCCAGTATTAATTCAGGGCGCTCTTTTTTTAATGGCTTTAAGTGTCCGATTTCACCAAAAACTTTGTTTTCAGCGTTCTCACGAATCGCACAGGTATTGAGCAAAATAACATCAGCATCATCGGTTTCTTCTGTTGCTTCAAACCCCATCTCAAGCAGGATTCCAGCCATATTCTCAGAATCATGCGTGTTCATTTGGCAACCATACGTACGGATTAAGAATTTCTTTCCTTTACCAATGGTTTTCATTGCCTCAGGAATCTCAAAATTGTAATGTACTTTAACGTCCTCTTTTCCACGCTTTTTCGCATCTTTTAAACTAGGAGGTTGAAAGTACTTATCGTAATCCTGATCGGTTTTTAGGACCGATGAATTACTAAGGTTATTTTTGTTTTCTGTCGTCATAGGTCAAACTCCTTTCAAGTTTAGCTATTCGGATTGTGCCAGGGGGATAAAATCACAAAAATGTATCACCCTAGTAGTATAAGCGTTCATCTTTTGCAAAACAATATTTTAACGTGAATTTCACTATTTTGCAATACTTCTAGAGTCGATCTGCATTTGGTATCCCTTTACCTATCACAGTCTAAACTAATAAAGACATATATAAACTAGAAAACGACAACCTATAAAAAATATTAAAATAAATATTGTATATTTTCTAAAAATTCTTTATACTTATGACTATGCCCGTTTTAAAAAAGCTTCTTTAGCTACGAAAAGAGAAAAGGTGCTCACATCTGTGAACACCTCTTAGGAGTACTTACATGAACTCTGCCATTAACTTATTAAATTTCTCTTCATTTAATGTTAAATCTTCATGAGCTAATGGACCTTCTGCATAGCCTTGAACAAGATCTTGGTAAGAAGGTTTTTCAGTGTCTTGATAAATTAAACCAGTAACAAGACCGTTATACTCCATTAATGTCTGCATTGCACTTAAGCGACTATTTGGATCATGACCCTCAACAGTTTCAAGCTTTGTAATGTTTTCTTTAAACCAATCGTACGTATTTACTTTGTTAAACGTTACGCATGGACTGAAGACATTAATTAATGAGAACCCTTTATGGTTAATCCCTTGCTCGATAAGAGATGTTAATTCCTTCAGGTCACTAGAGAAACTTTGTGCTACAAAAGTACCACCTGCTGTTAATGCAGTTTCCATCACATTTAATGGAGATTCAATCGAACCAGCTGGTGTACTCTTCGTTTGAAAGCCCATTTCACTTCGTGGTGACGTTTGTCCTTTTGTTAATCCATAAATTTGGTTATCCATAACGATATATGTCATATCAATGTTACGGCGGATCGCATGAAGTGTATGACCTAAACCGATTGCAAAACCATCACCATCTCCACCAGATGCGATAACTGTTAAATCACGGTTTGCCATTTTTACACCTTGGGCAATTGGAAGTGAACGACCATGAATTCCATGAAGCCCGTATGAATTAATATAACCTGAAATTCGACCAGAACAACCAATACCAGAAACGACCGCAAGATCATCCGGTTCAACACCAACATTTGCTGCAGCACGTTGGATAGACGCTTGTACTGAGAAGTCTCCACAACCTGGGCACCAGTTAGGCTTTACTTTATTACGGAAGTCTTTAAATGTTGCCATTTAGACCAACTCCTTGCATTGTTTATAAATTTCTGATGGTAGGAATGGGTTCCCATCATATTTTAAGATACTTTGGATCTTTTCTCCGTCAACGTTCATCTTAATGATGCTCGCAAGTTGTGCAGTTGCGTTATTCTCAATGACGACAACTTTCTTCGCACGGTCCATTAATGGTTTAAGCTCTTCAGTTGGGAACGGATGCAATAAACGGATTTGAGCATGGTTCACCTTAATTCCGTCTTCTTCTAGACGAGGCATAGCTTCGTTAATCGTCCCACGTGTTGAATTAATACCGATAATGAGTAGGTCAGCTTCTTCATGTTTATCATTAATGAAGACTGGCGTGTTAAACTTCTCAGGGAAGTTATTTAACTTGCGTAAACGCTTATCCATTTGAGCGACACGGTTTTGCGGGCTCTCAGATGGTTTCCCAGTTTCATCATGTTCTACACCAGTGACATGGTGAATACCATTTTTCATTCCTGGAATAACACGAGGAGAAACTCCATCTTCTGTTACCTCATAACGCTTGTAGTAAGCGCCATTTTCACGTTCTGGTAGTTCTTGATTGATATCAAGCTTACCACGACGAATTTCTACGCGGTTATAGTCTAATGGTTCAACGGTTTGCTTACCGAGTGATAATGCTAAGTCAGTAACAAGGATGACAGGGCATTGATACTCTTCAGCGATGTTAAATGCTTCAGCTGCATCATAGAATGCCTCTTCAACTGTACTTGGACAGATCACAACTTTTGGAATATCACCATGAGAGTTGTAAAGCATCGCTAGTAAATCAGACTGTTCTTGTTTTGTTGGTAGCCCTGTACTTGGACCACCACGTTGTGTGTCAACAATGACAACTGGTGTTTCAGTCATTCCTGATAGACCGATAGATTCAGCCATTAAAGAAAGACCAGGACCTGCTGATGCTGTTAATGAACGAACGCCTGCGTAGTTTGCACCGATCGCCATTGTACATGCAGCAATTTCGTCCTCTGTTTGGATCACTGTACCACCGAATTCCGGTAATTTTTTAATTAAGTATTCCATGACCTCTGATGCTGGTGTAATCGGGTAAGCTGGCATAAAACGAGCGCCACCTGCAACCGCTCCCATTGCAATCGCATCATTACCAATCATAAACATACGCTTTTTGCCATCTGCTTTTTCAAGGTTTAATGATTCAATTTGACCACCAGCTTGCTCGTTAAAGAACTCAGCACCTTTTTTAATCGCTTCCATGTTCTTTTCTACGACTGATGCACCTTTTTTCGAGAAGATTTCTTCTACGACTTCGCGGTACGTTTCTACTTCGAGTCCAAGGATCGCACTAGATGCGCCTACAGCAACCATGTTCTTCATTAACGAAGTGCCAAGGTCATTTGCAATCTCTGTAAATGGAACCGCATACAATGTCGCTTTTGAGTCCTCGGGAATTGTCGGATTGAACTTGGCATCCCCAACGACAATCCCACCTTCACGTAATTCATGAATATTGACATCAATTGTTTCTTGGTCAAATGCTACTAAAATGTCTAAGTCGTCTGAAACAGCATTAAGAGGTGCTGTACTTACGCGAATTTTATTATTCGTGTGTCCCCCTTTAATACGAGACGAAAAATGGCGATAACCATATAAATAATATCCTAATCGATTTAATGCAATTGCAAAGATCTCACCGGTACTTTCAATACCTTCCCCTTGCTGTCCGCCAACTTTCCATGAAAGTTGATTGATCATATTCTCCACCCCTTTGGCGTATTAAAATCCAATGACCTTACTAATACCATTTTATCACTATTTCGAGTTAATCACTAGAAATTCTAGTAAACTCATAAGTCATTGCATTTTTGTATTGGTTATGTACTAAACGATTACAATAATAGACCCTTCCTATACAAAAAGCAAGACTTATCAGTAATTTATTACGAAATCGTGAATAAATAATTAAATTCTTAAAAACTATTGACAAACAACGAAAAATCATATTACGATATTAGGTTTCCTATAAAACTAGTCCAACAATGAAATGCCTATCTATCTAAAGTTTCCTCTATAAAATGATCCCCCTTGTTTTATACAAAAATCTCCTCTCGATCTTGCCGATCTTTTATTATCGTTCAAGATCTTGTCATAATTTTAACAAAAAGAGAGTATAAACTTCAAAGGTTTTCGCGATTTATTTTCGGTAATTTTAAAATAATCACTTTTACCTTTATTTTTATTATACTACAAAAACTTCAACGGCACTTAAGTTTATCCAGACTACTCAAAATATTTCGCTTTAGAGCAAAAAGAAAAGCCTACTGCATCTGCAAATAGGCTCCATTCTCTTATACTAGGACTAACGTGGCTCAACGATTAATTTAATTGCTGTACGCTCCTCACCATCAATTTGAATATCAGTAAATGCTGGAATACAAACTAGATCAATTCCGCTAGGCGCAACAAAACCACGCGCAATCGCAATAGCTTTAATCGATTGATTTAGAGCACCGGCACCAATTGCTTGGATTTCTGCTGCTCCTCGTTCTCGTATAACCCCTGCAAGTGCTCCAGCGACAGAATTAGGTGTAGATTTTGCTGAAACTTTTAATATTTCCATTATTTAGAACCTCCTTAATGATGAATGATGCCACTTCTTTACTATATTCACGACTTCAATCGATATTCCTGCAAGGATATTTAAATTTTTTAAATATTCAATTCTTTGTTATTTAATCTTCAGTATATGGGTGATCCTCATTGATTAAAATCCGCTTTATTGATTTTGCTTGTCCAGTCTTTGCATCAACATCAACCAATACGCCATTCAGTTGCTCTCTACCTTTCGTGACTTCAAACCGTACAGGAAGGCTCGTTAAAAACTTATAAAGTACAGCCTCTCTTTCTACACCTAATATACCATCATAGGGTCCAGTCATCCCAACATCGGTAATATAGGCCGTACCACTTGGCAGGATCCGTTCATCAGCCGTCTGTGTATGCGTATGTGTGCCGACAACTGCTGAAACCTTCCCATCTAAATACCAGCCCATCGCTTGTTTTTCACTTGTTGCCTCCGCATGAAAATCAACGAAAATAAATGGCGTTCGCTTTTTCAACTGACTGATTAATTCATCCGCCTTTTTAAAAGGGCAATCAATAGGGGGTAAAAATGTCCGGCCTTGTAAGTTAATGATTCCTACTTCAAGGTCATTCACTTTCACAATCATTGAGCCGTTGCCAGGCGTTTTTTCAGGGAAATTTGCAGGTCTGATCATCGCTTGTGCATCATCAATAAAGTCAAATATCTCACGATTATCCCACGCATGATTCCCAAGCGTCACTGCTTGTGCACCCGCATCTAAAAAACTTTTATAAATCTTTTGTGTAATTCCTTTACCACCAGCAGCATTTTCGCCGTTAACAATCGTTACCGTTGGTCGATACTTTTTCTTTAGACGTGGAAGATACTCGTTAATCATTTTACGTCCGGGGGAGCCGACAACATCACCAATAAATAAAATTTTCATCTCCAAACTCCTTTTTTATGTTTTTGATTATTTTCCCTAGCGTCACTCATTTTTATTAGAATGAGTGAATAGGATTGAATATGTAAATAAAAAGAAATAAAGCGGGTACCCCACTAAAAGGGGCCCCGACTTTATTTCGCATATTCGACTGCCCTTGTTTCCCGAATGACAGTGACTCGGATGTGTCCAGGATAGTCGAGTTCATCTTCAATTCTTTTTGTAATGTTACGCGCTAGCTGATAGGCGAGAGCATCATCAACAATATCAGGCTTAACCATGATACGAACTTCTCGTCCAGCTTGAATCGCATATGTCTTTTCAACACCTTCAAAGGACTCAGAAATTTCTTCTAGTTTCTCAAGTCTCTTAATGTAGGTTTCAAGTGTTTCACGTCTTGCCCCAGGTCTTGCTGCCGACAGAGCATCCGCTGCTGCAACAAGAGTCGCAATTACAGATGTAGCTTCTGTATCTCCATGGTGGGAAGCAATACTGTTAATCACTACAGGATGTTCCTTATATTTTGTCGCAAGCTCCACACCAATCTCCACATGACTTCCCTCTACTTCATGGTCAATAGCTTTACCGATATCATGAAGCAATCCTGCACGTCTGGCAAGTTGAACATCTTCTCCTAATTCCGCTGCCATTAATCCAGCTAGATATGCTACTTCCATTGAATGCTTTAACACATTTTGTCCATAACTTGTTCTAAATTTAAGGCGGCCTAAGATCTTAATTAAATCAGGATGTAATCCATGAATACCCATTTCAAAGGTTGTTTGTTCCCCATATTCACGAATGTTCTCGTCCACTTCACGGCGAGATTTATCAACCATTTCTTCAATCCGAGCTGGATGAATACGTCCATCTTGAACAAGTTTTTCAAGAGCTGTACGAGCAATCTCACGACGAATTGGATCAAATCCAGAAAGAATGACAGCTTCTGGCGTATCATCAATGATAAGATCGATTCCCGTTAACGTCTCTAACGCACGGATATTTCGACCTTCACGACCAATAATGCGGCCTTTCATTTCATCATTTGGTAAACTAACAACAGACACTGTTGTTTCGGTTACATGTTCAGCCGAACAACGCTGAATGGCTAATGAAAGAATCTCTTTTGCTTTCTTATCAGCCTCTTCCTTCGCTTGACTAACAATGTCTTTGACCATAATCGCTGTATCATGTGATACTTCTTGCTCTACCTCTCGTCTAATCACTTCTTTAGCTTCTTCACGAGAAAATCCAGAAATTCGTTCAAGCTCAGCCTGCTGTTTGTTCAAGATTTCCTCCACTTTGCTATCCATCTCTTCAATTTGTCGTTGTTTTTTGGTGAGAGACTCCTCTCTCTTATCTAATGATTCCTCTTTCTTATCTAAGGTTTCACTTTTACGGTCAAGGATCTCTTCTTTCTGAACCAAACGATTCTCTTGTTTTTGAATCTCATTTCTTCTGTCACGAACCTCACGCTCGGCATCTGTGCGAATTTTATGGATTTCATCTTTCGCTTCAAGAATGGCTTCCTTCTTACTCGCATCCGCCTCACGCTTTGCTTCTTCAATCATCTGTTGTGCTGCATGTTCCGCACTGGAAATTTTCGCTTCTGCAATGGATTTTCGAACAAGATATCCAACAACTGCACCTACGGCTGCAGAGACAAGCAAAATGGAGATGAGGACGACCAAATTATCCATACCCTTTCACCTCCTCTTGCTATCTAATTGTTGGTTCCATAAATAAATATTGTCATACTCGTTTTGTCATATATTGTGCACCCAAACTAGATGCACGTATTTAAAATGAATAGTAAATATGACATGTAAAAACATTATTCTTTTTAATTGTATAGCCCGATAATTTCATTGTCAAGCATTGTCAATAAACATTCGACCATTAAATGACAAGCTTGCACGACTTTGGCACGCGTACATACCACTTTTTCATATGTATATGTGTAGAAATAAGCACCTTTAGGAGGTGCCTATTTCTACTTGTTTTATTTTAAATCTAACGGTAAATCTTCTTCAGCTTCGTCAACTTGAACTTCCGCTTCCCCATTTAGCCCGTAATGATCTCGAATTTGGGATTCGATCTCTGCAGCAATCTCTGTATTTTCTTTTAAAAATTGCTTTGCATTTTCTCGTCCTTGCCCTAGACGTTCATCATTAAATGAATACCAGGCACCACTCTTTTGGACGATGTCGAGATCAGCTCCAATATCTACAATCGAACCTTCTCGAGAAATCCCTTCGCCATACATAATATCAACTTCCGCTTGCTTAAATGGTGGTGCCACCTTGTTTTTTACAACTTTAATTTTTGTTTTATTTCCGACCATATCATTGCCTTGCTTTAGGGTTTCAGCACGACGCACCTCTAAACGAACAGAAGAATAGAACTTCAACGCACGTCCACCTGGTGTTGTTTCTGGATTTCCAAACATCACACCGACTTTTTCACGAATTTGGTTAATGAATACAGCGATTGTTTTCGATTTATTAATCGCCCCTGAAAGCTTACGTAACGCTTGTGACATTAAACGTGCTTGCAAGCCGACATGACTATCTCCCATTTCACCTTCAATTTCCGCTTTCGGAACAAGCGCAGCGACAGAGTCGACCACGATAATATCAACGGCGCCACTTCGTACTAATGCTTCAGCAATTTCTAATGCTTGCTCCCCAGTATCAGGTTGAGAAAGTAATAACTCATCAATATTAACACCTAACTTCTGCGCATAAACAGGATCTAAGGCGTGCTCCGCATCGATAAACGCCGCTTGTCCACCATTACGCTGCACCTCAGCAATAGAATGGAGCGCAACCGTTGTTTTACCCGATGATTCCGGTCCATACACCTCAATGATCCGCCCTCGTGGATAACCACCCACACCAAGGGCAATATCTAGCGCCAATGCACCACTTGAGACGGTCGATACACGATTTTCCGTTTGTTCCCCTAATTTCATAATCGACCCTTTACCAAATTGTTTTTCAATTTGTCTTAAAGCCATATCAAGAGCAGCCTTGCGATCACTCATAAAAAATCTCTCCTTTATATAAAATATATCGTTCGATCTTCAATAATAAAACGAATCATCATCTATAAATCTACTTTCTATCTCTTCTCTTATCATAACTTGTTTTTTGAGATTTGCCAATAGTTTTCACGAACATTTATTCGCTTCTTTTTTATGGAATTATTATGGGAGAGTAGGGAGGGAAAAAATACACCTAAGCCGCCTTCATCAGGCTGGCTTAGATGATAAGTGGTTGTTATTTATTAAATGTCCGCTTTTCACGCTTCGGACGTGGTTTTGCTGGCTCGAGGTTTACTCTCGCACCATTAATGCGAGAATAACGTAACGCTTCATAAACAAAAGGAGCAACCTCTTCAGGTACTTCAACAAACGTAAATTTATCAAAGATATCAATACGGCCAATGGCTTTTCCAGGAATGCCAACGAGTTCAGAGATTTCATCAATTAAAATCTTAGGCGTCATGTTGACGTTACGCCCAACATTAATAAAGAATCGGACCATGCCTTTTGCTCCACCAGTTTCTCCAAAGTTATAGCCGTCATCTTCAAACGTACTATCTGATGAAAAAGTCATTTTCATCAGTGCCGCTACTACTTTTTCAGGTGGATAATCTGCTAAAATTTCTTTAACGAGTGGTTCAAATAACTGCATATCTTTTTCATCATTAATCGTATTAATGATTTGCTTCTTCCATGATTCCTGTTGTTTTTCAACAACTTCTTCAATCGTCGGTACATTTTGTGATGGGATCGCCATCTTAATTTCCGATTCAATCGAACGGAGATGCTTCATTTCTCGTGGTGTGACTAGCGTTAATGCCAACCCATGACGACCCGCACGTCCCGTACGTCCAATTCGATGGACATAACTTTCAGGATCTTGTGGAATGTCGTAATTTATAACATGACTAACATTGTCTACATCAATCCCACGCGCTGCAACATCAGTTGCGATCAAAAATTCAATCGTAGAATCTCGAAACTTCTTCATGACACTATCTCGTTGCATCTGAGTTAGGTCCCCATGAAGACCATCCGCCATATAACCGCGGGCTTGTAATGCTTCTGTTAACTCAGAAACTCCTTTTTTCGTACGGCAGAAGATAATACCTAATTCAATATCCTCACTGTCGATAATTCGGCAAAGAGACTCTAATTTATTACGTTCTAACACCTTATAATACATTTGGTTAATGGAAGGTGCTGTCACTTCACCACGGTTAATCGATACCGTTTTAGGTTGGTTCATATACTTGCGTGACAATTTTTTAATCGCAGGAGGCATCGTTGCTGAGAACAGTAATGTTTGTCGTTCAACATTCACTTGCCTTAGGATTGATTCAATATCGTCAACAAACCCCATATCAAGCATCTCATCAGCTTCATCTAGGACAACCGTATGAACACGGTCAAGCTTAAGGGTTTTACGACGCAAATGGTCCATAATACGACCTGGTGTTCCAATCACGACGTGCACGCCTTGTTTTAACGCACGAATTTGGTGTCCAATCGATTGACCACCGTAAATAGGTAGCGTTCGAACCTTTTTATACTTTGAGATCTTCTGAATCTCACCTGAGACTTGAATCGCCAACTCTCGTGTTGGAGTCAAAATAAGAGCTTGAACATGTGAAGCTTGGTTGACCTTATCAATTAAAGGAATCCCAAACGCTGCTGTTTTTCCAGTCCCCGTTTGCGCCTGTCCAATCACATCCCCTCCTTCTAAAATCACAGGGATCACTTTTTCCTGTATCGGAGAGGGCTCTTCAAAGCCCATATCTTTAATACCCTTTTTAATTTCATCTGAAACTTGAAAATCCTTAAAATAACTCATTATTTTTCCACCTTTTTCAATTCTTTCAATAAATAAAAACACCCATACATAACCGACCGTTTCCTAATTTGCTCACGGTTGCCACTTAAGTGAAGTGTGAAATCCTTTGCTGTATCGCCCGTACAAATGCCAACATATACAGTACCAACTTCTTTTCCCTCTTGTTTCTCAGGGCCTGCTACTCCGGTAAAGCTAATGCCGATGGATGCGTGAGTTAGGTTAGCAACATTTCTAGCGAGTAACTGAGCACATTCAGCACTAACAACGCCAACTTCATCAATCATTGTTTCTGGTATATGTAAGACTTGTTGCTTTACGTCATTTGTGTAACAGACCACGCTACCGGTAAACAAGCGAGAAGATCCTGGTACATCGGTTAATTTCTGACTAAAGAGCCCACCTGTCAAACTTTCGGCCGCCGCAATAGTGAGAGAGTTTTGACTTAATTGAGCACTTACCTGCTCAACGATTGTCGTTTCTCCGTAGCCGTAAAAATAGTCACCGACCCGAGATTGAATTTTTTGTTCAAGGTCATCTAATAGCTTCATGGCGTCTTCTTTATTGTTGTGCTTGACTGTTAAACGTAGTGTAACATCTTGATCACCTGCTAATGGGGCAAGTGTTGGGTTGGTTTGTTCGTCTATTAAATCTTCCAATTCCGTTTCAAGTTGAGATTCTCCTATTCCAAAATAGCGCAACACTCGAGAAAAGATTTGTGCTGAATCATTCGTCTGGTTGAAGAGAAACTGCCGGGCATCTGTACGGAACATTGGTTTTAATTCTTTAGGAGGGCCTGGTAACAATAGATATGTTACTTGTTCTTCTTTAAACGCCATTCCTGGAGCCATCCCATGATTATTGAGAAACACTGTCGAGCCAGCGATCACTTCTGCTTGCTTTTTATTATTCGGTGTCATCGCTCGGTTGTGTCGAGCAAAGTACGCTTCAATTCTCCTTAATGACTCGGTGTCAATCTCAATCGAACGGCCAACAACAGCTGCAACGGTTGCTTTGGTCAAATCATCTTTTGTCGGGCCTAAACCCCCGGTAAAAATGATAATATCCGCCCGCTTTTGTGCTTGTTCTATCGCATTGGTTAGACGTACTTGATTATCACCAACAACGGTGTGATAATACACATCTATTCCGATGGCTGCTAATTCTCTGGAAATGTATTGTGCATTCGTATTCGCTATTTGTCCTAATAACAACTCTGAACCGACTGCAATAATTTCTGCATTCATCCTAACACCCCGTTGACCTTACACCCTTTCATTCATCGTTCATGACTGCCCATACGAATGAGAAGTGCTGTTATTTAAGTTAATACATGCTTGTTTTTCACAAAATAATCAACACCAGATAAAATGGTTAATAGCGTTGCAATCCATATCATGATAGTCGCAAATGGAAACCCTACTGCTTCAAATGGTATGTTATGCAAAAGCAGTGCGGCTATTGCCACAACCTGAAATACCGTTTTTAATTTACCAAGATTACTTGCAGCAATCACCGAACCATCTGCCGCTGCCACTAAGCGAATACCAGTCACTGCAAATTCACGACTAATAATGACAATCGCCATCCATGCTGCAAGAAGTTGAACTTCAACTAACGCGATTAAGGCAGCAGTAATTAATAATTTATCCGCAAGAGGGTCTAAGAACTTCCCTAAATTCGTTACTAACTGATACCGGCGCGCATAATAGCCATCCAACCAATCAGTTCCTGCCGCTAAAATAAAGATAAACGCTGCAATTAGATCGGTTACCGGTATGCTCACTGAAAAAAGAATAACCTCCCCAAGGTTGATCGGAGCAAGGAAGAAAACCATAAAAATAGGGATTAACATAATCCTCGATAATGTAATTTTATTCGGTACGTTCACTGTCATCCTCCCTAACTACAAAAAATTTATTCCTTACATGTATGCTTATAAGGGAAGCTCTGACTAACACTTATCGCATATTCACAAATTGGACAGGGAAGTCAAAATCCTTTTCCTTTACGATTTGAATAACTGTTTGTAAATCATCAATACTTTTGGCCGTAACACGAATTTGTTCATTTTGGATTTGAGCTTTCACTTTTAACTTCGAATCACGTATTAACTTTGTTACCATTTTCGCACTGTCACTACTGATTCCCGAAACAAGTGTAACCACTTGTCGTACAGTCCCACCAGAAGCTTTTTCAATTTTACCAAACTCCATTACTTTTTGCGACAACTGTCGTTTAATAAATTTACCTTTAAGAATATCGATAACAGATTCTAACTTATACTCATCATCAGAAATAATGGTTATTTTATCATCTCCCGTTCGCTCGATCGAACTTTTCGATCCTTTAAAATCGTAACGGTTATTAATTTCTTTAACCGCTTGATGAATCGCATTATCAACCTCTTGTATATCGATTTCCGAAACGATATCAAACGAATGTTCTTTTGCCATCGTTATCATCCTTCCTATATCCATATTATATTTAAAACTTCCTACATTCTGTTTATTGTACCATATTATACATACGTTTAGGTAGCATCAACATGAAGTGACTAACACAAATGAAAAAGGAGTCACTCAAACGGTGAACTCCTTTAAAACCAAACATATTTAATCTACGTCAGGATTAAACGTAACCGTCACTTTCTGATGGACAGTATCTATTGGGAATTCTAAATGTTCTCCGTTCACACGTAACTCTACGAAAGGCGATGCACCAAAGTTAAATTCGATCTCTTCTTCTTCCGAGAAATCATATGACATCGTTTCGTCATTCTCAGTAGCATTCGCAGCATAAAACGTGTTTCCTTTCCCATTTGAAATCCCTACATAGCTCGTTCCTGTATAATTGATGTCCACTAAAAATTGGTCTGTTCCCACTAACTCATAGTAGCTGTGGTTCCCTTGTGTTTCTAAATGAGTTAACTGCTGCTCAGTGGTCACTTCAGCTACCTCTTCTTCATCACTAATGTCTTCTTCTTGATTGATATCTTGTTCAGGAGCTGGTTCCTCTTCCGTTCCATCTTCATTGTCGACAGGGGGCTCATCATTTAGGTCAACATTAATTTCTTCTTCAAACGGCTCTTCTTGATCACCACTTGGAACACCTTCTGCTCCTTCGTTATTATTCTGTAAATATACCCATATACCAAAAACAATCGCAACTAAACAAATACCAGCAACGAGCGCTGGAATGAGAGACCTAAACTTCGAGCGATTTGTCGTTACTTTTGCCTTTGATTTATCTTTTGTCCGTTCCGACCGTGATGGCAGGTCGGTCACTTCCTTTCGAGGGTTCGGAAGTTCATTTGAAAATTCATCAAAGAGTTGGTCTGGATTGATGTTTACGGCTTCGGCATAACTTTTTATAAATGCTCGCGCATAAAATTTACCTGGCAAGGCGTCAAATCGACCTTCTTCAATTGCTGCTAAATAGCGTTTTTGAATCTTTGTTAGCTCCTGTAGCTCTTCAAGACTAATACTTCTCTCTTCTCTTGCCTGCTTCAAACGTTGCCCTAATTCTGACAATGATAACACCTACCAACTTAACTAATATCGAATGATGAAAAACCAGATTCCACCACATCGTATGTAATTTCTTCAGAGTCATCGTTTCTTAACTCAATAATACAATCAAAGTCATCGAGTGAGTACTCTGTTTCACGAATAAATATATCGGGGTGCTCAACAACTTTTATTGCCGGAAGGCGCATAATGTCTCCAACAAGCATACGGTGCTTTTCTGTAGCACGCATCGTTGAGACGATCCCATCAATAATATAGATATGGTCACCATCTAATTCATCTTCTGCTAACTGACTTCTTACGGTTTGTCTGAGCAATGTTGATGAAATAAACGACCACCGTTTATTCGCACAAACACTAGCTGCAACGACGGACTCCGTTTTACCCACCCTAGGCATCCCGCGTATGCCGACGAGATAATGCCTATCTTTTTTAAAGAGTTCTGCCATAAAATCAACCAATAAGCCAAGTTCATCACGAACAAACCGGAATGTCTTCCGGTCATCGGCATCTCGCTCAATGTAACGACCATGGCGAATCGCTAATCGGTCACGTAACTTAGGTTCTCTTAATTTCGTTACCGTGATGTTCTCAATCGTATTCAAGATTGCTCGGAAACGCTCAATTTGATCGTCGCTTTTACTTCTAATGAGCATGCCACGTCGCATATCTTCGACACCATTAATGGTGACAATATTAATTGATAACATCCCTAATAGAGAAGAAATATCCCCTAACAATCCTGGACGATTCCTATGAATTTGATATTCCAAGTACCATTCTTTTGTCTCCATCATACATCCCCTCATTCACCAATAAACTACGTATAACTATATAAGATTCTAAAAAATTAAATACTATTACTACAGAATCGTATTACAGCCCAGAACCGTACAAATGGTTATAATTAAAATTGGCATATTATTATTATATATTCTATGTATTGACAAAATAACCTTTTTCTCTATAGTAAATGATTTTTTTTGCAAATGAAAGAACTTTCCTACAGAATTTAGAAAGTATGTTAACGGACCGTTTCGTTTAATAAAGGGTGTCGCGAAATGCAACACCCTTTGTTACCCATTATTGTGTTCCTTCATTTTTTACCAGTTTAACCATCATATGTGCAATGGCATGCTGCTCCTCTGGTGTCGCAACATTCCACATTTGAGCCAATACACGTTCTTGTTCATTTTTAGGCTCCACTTGCTGTGCTAAATATTCACCAACTTGATACGCAACATCTGAGATAACATTTTCATTCATACCCTCATTCTGAGCTTGATGAAGACGGTCTCCTAAAAAGTCCTTCCATTGTTCCCAATTATCTAATACAGACATGTTGTTTCCCTCCTTGAATGTAAACTTCATTATTATTTTTTCAAGAAGTAAACAAATTATACAGAAGACTTGAGAAACATAAAACCAAGCCCTTGTTTATTAGCAATGCCACGCACCGTTCACAGAAATCACTTGACCGTTAATGTACTCGGCTTGATTTGAATGTAAAAACGACACAAGGTTAGCTACCTCCTCAGGATGACCTAGTCGCCCCATCGGAATCTCCTCAGAAATTGCTTGCAGGTCTTCACCACTAAAGTGGTCAAGCATTGAGGTTGAAATTGCGCCTGGGGCAACAGCATTTACCTGAATACCGCTCGGTGCGACTTCCTTAGCCAATGCCTTTACAAATGAATTTAAACCACCTTTAACGGTTGAATAAACCACTTCACAAGACGCTCCTGCTAGACCCCAAATCGAGGATATGACAATAATTTTTCCGCTTCTAGCTTGAATCATTTGCGGTAACAGTTTTTTTGTAAGTTGAATAGGACTTGTAAGGTTCAGTTGAATCATTGTTTCAACCTCATCATCTCCCATATCTTGTAACAACCCTACATAACTGCTACCACTATTATGAATAATGCTTGCCACAGGGTGGCTAAGTTGCGTAATGAGGTAATCTGCCCCACATTGTGAACCTAAATCGGCTTGAACTAATTTGACATCTCGCTCTTCCGACTTCAACTCTTCTTTCAATTGTATCACTGATTGCCTGTTTTGGTTGTAATGGAGGAAAAGATGATAGCCTTGACTGGCCATCTGCCTGGCAACCGCGGCCCCAATCCCTCCGCTTGCTCCTGTTATTAACACATACTTATTCAACTCGGCTTACTCCTCAACAAACGATTCTGGCTTTACTTCACAGACCGTAAATCGGCTGAAATCAAAATGTTCATTGGCCACGTCTGTTAACGTTTCAATCGATAGCTGCTCTAATGTTGATACGACATCGAATAAATTCATATCATTAAATTGATAGCGCGTAAATTGGTTGGCAATAAACTCAGGTGAATTTAACGATTTCAAAAATGAACCTATTTTCTTTTTACGAGCACGTTCAACCGCTTCCTGATCAAGTGGTTCAGCTTTAAACGATTCGACCATCTCTTTTACTTTTGCTTGAAGAGCCTCTGGTTTTTTTGTATCTCCACCAATCGATGTAAATCCAAACCCGTATTCAGCCGAGTAGTCAAAAGAAAAGGATTCATCGATGAGCCCCTCGTCATATAGCTCCTGATAATTCTTTGAGCTTTGCCCGAACATTAAATCAAGGAGAATATTGATCGCTAATTCACGTTCTAATAATTCTTGCCCTTGGCGTGTCGGGTCCACTTCCTTAAAAGCCATAACACATTTCGGTGTTTGCACAGACATGTGAATGACTTGTTTTTCTTTAGCCACTTCATTTGGCTCATCATCAAAAAAGCGTTCAATCTCCTCAGGAGCCTTAAACTCCTTTTGTTGTTGATTCGCTTTCACTTGTTCAACCACCTGTTCGGGATCAACAGAACCGACAACAAATAGCACCATATTACTTGGATGGTAGAACGTCTCATAGCACGTATAAAGCAAGTCTTTTGTTATGTCTGATATCGATGGAATGGTCCCCGCAATATCAATTTTAACTGGGTGGTTCTGATACATGTTTTCAAGCGCACCAAAAAACACACGCCAATCCGGATTGTCGTCATACATATTAATCTCTTGACCGATGATACCTTTTTCCTTCTCGACACTCTCTTCTGTAAAATACGGGTGTTGAACAAAATCAATGAGCGTCTCTAAGTTTTCTGAGACATTGTCGGTACTTGAAAAAAGATAAGCGGTACGAGTGAATGTGGTAAAAGCATTCGCCGAGGCCCCTTGTTTACTAAATTCTTGGAATACATCTCCCTGCTCATCTTCAAACATTTTGTGCTCTAAAAAGTGTGCAATTCCATCAGGCACCTTGATCGCTTCTTCTTTTCCTAATGGTGTAAATTGATTATCAATCGAACCATACTTTGTCGTAAAGGTTGCGTAGGTTTTATTAAAATCCTTTTTAGGTAACACATACACATGTAATCCATTTTCCATTTGCTCGTGATATAAGGTCTCATTTAATTGTTCAAAATTGATTTTTTGTGCCATTCGTTACTCTCCCTCCTGACCCTTTAAGAAGTAAATGGTATCTAGTTGAATTTTATTAGCCATCCCAACGATATCTTCGCTTGTTACCGAATCAATTCCAGCTAACCAATCCTTTATTTCACGCTTTGTGCCGCTGACTTCGTTGTGATAAAGAAGTTCAACAAGACCTTTTGGCATATCAACCGTTTCTAAAATTTGATTTTTTATCACTGCTTTTGTTTGTGCGATTTCGCCATCCGTGAATGAGCCCTTCCGCATTTCATCTAATTGCTCCTTAATGATTGAAACTGCTTTTTCATAATTAGCAAATTCAATCCCTGACATCACCATTAAGATCCCTTTGTGACTTTCATAACGAGAGGCCGCATAGTAGGCTAGACTTTCTTTTTCCCGGACATTTATAAATAACTTAGAGTGAGAAAAACCACCGAATAGTCCATTAAACAATTGGAGTGCATAATAATCTTGATCAGCGAAGGTTGTATGCGTTCGAAAGCCAATGTTTAATTTCCCTTGTTTTACGTCCTGCTTTTCAAATACAACATGCTCTTCTTTGACATCACGGTGATTCATTTGGTGCTGTTGAGCCGCTAACTCCCTCGGCTTTGGAAAGTTAAATTGCTGTGAAACTTTATCTTTGATCTCTTTTTCATCCACATCTCCAACAATATAGAAATCAATCGCATCTTCGGTTAATAGCTGCTGATAATATTCATATAACCCACTAGCAGTAACCCCATCAACGGCTTGCTCATCTCCATATACTGATAAACCAAATGGCTCCTCTTTGCACATTTCTTCAGTCAAGCGTACGTTTGCATAACGCATTTTATCATCAACAACCGATTGAATCCGTTGTTTTAAAGAGCGCTTTTCACCTTCTACAATTTTAGATTCAAACCCTTCTCCTTCTACTTTCGGGTTAAGTAACACTTCCGCTAACAATGCCAATGCTTGCTCTGTTAACGGTGTAGAGTCATTTAGAAATTTCTCATTTGTTACATCCATGCGGAAGGCGATCACATGATGTTCACCTTTTTTATTGACATCAACGGTTAGTGTTGCGCCATACATTTCGTCTAAGCGATTTCGAATTTGTTGCCTTGAAGGAGACTTCTCCGTCCCGCTTTGTAATACGTGAGGGATTATTGCACGCTTCGTTACTGTATCTTTTGATAAGGGTGCTTTAAGTAACAATACGAGTGTATTTGTCTTGTATTTATCCGTTGGAACGATATGTACATTCATCCCGTTAATCGTTACGATATGTTCTTGGACTTCCTTCATGTCACCATTCAACTCCTTATAGCCTTTACTGCTAGCTACTTTCCCAAATTTTATTAAACAACTTACTTATACGTACTAGGTTATGCGTATAACCGATTCCTTACTACATGAAACATAAAAATTTTGTAAGTCTTCTTGACGCTCCTGAGGACTTTACCATTACCTCCATTGTCCTATTAGGATGAGGCTTCCTCTGTTGTCGGTTTGTCAACAAGGACTTCTCTAGGCTTACTCCCTTCATAAGGACCGACTATTCCCCTTGCCTCCATCTCGTCAATCAACCTAGCGGCTCTCGTATACCCAATACGGAAGCGACGCTGCAACATCGATACGGATGCCGTGTTCATTTCCATCACTAATTCAACGGCATCTGGGTATATTTCGTCACTTACTTCTTGTTCAGACTCTTTCACCTCTGTCGGTGTCATTTCTTCTTGGTATTGTGCTTTTTGTTGAGAAATTACAAAATCTACGACCCGTTCCACTTCTTCGTCTGATAAAAACGCGCCCTGGATCCTCGTCGGCTTTGACGCTCCTACTGGTAAATACAGCATATCACCGCGACCAAGCAACTTCTCAGCGCCACCTGTATCAAGAATCGTACGAGAATCTGTTTGTGATGAAACACCAAAAGCAATTCGTGATGGAATGTTGGCCTTAATTACACCTGTGATCACATCTACCGACGGGCGTTGTGTAGCAATGATCATATGAATACCAGCCGCACGAGCCATCTGCGCAAGCCGAGTAATTGAATCTTCGACATCTCCAGATGCAACCATCATTAAGTCGGCAAGCTCGTCAACAATGACAACAATGTAAGGCAATGTTGCTTGTTGTTCTTCATTTTCATTGTTTTGCCTTTTGATGAGCTCATTATAGCCTTCAATATTTCGTGTACCCGTATGAGAAAAGAGATCATAGCGCCTCTCCATTTCACTCACCACTTTTTTCAATGCCTGTGACGCTTTTTTTGGCTCCGTTACGACAGGCGTTAACAAATGTGGAACACCATTGTATACATTTAATTCAACCATTTTCGGGTCAATCATCATTAATTTGACTTCATGGGGCATCGCTTTCATTAAGATACTTGTAATAATGCCATTGATACAAACACTTTTTCCACTTCCAGTTGCACCCGCCACTAATAAGTGGGGCATTTTATTTAAAGAAGCTAAAATCGGCTCCCCTGAAATATCCCGTCCTAAAGCCACAGATAAGACCGACGAATTCTGCTTTTCACTTGTATCAAGCACCTCTTTCAAACTAACAAGTGCAACTTCTTGATTCGGTACTTCAATTCCAATCGCTGACTTTCCTGGTATTGGAGCTTCTATTCGAATATCCTTTGCCGCTAGTGCTAACGCCAGGTCATCTGATAAATTGACGATTTTACTGACCTTTACACCAATATTAGGGTGCACTTCATATTTCGTAACAGCGGGACCAAGATGAACTTGTGACACTCTTGCTTTTACTCCAAAGCTTTCTAATGTTCGTTCAAGCTTTCTTGCATTCGCCGAAACCTGCTGTCGTTCTTGCTGCTGGCCGTTCTTGTTCGGGAGGTGCAACAAGTCTGCCGGTGGTAGTTGATAATCAGCATTCGTAAATTCAGCGGTGATGAGTGGCGTAGACGTGTCCTGTTCACCGATCTCCTCTTCAACTGTTTGTCCCTTTATTTCTGATTGGTCTTCCCCGTCATTACTTGGGTCACCCTGTTGATCTTGGACCGGAGTAATCTCCTTTGCTCGTTCAATAGGAGGTGGTGTCCCATGAGAAGAAAAGTCATGAATAATCGGCTCAGACGGCTCGTCCACAGAGACATTTTGCGCCTCTTCGGAAGTTACAGGAGATTCTAATTTTTGCTTTTGTTTCTCTTGCCGTTTTCTTATTTCATTGGTCACGTTCGTTTTCCAATCCTGAAAATCACTTTTTAGCTTTTCTTGGGCATTTTTTATGATTGCAAGCATTTTAACGAAAAAGCTTCCTGTTAATTCACCAAGGGAACGTCCAGTAATTAAAATAACCGAAATAACAACTAGAACCCAAGCAACTAACCATGTTCCGAGTTCAGCAAACAAAAAGTAGCTAACCGCAAAACCGATTGCACCAACCATTCCCCCACCAAGTGTGTTTAACGTATTTTCCCCTGTAATGGAGAGCCAATATAGTTCCCACGTATTGCGAATGACTGAAGAGTCCTCAAAGCCCGTTTGACCGGCCAACTGTTCAAATAACGTAACATGACTCATCAGTACAAATGAGAGCAATAATAAATACATCCCTCCCAATCGCCTTGTCCAAAGGTTGGGGACCTTTCGTTTAATAATCAGGTACATTGAAATGAGAAAAATAGCAACCGTACACGCAATGTGCCAATCTCCAATAAAGAAACGAAATAAATAGACGAGTACATCGCCGACACTGCCTAATTGGGCAAAAGTAACAATGGATAGCACAAATAAACTTAAACCGAAGAGTTCAAATTTTAATTGTTTTTTCCATTCAATTTTTTGCTTTTTCTTTTTTCTTGCCATTACATTTCACCCTTTACTAAAAGAAAGCAGCCTGGATACGGCTGCTTTCATTGTAACATCATGGAATTATTATAGCACAAGTTGAAATGACTCTACATTAAGAAAGTTGAGGGCCAACATTAATGACATTTCCAGGACTATACTTTTGATTCATATATTGCGCGGGGTCAGAGCTAATTAAACGGACCACTTGGTATTCATTTGGGTTAACTTGCTCAACAACTAAGAGGCCACCCTCAACCTCAAGCGTTTTCTGTTTGTTGAAAGACTCATGATCATGTGGAAAGATTAACTCTTCTGGCATCATCGTATACAAGATCATTGCATCAAATCCTTTTGTGCTGGCTTATTATCACTGATTAATTGATTTAATTTCTGTAGAGCCGGTCCAATACCTCCAACCTCGTTAATTAACCCGTATGAAACGGCATCTGTACCAACAACATTCGTTCCAATATCACGAGTTAAATTGCCTTTTGATAACATTAACTCTTTGAATTTTTCTTCCTCAATGCCTGAGTTTTTGGTTACAAAACTAATCACACGTTCCTGCATTTTATCTAAGTATTCAAATGTTTGCGGGACACCAATGACTAACCCTGTTAAACGAACAGGATGAATTGTCATGGTTGCCGTTTCCGCGATATAGGAGTGATCAGCAGATACCGCTATCGGTACACCAATGGAGTGACCACCACCTAAAACAAGCGTTACCGTTGGCTTTGACATCGATGAAATCATCTCTGCAATCGCTAACCCCGCCTCAACGTCACCCCCAACAGTATTAAGGATTAATAAAAGTCCTTCAATTTTAGGGTTTTGTTCCGCTGCGACTAATTGCGGAATGATATGCTCGTATTTCGTTGTTTTATTTTGTGGAGGCAATTGTGTATGCCCCTCGATTTGACCTACGATCGTAATACAATGAATATTCGATTGGTCCATATCAGGTACATTTGTTTGACCTAACTCCTGAATTTTATTTAAAATCCCATTTTGCGGTTGCCCGCCTTGTGGTGGCTGCTGAGGTTGCGCAGGCTGTTGCGGCTGTTGCGGTTGATTGTCATTTTGCTCTGTCATGATACATCCTCCTTCATTCAATCTAAACATAGTATAAACGGGACCTTGCTGTTTCATTCTTTTTTGAATGATGCATAAATCCCATGAAGAGATACTGACGTTTCAGACCATACAACTGTTCAAAGCAAGTTGAAAGGGTAAACCAAATGCTCTATGAACAAGCCCTCATCCTTGCTACTCTCTCCATCTCCCTGTTCCATAACAAAAAACAGGTTTGAAATGACTATTCATCTCAAACCTGCTCTAAAATGTTATACTTCCATTATAATTGGTAAAATCATTGGTCTACGTTTTGTTTTCTCATATAAGAAACGACTTAATACTTCGCGAATATTGCTTTTTAAAGACGACCATTCACTCACGTTTTCACTTACACAGCGAACGAGTGTCTCGGTCACGATCCCATTTGCTTGGTCCAATAACCTTTCTGATTCTCGCACATAGACAAAACCTCGTGAAATAATATCAGGACCAGAAACAATCTCACCAGACTTTTTGTTTAACGTCACAACAACCACTAAAATACCATCTTTTGAAAGTAGGCGCCGGTCTCGCAACACGATATTGCCAACATCACCAACACCAATCCCATCAATCAAAACGTTTCCAGAAGGTATTTTCCCCGAACGCCTTGCTTGCCCATTCGCCATTTCAACGACTTCGCCTTTATCAATGACGAAAATATTTTGTGGGGCTATACCAACCGTTTGAGCTAACTGACTATGTGCATGCTGCATTCGATATTCACCATGAATCGGAACAAAGAATTTTGGTCTCATTAGATTTAACATCAGTTTTAACTCTTCTTGACTTCCGTGTCCAGAAGCATGGACGGCATTCTTTTGTCCGAAAACAACATTTGCGCCGATCCTGTATAAATAATCAATAATTTTAGATACCGATTTTTCGTTCCCTGGGATCGGTGTTGCAGAAATCACAACAGTGTCTTTCGGCTTAATGGTAATTTGTCGATGTGCGCCCTTAGCCATTCGTGTTAACGCTGACATCGGTTCACCTTGGCTTCCTGTGGTTAAAATCGCAATTTGATGATCCTTGTATTTGTTAACCTCTTCAATGTCAATAAATAACTGTTTTGGTGCTTTTAAATAGCCAAGCTTCATTGCAATTGAAATCACTTTCACCATACTTCTTCCTGTAACTACAACTTTTCGTCTCGCTTGAACGGCTGCATTGAGAACCTGTTGGATCCGATGCACGTTAGAAGCGAATGTCGTAACAATAATTCGACCTTGTGTTTGGTAAAACACTTCACTGATTCCTTGTCCAACCACAGTTTCTGACGTCGTTGTTCCAGGTCGTTCGGCATTTGTACTATCAGATAATAAACAAAGAACACCCTTTTCTCCAATCGCAGCCATCTTTCCCATATCTGCTTGCTTGCCATCGACTGGAGTTTGATCGAACTTAAAGTCACCTGTGTGTACAACAGAACCTTGTGACGTATGGATGCATACACCAACAGAGTCTGGAATGCTGTGATTAGTTCTAAAAAACGATACATTCACTGCTCCGATTCTCACTTTTGAATTGGAATGGATAAGCTGAAGCTTTGTAGACTTTCGTATCCCTGCTTCTTTTAACTTTTCCTCTACAAGTCCAAGCGTTAGTTTTGTTCCATATACAGGTACATTTAACTTCCGTAACACATAAGGGAGTCCGCCAATATGGTCCTCATGGCCATGTGTAACAATAATTCCTTTCACCCGTTCAATGTTCTCGACAAGATAAGAAATGTCTGGAATAACAATATCTACTCCAAGCATATCATCATCAGGGAACATTAAACCCGAATCAATAACGATAAGATCCTCGTTCACTTCTACAACGTACATGTTTTTGCCGATTTCGCCGACTCCGCCCAGGGCAAAAACACGCACTTTTTCTGTATTTTGCTTTGACAATGTTCCGCTCCTCCTACACTCTCATATAAAAAATAGTAACCCGAACTAATCACCTGTTTGTAGTATAACGTAATCTTCGAAGATAAAACAAGACTATTTATCCACAATTGGAAAATATTATTTCAGGTAAGCACAAAAAGAAGGAGCGAATCGCCAACCATCCGCACTCGTTAGAGTAGCAAACGATTCGTTAGAACAATCGAGTAGGAGGGGGTGACTAACCCCCGACCTCTCAGTCAAGTAGCCAATGGGAGTTTCACCCAAAGGCTCTCACAGAACCGTACGTGAACCTCTCGATTCA
>NZ_JAHPIV010000009.1 GCF_019039105.1 Desertibacillus haloalkaliphilus | reverse complement strand
GCCCTATAGAATATAGAGCTAAAGCCGCTTAGGTCATTTTTATTATTTCCACTGTCTACTTGACAGGGGGCAGTTCAAGTTTTGTACCGACTCTTATTTTTGATTTTGTTCAAATGTTCGATTTAAATTGCGAATAAATTCAGACGACGTCGCACCAAGTTCTTCCAACGGCTGGCCTGACTCGAACCCATTACGAAGAGCACGGATGCGATTCACCGTTTTCCGGTCTGTCGCCACATAAACTTGGTCTGGATTTACAATATCACGAATGGCATCAAATACTTCACTTTCCAGTTTTGACCGCCTTGATTCATTTGATTCTACACCGATCATATAAAGGTCATCATCGGAAATAATATCAACATCTTGAACACTTCTAATCGCTAAAATCCGTTGAGACATTAATGAAACTTTCTCATTCTTACTCAATTGTTCTTGAGTATCTGATTGTTGGGTTTGATTTTCTAACCCAGGGTCACGTAAGGTTTGTTTATCATGTAACGTCCCTGGACGATTACTTAATATTTGTGAAGAATGTTGCTGTCCTCGATCTTTTCGAATATCGATCTGACGCTCGCCAGTCATGTATTGATTCTCTCCTGCAATAGACTGAACGTTTGACGTTAACCCTTTAGGGTCCTGGTCTGGAACCATCATATCCGATAATGGTCCTTCCATCCCACGGACATTGTCTGTACCATACCCGCTAAACCCTTGTGTACGATCAGCATTTGCACCCATCTCCTCGTCTTGTGGAACTACACATCCACCAAGAAAGACAATAAAGGATAGCAATATTAAACATGTTCGTATTTTCGGTTTCATTCTGCCATTCTCCTTTCACTATATAGAGTGACGTTAAGTATCCACCTTTACTCTGTCAGTTGAAGGGAGTTCAAGCATAAATTACATGGAGGATTAACACGTATAGATTCAACACTTGCCTAACATACTACCGATTATAAAAGCGAATCACTGTTAAAATGGAAACTAGATCGCTCCCAATAACACTGAGGTGATTAAAATGAAGCATATTGATCTGCAAGTGGAGAGAATGAGTTGCGGGCATTGCCTCGATACAGTTGAGCATGCATTAGAAAATGTAGAAGGTGTCGTTGATGCGAAAGTACATCCAAATAACAATACCGTCACCGTTACATTTGAAGAATCACAAACAAACGTTACCTATATGAGAGAAGCAGTTGAAGAAGCTGGCTACTGGATTGTTTAACGCCCATGAAATAACAACAACAAATCTAAGATCATACTCTTAAATACAGGAAAAACAAATGTTAGTGTTCATAAAGTTCACGAATTGTCCTAAAATGGTTTAATTACCTTTCATCGTGTGAGACTGACTCCCTCATCTGCTTGAAACATAAATGGTCCATCATCTAGCATTACCGCCTACGACATGGTCATATGGATAATTAAAAAGAAAGCTTAAAAGTCAACGACATTCCATTTGTTAACCAACTCGTTCAAGCCTTGCTACGACTCTAAAAATTTTTATTATGAATTATCCATTTTTCATTGCAAACGATATTGTTATTTGTTAAGGTAGAGTCACAAACGGATAAGCATATTCTTTACTTCAAAAATTGAAGTGAGGGTAGAGGCGCAAAGACCATAATTAGGCAATTGGAGGAGAATGGGATCCTTTGAGAATTGCTGAAAGGGGGATTTGCCGAAGCCAAAAGAATCTCATTTTCTTGAGGCTGGTTCTGTTATTGAACAAATACAGAACTGTCATATAGTCAGGTGAACTATATGGAGGGCTATCTCACGCATAGAACGTTCTAAACGATTCTATTGCAACAATGAGGCTCTCATTGTTGCTTTTTTGCGTAACACCATGTTTTAAAAACAATGGGAAGAGATGTAGCTCTATTCATACAAAGTGGAAACCTTACAAGATTGATCGAAAATAATGAATAGAGGGTGATGAAACAATGAATTTTGGACGTGTATTAACTGCAATGGTAACCCCATTTAATCAAGATGGAGATGTAGATTACAACGCAACTTTACAACTCATTAACCACTTAATTACAAACGGTACGGACGGTATTGTTGTAGCTGGAACAACTGGAGAATCCCCAACACTTACAACAGAGGAAAAAGTGGAATTATTTAACTTTGTTGTTAAAACAGTTAATGGTCGAGTACCTGTTATTGCCGGGACTGGGTCAAACAACACACGCGCTTCTATCAGTTTGACAAAGAAAGCTGAAGAAGCTGGTGTTGATGGGATTATGCTTGTATCCCCTTATTATAATAAGCCTTCACAAGAAGGGATCTATCAACACTTTAAAACAATTGCTGAATCAACATCTCTTCCAGTGATGATTTATAATATTCCTGGGCGTAGTTCTGTTAATATTTCTGTTGAAACAACGATACGTCTTTCACAAATTGAAAATATTGTAGCAACCAAGGAAGCAAGCGGTGATCTAGAAGCCATGGCAAAAATCATTGAAGAAACCGATGATAAATTCAGCCTTTATAGTGGTGATGACAGCTTAACCCTTCCAGTGATGTCAATTGGAGGAACTGGAATCGTTTCTGTTTCGTCTCATGTTATTGGAAACGAAATGCAAGAAATGGTGACAAGCTATTTAAACGGACAACCAGAGCATGCCGCAAAGCTTCATCGAGATTTATTGCCAGTGATGAAAGCCTTATTTGCAGCACCAAGCCCTACACCTGTAAAAGCTGCATTAGAAATGAGAGGCATCAGCGTAGGTTCGGTTCGCCTCCCTCTCGTACCGTTAAGCGAGACAGAACATCGTCAGTTACAAACGGTCATGCAACCAAATATGACGTTTTATGTAAGCTAAACCATACACCAAGATCGCACCTATTTGAACTTTTTATAGATGCGATCTTTTTTTATAAAATCTATTTAAAGAAATGTATAAAATCACCTTGATTGTGCAATCATATGAAATGTAAAGGAACTGATTCAAGGCATTGGGCTATAGCCAAGTGGTAAGGCAGCGGATTTTGATTCCGTTATGCGCTGGTTCGAATCCAGCTAGCCCAGCCATTTCTTTTCTTTCATAACCTACCTTTACATCATTCATCTAATACATATGTTGGGCTATAGCCAAGCGGTAAGGCAGCGGATTTTGATTCCGTCATGCGCTGGTTCGAATCCAGCTAGCCCAGCCATTTCTTTTCTTTCATAACCTACCTTTACATCATTCACCTAATACATATGTTGGGCTATAGCCAAGCGGTAAGGCAGCGGATTTTGATTCCGTTATGCGCTGGTTCGAATCCAGCTAGCCCAGCCACTCTATCTTTTCATATGAACTTAAAATTTCATTAACCATCGTACTTCTAATCGAATAGTCAAATGACTATAGTCAATCTTTTCATTTCCTGCTACCATTAAAGTAAGCTGGACAGAGAGGATTTGATTGTATGTTTAACCAAAATGAAAAAGATGCCATTTATAAAGTAATAGAAAACCGCAGAGATGTGCGAAGCTTCTTATCAAAGCCGATTCCGGAGTCGGTCCTGCAACGTATTCTTGAAGCAGGCCATCACGGTCCATCTGTAGGTTTTATGCAACCATGGAATTTCATCATCATCACGTCTGATAAAATTAAAGAACGGCTCGCTTGGGCTACGGATAAAGAACGACGAGCATTAGCGATTCATTATGAGAATGAACGACAACAAAAATTCCTCAATTTAAAAATTGAAGGGATTAAAGAAGCACCAATCACCATTTGTGTCACTTGTGACCCCACGCGCGGTGGTTCTCATGTACTAGGAAGAAACTCGATTCCAGAAACCGATGTTTTATCAACAGCATGTGCGATTCAAAACATGTGGCTTGCGTCTTGTGCTGAAGGGTTAGCCATGGGCTGGGTCAGTTTCTATAAAAAAAATGACGTCCGTGATATTCTAGATATCCCGCCACACATCGATCCAATCGCATTAATGTCACTTGGTTATACGGACCAATACCCCGATAAACCAATTTTAGAATCATCAGGATGGGAAAAACGACGAGCACTAGAAAACTTAATTTACTATAACCGCTGGGATAACCAAACAAAAGAATAATATACCATGATCAGGCTGTCAAAAAAGTTCGGGTAACCCCTTAGAAGGCAGCCTTATTTATGCTTCAAAACCATGCTAACTACTTAAAAGAGCCCTTATATGGTATATTATCTCTAAGCTTTTAAAAAAGGAGCGGATCACTATTGAAATGGCCGTTTATTGTGCTAATACGATTTTATCAGCGATTTATTTCTCCACTTAAACCACCCACATGCCGCTTCTATCCTAGCTGCTCTCACTATGGTTTAGAAGCATTCAAACGGTTGGGCGCACTGAAAGGTGGATGGTTCACCCTTGTGCGTATACTTAAATGCCACCCCTTCCACCCTGGTGGTTTCGATCCAGTACCCGAACCTAAAAAAAACAAACAAACACGTAACTAAAAAGGGATTCCTCACTCAGAAAACGAGTTGGAATCCCTTTACTTTACATCGATTCGGCCTTTTTACGCTTATTGATCTTTCGAACAAGCTTTTCATCCATATAACCGGTACCCAATAGGACACCAATGACAATGAACAAAAAACCAAAAATATGTGTCATAACAATGGCTTCACCAAGAAAGATAGCTGAACTAATGACACCGAAAAACGGAACAAGGTTGTTAAATATCGCGGTTTGTCCAGCCCCTAACTTATGGATCGCCGAATTATATAACATATGTCCGACAGCCGTCGCCAAAATGGCTGACGTGAAAAATAGCAACCAAATCCACGCGGTCCCTTCACCTAACCCAGACACGCCATGTGGCTCAATGATGAGACTTAAGCCAAATAGTAACAATGAACCAAACACGAGCATGATCCCTGTCATTTGTTTCGAATCGAGCGTTTCTGTAGCTTTTTTAATATAGATAAAACTAATCGCTTGGACGAACATCGCAATAAAAATGTAAAGGTCACCTACATTAACCCCACCAAGGCTATCCGCTCCCTGAAAGATAATCACCGAAACGCCTATGATCCCAAGCAATATACCTAGTAAACGTAATTTTGTTAACTGATCATGTAAGAAAATCATCGCCAACACCGATGTAGTTAATGGTAGTAATGCTAAAATTAAAGATGCATTGGATGCTGTCGTTGCCGTTAAACCTAATGTAAGAAAAAAATGATGCCCAACAACACCAAAGACCATGGCAATGATTGTAAACTTCCATTCTGTTTTCGTTAATGTTCGTAATTGACGCTGAAAGATTAAAATAAACAAAACAATAATACCTGCAGTAAATACTCGCACGGCTGTCATTGTTGTTGGGGGAAGATGGTCTACTAATACTTTTAACATCACAACGTTTACTCCCCACAATACCATAACAAAGAGTAATAAACCGTATGTAAATAGATGTGACACTTGAGTTTTCATACTTTTTACCACCTAACTATTATAGTGCGTGTTCAAAAAAGAGAAGAATAGAACCGGTCGGCTAAAATCGCAACGTCCTGTGCGTCGAAAGTTCGAGGCATGTAGCTAAAAGCCGCAAAGATATGCTGTTCATATGTGAGCAACGCATGAGCAAGCCAACGAGGACATTTGTCAGTCATTTTTACGGACTTTTTGAACATTCTTTATAGTAATCCAAAATGTTGCAACAAGACTAATAATGAAGGCAAGCTTACCAAGAGGACGGCAACAAATCCTAAATTTCGTTGCGAAACCCTCCATGGCGACTGTTGCATTAACCCTGAAGTCATTAATACTGAACCTGAAAATGGAGAAACTTGAGTAGCTAACGTCCAAGCAACGATCAATAACACCGCCATATATTCTGGACTTACGCCAAACAGAGCCGGAGATAATGAGCTTCCAATCCCGATCACGATAATGACTGGGTGAATACCACAAAATGATAGAAAGATTGATAATAAAATGATAAGGATACTCATCACATAAATAGAACCATATGATGCATCATAGATAAGATGAGAAATCACATCCCCTACTTCTGTGTACGATAACGCTAAGCCAAAAAAACCTGCACTAATAAAAATAACGATCTCATTCTTTAAACGGATAAATGCCGTTTTCATTTGTTCAACCACCGCTTGCAGGTAATCAACTAAAGTTCCAATAATTGCCGCCCATAAAACCGGATAAAATAGCGCCAAAACCGAGACAACTGTTAACATATTAACAAGTAACAAGTAATCTAAAATAAATGAAATAATCAGTAGAGTGACTGAAAAACAAAGCAATGAGACGAGCTTTTTGGTAGCCTCACCACGATTTACAGCCCCACCAATGTCATCAGTCTCAACCATCGGATCATCCGCAAAATGTATCTTGTTGAAAAAAAATAGACTTATCATGAGATAACATAAGCCAATCAAAAAGCCAACCCAACCGACATGAAGCCAAGAAACATTAAATAAAACAAGCACTAATCCAACGTTAACAAAATACGGTGACCAGAACATACAAAAGCCAAACGCACGCAACAACACCATTACTAGCTTTTTTCTTCGATAACCAGAAAAACTCTCGACTGCGATGCGATAAACAATCGGCATCGACCCAAGATTAAGTATGGCACCCATGCTCGCTGTTAATAGATAACTTAAACGATACGGATGAGCTTTGTTATGTTGTTCTTGCTCATGAACTTTCTCTTTTAATGCTGTCAGATAACCTCCAATTGAAATGATCACACCGAAAAACGGGACAAGTAAAAACAAGGTTAACAAATTTATATTTTCTCCAAATCCTGAGATAATCGTAAGTGGGGGCACTTGATTAAGAATAAAGATAACGCCAGCGACGACCACTAACAGAACAGCCACGACTTGATTCAACCGACGTACAGAGAATATAGCAAACAAGAGAACGATCCCCGCTAATGAGCTATAAAGAATTTCAAGCCAAGCCGTTGGGAAAAACAGATCTACTAAATACAAGATCGTAATGAGAACACTTATAAAACCTAGACTAGACTGTATGACTTGTTTATTCACAGTCATCAACTCTCCTCAATGAATCTCGAATATTACTATCCTATCATGAATCACTAAAAAGTTCATAGGAAATTCACTTTTTCTCTAACACTCCACTGTTGACCCAAAGTGAACGTCTCCCCCCCCCCACTTTTTTACGTACCATTAAAAAAGGATAAACCGCTGACGGCTTACCCTCTTCCACTTTATTTTTCATTAAAAATCTTCTTTTATTAAGCAATTTCCTTCGATATACAAGTCTGTTGTTGGATTTTTTTTATACAATTCACGCGGGAAATTTGTTAATAATTCGCAGCCATTTTCGGTAATACGAATGGACTCGGTAATTTCAACTCCATAATCTTCATACCAAATTCCCGGCATGAGGTGGAACGTCATGTTTGGTTCGAGAACTGTACGATCACCTTTTCGAAAACTTACGGTATGCTCTCCCCAATCAGGTGGAAAACTTAATCCAATGGAGTACCCTAACCTTGAGTCCTTATAGTACCCTCTTTTCGCAATCGTCTTTCGCCAAACGGCCTCAACTTCCTCAGCCATCATTCCTGGTTTAATAGCTGCTAAGGTTTCATTTATTCCTTCTAAGACAACTTCGGAGAGATCAGAAACTTGCTGCGAGGGTGTGCCTAACACCATCGTGCGAGCCATTGGGGTATGATAACGTTTATAACATCCAGCAATTTCAATCGTTAAATTATCTCCATTTTTGTATCGTTTATCGGTCCATGTTAAATGTGGACAAGACGTATTTTTCCCTGTTGGAATCATCGGGACGATCGACGTATAGTCCCCTCCAAAATTGTCTAAACCACTAATTTGCGCATGGTAAATATTTGCGGCAACATCACATTCTCTAACACCTACATCGACGGTTTCATACGCTTTACTCATGGCCTTTTCTACAATGTTAGCCGCACGCCTCATAAAAACGATTTCTTCGTCCGATTTAATCAACCTCACCCAATTAACAAGTGTTGAAGCATTTTTAAATGTTGCGTTCGGAAGTCCTTGTTGCAGTCGTTCATAACATAAACCAGTAAAATAATGAGCATCCATTTCCAACCCAATTTTTCTTGTTGCTTGACCAATCTCCTGTAATATATTTGCGACAAAATCCATTGGGTGTTTAATTGTTGATTGCACATACTCATCTGGGTAAGGAATAATGTGATGATCATCAATCCACGTACTGACCTTCACACTACTCGCATCCATTTCTCTACCAATCCAAATCGGTTGGTCCTCATCAACCATCACGACCATCATTTGGTGTACATAAAATGACCATGCATTATACCCTGTCAGATAATACATATTCGATGGGTTTGATATGAGTAAAACTTCAATTCCCTGTTCGAGCATTTTTTGCTTTGTTTTCGCTAATCGATTCATATATTCCAGGATTGTAAACACTATCATCCACCCCTTTCATACGCTCTTACTATTAAGTTATTCGAGTTACTAGGGATGTGAGCTTGGTCTCTTTCTATTTTTTACAGTTTTGAAAAATTGGGAGTTTTAAAGATATCACTGAGACGAGTTTAGTTTAAAACAAACGACTTTCGGCTCTGTCATTTCTTCAATCGAGTATTTTACCCCTTCACGCCCAAGACCAGATCCTTTAATTCCTCCAAATGGCATCGCATCAATCCGAAAATCACTACTGTCATTAATCATAATACCGCCAACTCCTAATTGTTGAATCGCTGCAAATGCCTGATCAATGGCCGTTGTAAAAATACCTGCTTGCAATCCATAATTGACTTGATTAGATCTTTCAATCGCTTCATTAAGGCTTCTAACAGGATAGAGAAGAACTACAGGACCAAAGATTTCTTCCCTTGCAAGTCTGCACTCTTCAGGCACATTTGTTAGTACCGTGGGCTCATAAAAAGCACCATCTCGTTTGCCACCGGCTACTATGTTTGCCCCATAACGAACAGCCTCTTCTACCCATTGCTCGACTCGAATCGCCTCTTTTTCTGCAATCATCGGACCGACATCTGTATTTTCTGATAATTTATCGCCCACTTTGTATTGTTTTGTTCGTTCAACAAATTGGCCAATAAAATGATCGTAAATACCTTCTTCAATATAGACTCGTTGAACACCGATGCAATTTTGCCCCGCTGCAGAGAACGCTCCAGACACCGTTGCATCAACTGCTTGCTCAAGGTTAGCATCATTTAATATGATCGTCGGTGAATTGGATCCTAGCTCCATCGCAATCTTTTTGATACCAGCTTTTTTCGCAATATCCTCACCCGTTTCAAGCCCTCCAGTAAAGGAAATCATCCGTACATCCTTACTTTCAATTAATGTATCGCCGATTTCACTCCCTTTACCAGTAATCACCGATAACACCTTCTTAGGAAGTCCTGCTTCTACAAAAACTTTCGCTAACTCAATTGCACTTAGCGGCGTGAGTGTTGCTGGCTTTACAATAATCGCATTACCTGATGCAATGGCAGGGCCAACTTTATGAGCCACTAAATTTAAAGGGTCATTAAATGGAGTGATCGCAGCAACGACACCGACCGGAAATCGATAATAATAACCAACACGTTGTTCATTACCAGCGGTTTGGTCAAATGGAATCGTTTCACCGTGGATACGCCTTGCTTCCTCTGCACTCAGTTTTAACGTTTCAGCACAGCGCTTCACTTCTTTTCTCGCTTCACGGATCGTTTTGCTACCTTCGAGCGCGATCGTTCGGGCAAAGGATTCACTTCGATCAAGAATAAGTGAAGCTGCTTTATTTAAAATCCGCATTCGTTCATGAGTTGCTAGATTTGCCGAAATTTCCGCTCCTTGCCTAGCAGATTCAATCGTATACAACATATCTTCTTTACTAGCAGCTGGAACCGTATCAATTAAACGGTTATCTTGCGGGTTACGTACTTCGATTTTATTTTCGCGGCCGATCCATTCACCACCGATTAGCATTTTTTGCCCAACCATTTGCATTTTCATAGACACCTCCACCTTTCTGTTCGTTTTTCAAGCAGTCGGTGTTATCGTTCGAGATTGATAAGGTCTATGAGAAGCGAATACCCTGTTTCAATTATACCAGCTCCAGCACCGGTCAATGTAATTGGGCCCGAAAGGTCACAATCATACGTAATAGCATTCATCGCCCCACTTACACCTGCGAGTGGATCTGTATTTGCTACTTTTTCTGGTCCGACCGAAGCAATGACACGATGATCTTCCTTCTTAATCTTGCCGATGAGCTTCCACTTCCTCTGTTCTCTCCTTGCTTGCTCGATATCTTCAGTTGTCAATTCACGTATGCCGCGACAATAGACATCTTCTTTTTTTAAAGGAACACCCATAACAACATTTGCTAATATGACAACCTTATACATTACATCATATCCATCGACATCACTTTTCGGATCGGCTTCTGCATACCCAAGTCTTTGCGCTTCAAGTAAAGCTTTATCGTAAGACATTCCTTCTTCCATTTTGGTTAAAATATAATTGGTCGTTCCGTTTAATATCCCTCGAATCTCAGTAATTTCATTTCCTGCAAGAGAAACGAGTGGCATACGAATCGCCGGAGTTCCACTCATGACCGTCCCTTCAAAATGAAAGCGTACATTATTTTCTTTTGCTAGTGATGCTAATTCTTGATAAGCAAGGGCAACCGGCCCTTTGTTACTCATCACCACATTTTTTCCGTTTTTAAATGCTGCTTTGCAATGATCTATCGCTGGTTGACCAGTATGAACATCTGTATACGTAATTTCTATAACCGTATCTGCGTTACTATTTTCAATGGTCGTTAGACTGTCCCAGCCTTTAATAAGACCTGGTTGGTCTGGGTAATCTAGTAACGATCCTGTTTTTTCCATAGTTCCCTCAAGTAAATCTAGATCAATGCCATTTGGATGGTGAATACTGCCCTTTTTCAGGTCAGAAATCGATACAATTGAGAAATGATGCCCGAGTTGTTCTTTTAACAAATCATTCTTAGAACGGAGAATTTCAACAAGCCCTTGCCCAACGCCACCATAGCCGATTAATGCGATCTTATGCGTCAACAACATCATCCTCCCTCATGCTTCAAGAGTTCCCTCTGAAGTAAGTCAAAGCCGTATGTGCAAGAATCGCTGCACCGATAGGCAATACACATTCATCAATATCAAACTTTGGCATATGCAAACCACTTTCTTCTCGTTCAGGGATGCCAGCTCCGATAAAGAACATCGAACTCGGCACCTGTTTTGCCATATGACCAAAATCTTCGCCACCTAAACCAAATGGACAGCGGTGAATAAGAAATGTGGGAAACAACGCTTGAATCGTTTCTTCAAGCCTAGCTGTCACTTGCGGATCGTTATCTAGGGCAGGTTCTCCGTAACGGACATCGAGTTGATAGCTCCCACCAATTGTTTTGACAACCGCAAGTGCCTGATCCAATTGTTGGACTAACTGCTCACGAACATGGTCATCGTAGCTTCGCATCGTCCCTTTGATTGATACTTCGCTTGGGATAACATTGTAAGAGGAGCCTGCGCGAATCTCTCCAATACTTAAAACGGCAGCATCCAAAGGAGAAACTTTGCGAGACCTGATCCCGTACAGCGCTGGTAAGACAACACTTAGCATCCAAACGGGATCCGTACCTAAATGAGGATAAGCAGCATGACCACCCGTTCCACGTATAACCGCTTCAAACGTATCTACATTAGCCATGCTATAGCCCTCATGTAACTTGACCTCACCAAGTGGGAGTTCAGGATCCATATGGAGTGCCATCGCTGCATCTACATCATCTAAGACACCAGCTTTAATCATATACGGGGATCCCGTTAGGCCATTTTCATCCTCATTCTCTTCTGCAGGTTGAAAAATAAATCTTACCTTTCCTTTTATCTTTCTTTGTTTCCATTCAGCAGCTAAAAGTTCGGCAACACCTAGGCCAATGGCCGTATGAGCATCATGACCACAAGCATGCATAATGCCTTCATGTAACGATTTATACTCATGCTCATTTTCTTCAAGAATCGGAAGGGCATCAATATCAGCACGAATCGCAATCGTTGGCCCCTCCTTCTCACAGCCGACTTCACCGATCACACCTGTAGCTAACCCAGTATCTTGCTTTCCTGATTTAACTTTCATCCCGGGCAACATCCGCAAGTGTTTCTCGATTTGCTCAGCTGTTTCAAACTCCTGAAAACTAAGTTCAGGATATCGATGAAAATGGCGTCGGTATTGAATGAGTTGTTGCTTCATGGCAAATGCTTTTTCCACCATTGGATGATCACTAAACTGCACAGATTCCCACCACCTTGCAATCCCTTCACTGTCACTCATCACTTTTCACGTAACTTAACGCTTGCTCTAAATCTGCAATTAAATCGTCCACATCCTCAATCCCAGCCGAGTAACGTACCAAGCCTTCAGGAATACCTAGAGCTGCACGCTCCTCCGGTGTATTTTCAATATGACTCGTTGTACGTGCAGGTCCTACCGTCGTTTCAACAGCTCCAAGGTTCGCAGCCTTATTTGCATATTTTAATCGCGGTAAAAACTCACGTACGCCATCTAACTCTCCTTTAACAGCAAAGCTGAGCATGCCTCCAAAATCACTCATTTGTTCTTTTGCAATCTTGTGATTGGGATGTGTTTCAAGTCCTGGGTAATAGACCGCATCAACTTTGTCATGATTCTGTAAGAAGCGTGCTATTTTCCCAGCCGTTTCACATTGTTGTTTAATACGCAACTGAAGTGTTTTCATCCCTCTTAACAATAAATAAGCGGCCATCGGATCAAGACTAGCACCATTGATTTCACGATAATGATAAATTTTCTCGACTAACTCTTCGTCATTACTGCAGACCACCCCACCGAGTGCATCTGCATGACCACCGAGAAATTTTGTTGCACTATGAATGACTAAATCAGCACCATATTCAAGTGGGTTCTGTAAGATTGGTGTTGCAAATGTATTATCGACAAAAACAAGAGCTCCAGCCTCATGTGCCACTTTCACCATTCGCTTAAGGTCAGTGATTTTCACCGTCGGGTTCGTTGGTGTCTCTAGGTAAAGGATGTCACAACCTTTTTTCACCTCTGCTTCTAATGCCTCGTGATTCCCAGTTTCACATAACGTCACATCAATATTTTGCCGTGGCAGAAATTCAGAAAAGATCTTATTGGTACCACCGTACGTATCTTTAATTGATACAATGCGATCACCAGGTACTAAAATGGTTGCAAGTGAGTTACTAATAGCAGCCATCCCAGTTGAAAAACTAGTCGCTGCTTTTGCCCCCTCTAAATCTTTTACTTTATCTTCAAACGCTTGAACCGTTGGATTTGTATTTCTACCGTAGATATGGCCCTCGCGCTTACCTGTAGCTACTTCGAACCATTCATCGATATCATTGTAACCAAAAGATACACTATGAACGACTGGGACTTGTGTAGCTCCATGAACCAGGTATTCTTTTTCACCAGACCATACAGATCGAGTCCCCATTTGCGTTCGCTTCTCATTTCTTCTCATCCATATCACTCCCTTGGTTAAATATAATGTTGCTATGTTATTGCTTACTTACATCCTACTATTTTCCACAAAATAATCCATTGGCCAATGTGTATGAAGTTTTCAAATAAAAACTATTCAATCTTACTAGATATACAGACAGGAAAAGGAACGGTACACATAGAATGTAGGTAAATGTCATACGTATAATGACAAGGATTGCTTAGGGGGTGAAGAGCAAGTGCAGGTTACGGTAAAAGAGATTAGTAAACTAAAGATCTTACAAGATACAAACGTGAAAACAGCGCGAGATCAATTAGATCAATGTCAGGTTGAATGGGTATCGGTCATTGAAACCCCTGTAGAGAATTTTGTAAGAAAAAATGAATTTGTATTAAGTACCGGGATTGGCTGTGGCCAAGACGAAGAACTCTTCCTTAAATTTATTCAGGAAATCATTGAAGCAAAAGCTGCAGCGCTTGTGATTGCTAAAGGCCGCTATATAAAGGAAATACCCCAAAATATACTTACGTACGCCGAAGAACATCAATTTCCGATTATTGAGATCCCATGGGAAGTTCGTTTTGCAGATATTATTCATTCCATATTGCAAACCTTAAACCGCCACGAGGATAAGGTTGTTGAGGACTCTGAGACGATGAGAAAGAAACTGTTGCAGTTGATCTTACAAGGAGCGGGATTAACTGATATTGCCACCACTGTCTATGATAAAATCAAGCTTCCTGTGATCATTACTGATAAACGAGGTATTGTAAAAGGAAAAAGTCCAAATGCATCCCCTCTTGAACAACGCTGGAATCACTACATTTCAAATGAACTAGAAACCATCTCTCAAACCTCAATTGAACAAAGTAATTATCTCTCCCATCCACATATACAATGGCTCGATGTTGGCGAAGAACAGCAATCAATTCTACAGTTAACAATCCAATCTGCAAGTGAAGTGCAAGGGTACCTGCTGATTGAAACAGACGAAAAATACCAGGACAACGAGGGCGCCCTGCAACCGTTCATATATATTTTAGAACACGCCGCAACAACAGTAGCGCTCTGCTTCTTACATGAAAATGCTGTCCGGGAAACTGAATTACGACTCCGTGATGATTTTGTTTGGAGCTTAGCAAAAGGAAAAATCACCTCATGGGAAACTGCCCTTTCACGGGCAAAATCATTAGGTTATCAAATCAATATCCCATATATTTGTATTATTGGCTATCCTGAAAATCTAGAAGACATCCATCAAAAAAGCCAGGCTAGTGCTACTTCTTCCCATGAACATTGGCTCCAAGGAATGATTCGGTGCTTTGAGGAGGAGGTTTTTCATACAGGTCGTACAGTTAATCTTCAGACAATGTCCACGTTTCAACGTGAAGAACTCGTGATCTTCTTAGAAGTTACACCAGGAAAAAGTAATGAATCTTCATTTACCTTTCTAGAATTACTCAACACTCGCCTCCATCGCTTATTTCCAGATTTAATTCTTTCGTGGGGAATCGGTAAACAATACGGTTTTAAACACTTTCACGAGAGCTTCAATGAAGCACAGATGGCATTAAACATTGGTCGACGTCAAAAAGGACCAGGACATCAGAGTACGTATGCGGACACAAGAGTTGATCGTGCGTTAATGAGTCTGCTTGGAAATGAAGAACTTCAGCAAATTACCGATTCTACGATCGGTTCGTTAGTCGAATATTCAAAAGATCGGGGAATTGACTTAATTCATACGTTTGTAAGCTATAATCAAAATCGAGGAAATGTGAGTCAAACCGCACGGAAGCTAAACTTGCACAGGCAATCACTACTTTACCGTTTACGAAAAATTGAATCCTTAACTGGTTGCTCATTAGATAACCCTGATGATGTATTTTTAGTCGATTTAAGCATCAAGCTATGGACCCTTGGCATTAACGAACCGAAACAGGCGCCATAAATTAAAGACCTCTCTTTTCTAATTCTAGAAGTTATATTTCAATCGTTAGGATTTACAATTGGCGTAAGGGGTGCCTAAAAGAAGAACAGTCATCTTTTAGGGCACCCCTTACATCAATAGAATTCAAATCTTTACTATTGCACACTCTCACGCTTATATAAAACAGCTTTGATCGTAAAATAATCAATCTCATCTGGTAAGGCTTCTTTTAGCGGTTTCAACCGTTCCGCTCCGAGCTCAGCTACTTTTTCTAGAATTTGAGCCTCATATTTCGTTTCTATAAGTGCGTCCAAATCAACTTTCTCTCCTTCTAGCGCACTTTTTAGTAAGTGTTCTTTCACTGTAGTAACAGCAATGTTTCGTTCGTCAGCAATCGCTTCAACCGTCCTTCCATTTATAAATAAATCAAAGGAGATCAAATGACTCGCACGTTCTTTCTTTTGTTGAACATCCACTTCGTCTGTAGTGTGATCGGTAAACTGCTGCAACAATTGTAAGAAATGAACACCATATTTCTTGAATTTCGCCTCTCCGACTCCTTTAACATTCAACATACTCGATTCATCTGTCGGACGCTTGACACTCATTTCATTTAAGGTACTATCTGCAAAAATAATATAAGGAGGAATGTTTTCTTGTTGGGCTAATTCTTTACGGAGCTTACGCAAGGCATTAAATAACGGTCGGTCAACTTCTGTTGCTGATCGTGTTGATTGAGGTTGCACCTTCTGTAACACTTTTTCACCGTGTTTTAAGACAGCTATCGCTCGGGGCAATAGTTTCACAACTGGAAATTGTCCTTGAGTTAGCATTAAATAATTTTCGGCAACTAACACGTGGATGAGCTGGCTGATCTCTTTTTCTGTATAGTTTTTTAAAAGTCCATACGTCGGTAATTGATCAAGTTGAAACTGAAGAACTTTTTTGTTTTTTGAACCCTTTAACACTTGGGCTATCATTGAAATTCCAAAACGCTCTTTCACCCGAACGATACAAGAAAAAATTTTTTGGGCATCAATCGTGATGTCGACACGTTCACGATTATCCTTGCAATTACTACAGTTTCCACAACCCTTATCCGATGATTCACCAAAATAGTCAAGGATATGACTTTGCAAGCATTCGGTTTTGTAACAGTAGTCAATCATTGCCTGTAACTTTTCATATTCTTTTTGTTTACGGCTTTCCTCAAGTTGTGATTGCTCAATCAAGAACTTTTGTGTTTGGATGTCTTTAGGACCAAACAGTAAAAGGCATTCACTCGGCTCCCCATCACGGCCAGCACGGCCAACTTCCTGATAATAAGCTTCAATATTTTTCGGCATATTATAGTGAATGACATAGCGGACATTTGATTTATCAATCCCCATTCCAAAAGCATTACTAGCAACAATGACTTGATCTTCTTCATAAATAAAACGCTCTTGGCTCCGCTGGCGTTCATCCGCACTTAGTCCGGCATGGTACCTGCCAACCGAATAACCTTTATCTTTGAGAAGCTGATAAACCTGATCGACCTCCTTTCGAGTTGCAGCATAAATAATCCCACCATCGTTTTCATTCTTTTGGAGGTAATCCAGTAAAAACTTCATTTTATTTTCGCCACGCAATACGTGTAATGAAAGGTTTTCACGTGCAAAACCTGCTTTAAATTGATTGGCTTCCGTCATGTTCAATAAATTTGCAATATCGGCAGCCACTTCATTCGTTGCGGTTGCAGTAAACGCTGTAATGACTGGCCGCGACGGCAATCTTGTAAGTAAAGCTGAAATATGACGATAACTTGGTCGAAAATCATGCCCCCATTGCGAGATGCAATGGGCCTCATCAATCGCGATGATCGGGATTGGAAGTGTTTGTAATAAGCGCATAAATCGTTCAGATTCAAGCCGTTCCGGAGCTATATAAAGGAGCTTATAGCTCCCCATTTTTGCCTGTTCGATTCGATCACGTACCTCTTCTTCCTGTAGCGAACTATTAATATATGTCGCAGCGATACCGTGATTCGTTAATGCATCTACCTGATCTTTCATAAGAGAAATGAGCGGCGATATCACTAATGTAACGCCGTCTGCGAGCAATGCTGGGATTTGATAACAAATTGATTTCCCACCACCTGTTGGCATAATCGCTAACGTATCAACCCCAGCGTTTATACTAGCAATCACCTCTTCCTGGCCCTGGCGAAACGCAGGATAACCAAAGTGCGTTTTTAAAACTTGCCGTGCTTTCTCCATAGCTATACTTCCCTTTCTTATCACATTACGATTTACTGTTTTTCTGCAATGCCTTTTCCTCTAAACTAGAACTAATATTTTTAATGATAGGGGGCGGGACAAAACTAGTTAACTATTGGCAATTGCTTCGAGACTTAAATATGGAGCTGACCGTTCCGTTCATTAAGGAGTGATCCAAGCTGTTTTATAATAAGTAATCTTTTTTTAACTCTGAAAGTTGTTCTAACGAACGTTCTGCCCAACTATCGTTTCGCTCATTGAGATTTTGCACCTGTTGGTCAAGAGCTTCACGTAAAGACTGTTGATACGGTAGCATTTCTCCTTCATAAGGCTTAACTGTTGAAGATGGTACCCACGTTTTCTCAAACTCTGCTAGTGCTTTTCTTTGGTGGAAAAATGGTACGTCTGCTTGCTTCGGGTGATGTAGATCCCCTTGCTCAGGATGCTTTAACACTGCCCGTACCTTGACCAATGTTTTTTGACGATCTTCTGATTGTTCAATGATGTCAGCCACATACACGCCTGTTTTATAACTGACTCTAACGATCGATTCATGTAAGTTATTATTCACTGTCTTCAGCACTCCTTCTTCCATTCATATATTCCTTGACTTCTTATTGTACTACAGTATCACTTGGTCATTCGTGTTTTCAAGCACGAAAACGACGCGAATTCTAGAGAAAACGAGGTCAATCACAAATAAATAAATGTGCCAATCAGATATAGAATAATAATGAGAAAACCAATACCGAAAAATATGCTCGCTTTTTTCTTATTGCTCTTTACGATGATATGATAAATGCCTAAGCACCCAAATACGCCAGCAATAATAAAAAATAATAATCCAGTAATTATAATTGTTACTTCATTTCCCATAGCTAACTCCTTTTAAAATTAATCTTCTTCATTCAGTCCGAGACGCGATAAAATCGTATCAATTGGTATACCGTCTCTGCTATCAACGTCTCCAAAGTCGACATCCCTTAAATCGTTGATTCGACTCGGATCTACCACCTGTTCAGTCTGTTTATGTTCAACGAAGCCAGAGTTCCAATCCTCTATTAATCCTTGCTTTGACTTTTGCTGTAAGTCCCGTTGGAGGTCTGACAGATTGTCCCCTGTACGACTTATTGGATCATTTGTGAACAATTGAAAGATGATCAAGCCCCAAACACTCAACAGCAGACAAGATGCCATTATAACTAGTATCCATTGTTTCATAGTTTACTCCTCATACCGTGTACATGTTTCTATTATCTATTATATAGGTCTTTTAGTATACAGGATGTAGCCATTTCATGAAAACAAAACCATGTGAATTTATTACCGTTACATAAGCGGATAAGTAGCAAAAATCAATGATTCTTTCCAACATTTAACTCCCACCGTCATTTTTGATGTATAATGGAAAGTACTATATTGCAAGATCATAACTGCTAACAAATGAAAAGCATAGGTGATAAGCATGAAATCCCAAAAAAAATATAAAATCGGCGGGGAACGTGTCATTAAAACAGGGCTTGCCGTTTTGATTACAGCTTGGATTTGCACATCACTAGGACTCCCTGCCATTTTTGCAGTAATAACAGCCATCGTCACGTTAGAACCTACAGCATCAGATTCGATTCGCAAGGGGTTTGTTCGCTTACCTGCTTCAGCCATCGGGGCAGCCATTTCAGTCGGTTTTGTCTCCATCTATGGTGAAACCGCTTTTACTTACGCGATCGCTGCGACGTTAACCATTTTTATTTGCCATAAATTAAAGCTCACAGAAGGTACCCTAGTGGCAACTCTCACAGCTGTAGCGATGATTCCTGACATAGATGGCCATTTTTTAATGACCTTTCTAGCGCGTTTAGGGACTACATTTATCGGCCTTGTCGTCTCAACACTCGTTAATTTAGTTGTCTTACCACCAAAGTTCACACCGCTGTTGGCGGCAAAGTTAGACAAGCTCTTTCACTTAAGTGCCCATGTGCTCGTAGAGACGATGGAGACCATTTTTAAGATCGAAGGCCGTGTAACGCCAAAACCGATGGATAGCTACTTACTCTTACGTAAAGAAGGGGAAAAGGCCGTACGACTTTCTACATTCCAACGTGAAGAATGGAAGTTCCATCGAGGTAAAATCAAAGAGTTCCGTCTTTACTCTCTTAATGAAAAGCGCCTAACGATGTTGCAGAGGATTATCTTACATCTTGGCAACCTCCAATATATTGACCAGAATGTGCGCTTAACTCCAGAAGAGAAGACTTTACTCATATCGATTATGACAACCATGAAGAAGATTCTTCAAGACCCATACCACGAAATTGATGAAGAGCATTACTGTGCAATTGAAGAACTTGATACTCGCCTAAAAAAACATCGTCTCGTTGAAAAAAACCCTGAAAAATACCGTCATCACTTTTCACCTAAGACGATTGTTTTTTATGAACTGTTATCTTTACATGATACACTAGAAGAGCTCGAATTACTGATGAGCCATTCATCCAACATAAGAAAATGACCATTAAGTCTTTGACTTAATGGTCATTTTCTTATGACATCCATTTTGGGGGTGTGTTTTTATCCCAATAGATCTTCCCTAAATCATGGTGTTGTTCAAAGTTATCCTCTTGCAAGTGATAGTGAAAGTTAAACCAATACCCTTGTTTTGGCGGTTGGTCACGTCGCACATGAAAACGAACCAAATCTTCCCCGCTACGTTCATCATAAAGGTGGAAAATCTTTTCACCAAGTCCACTGGCAGGATCCTCGCTTACCTGCACATAAACCAGAGCCTCAGGGTCTACGTCATTACTAATCATCTCAATCACTTTTTCTATTTTGGGAGTTATTTTTTCCTCATACTCTTCACCGACTCGCTCTTGAATCACAGGGCCAAATTTCTTCTGTGCTTGAACCTGCGCTTGCTCACGTAAATACGCTTTCCATTGTTCCGATAGTTGCTCAGGGTCTTCGTCTGCCCAAAATGGGGTTTCACTTTGAACATATTTTTCGGAATCTGCCTTTTCTGTATCAGACGCCCTACTTTCAGCGTTCGACACTGAATTTGAGGAGCTTTCTGAATTCTGATCAGATTCTTCAGCTTTTAGATAATCGTTTGGTACAAATGTCCCGAGTGTAAATACTGCGACAAGGATGACAATGATTTTTCTCAAGAATAATGGCATTTGTATGTTCTCCTTCACAATCAAATCATATCTATTATTTTCTCATGAAGTCTAGTAAAACACCATTACAAATGCGTAACAAATCTATGAAACATTCATTTAATCTATGGCAACTGAGTTGATCCCATTAAGAATCGATCACATTCTCTGGCTGCCTCTCTTCCTTCATGGATCGCCCAAACAACTAAACTCTGGCCACGACGATTATCGCCCGCTGCAAAGACACCTTCAACACTCGTTTGATAGTTTCCATAATCAGCTTTAATCGTCGAGTGGTGGTTCGTACCTACCTCTAATTCTCGAACCAAATCCTGCTCCGGTCCTATGAAGCCAATCGCTAGTAAAACGAGATCTGCTGGCCATACTTTTTCAGTGCCAGGAACCTCTTTACGAGTTTTATTTCCGTTTTCATCAATGATCGTTTCTACCTCTATCGTATGAAGCTCTTTGATATGACCGTTCTCGTCCCCAACAAACTTTGTTGTCATCACTTGATACGTACGAGGATCTTTCCCAAAGACTGCTTCTGCCTCTTGATGTCCATCTTCAACTTCATGAACAACAGGAAATAGTGGCCATGGATTTTCGACGCTTCGTGTGTTGGGCTTTTCAACGTTTATATCAAATTGCGTGATGCTACTACAACTATGCCGTACTGAAGTCGTAATACAATCGACTCCAGTATCACCACCGCCGATAACGATCACATCTTTTCCAGCCGCTGAGATGTATTGACCATCCTGTAAGTTTGAATCAAGCAGACTCTTCGTGTTTTGACGTAAGAAGTCCATCGCAAAGTGGATGCCTTCTAGTTCTCTACCTTCAACAGGAACATCTCGTGGAACAATGGCTCCAGTACATAATATGACAGCGTCAAATTCGGAACGTAGTTCTGCTGTTTGATAGCCCTTTCCAACTTCAGTATTCGTCTTAAAGGTAACACCTTCTGCTTCTAGTAGATCGACACGCCGTTTCACAACATGATAAGATAGTTTTACATCTGGAATTCCATAGGTCAACAACCCGCCGATTCGATCATCCCGTTCAAATACAGTCACCCAATGACCCGCTTTATTGAGTTGTGCAGCTGCGGCCAATCCTGCTGGTCCAGAGCCAATGACTGCAACTTTTTTCCCTGTTCTCGTTTTCGGTGGTTCTGGTACAATCCAGCCTTCCTTGAACCCTTTTTCAACAATCTGCTTTTCAATGTTTTTGATTGAGACTGCATCATCACTAATCGCAACTGTACATGAACCTTCACACGGAGCCGGACAGACACGCCCCGTAAATTCCGGAAAATTATTTGTTTTATGAAGTCGAGCTAGTGCCTCCTTCCATTTCCCTTGATAGACAAGGTCATTCCATTCAGGAATTAAATTATGGACTGGACAACCGATTTCCCCAGAGCCATCGATCGCCGTTCCTGTTTGACAAAATGGAACACCACAATCCATGCATCGAGAGGCTTGCTCTTGTAAATTATTTTCCGGCATTACAAGTTGGAATTCTTGCCAATTCTTTACCCTTTCTAACGGATTCCGCTTTGACGGATTTTCACGTTTAATTTCAATAAATCCTGTTGGTTTCCCCATACTCTCACTCCAAACTTTGACTCTACTATGTCTATTCATATTGACATTCAAACCATGTAATCAACCTGACATTTATTTTCCACTTACTCGAGTTTTGTCATTTTTATTTTCAGAAAAAGCTACCATGACCGCCTCTTCATTTGATAATCCATCTTGTTTGACACGTTCAATTGCATCTAACATTCTTTTATAATCTTTTGGGATGACGCGAACAAATTTGGAAGCAAAGGACTCCCATGAATGTAACACACGACGTCCAAGACTACTGTTTGTATAACGAACATGTCTTTCAATCATCGATTTCATATCATTTATTTCCTTAGCGTCTTGCAACGATTCTAATTGAACAAGTTCTGTATTGCACTTCTCAGCAAATGTTTCATCTTGATCAAGGACATACGCAACACCGCCGCTCATACCTGCAGCAAAGTTCTTACCGGTTGTGCCAAGGTTTACAACACGTCCACCTGTCATGTATTCACAACCATGATCACCGACGCCTTCAACAACAACATCCGCCCCACTGTTTCGAACACAGAAACGTTCTCCAGCAGCACCATTAATATAAGCTTCTCCAGATGTCGCCCCATAGAAAGTCGTGTTGCCGATAATGATGTTCTCGTCTGCACTAAATGTTGATTTCTTGGGAGAATGGACAATGATCTTCCCACCAGATAAGCCTTTTCCAATATAATCGTTCGCATCGCCTTCAAGGGTAAGTGTCATTCCATGAGGAACAAATGCACCAAAGCTTTGACCAGCGGAGCCTAAAAAATTCAGATTAATCGTGTCTTCAGGTAGTCCGTCTGCACCGTACCGTTTTGTCACTTCACTTCCAACAATTGTCCCTACGACACGGTGGATATTTGAAATCGGTTGACGTGATTCAACAGGCTTTTTTTGTTTTAACGCTGGTTCGCACAGGTCAAGCAATACTTTTCGATCTAAAGACTCATCGAGCATATGATCTTGTTTTTTATGAGCATAATTAAACTTGCGTTCTTTATTCGGTTGATATAACAAACTAGAAAGATCGATATGCTCGGCTTTAGGATTTTGAACATTCTCATTCATTTCTAACAGATCCGTTCGACCGATCATCTCATTGATTGTTTTAAACCCTAACTTCGCCATAACTTCGCGAATTTCTTCAGCAATAAAATACATAAAGTTCTCAACATGTTCAGGCTTACCCATATACTTTTTTCGTAATTCAGGATTCTGCGTTGCGATTCCAACCGGGCACGTATCAAGATGACATACCCTCATAATCACACAGCCTAAAACAACGAGCGGTGCCGTTGAAAAGGCATACTCCTCTGCTCCTAAAAGAGCAGCAATTACTACATCTCGCCCCGTCATTAATTTCCCATCGGTCTCGATAACGATTCGGTCTCGTAGACGATTCATCACGAGGGTCTGATGAGTCTCAGCTAGCCCCATCTCCCAGGGAAGACCTGTATGCTTGATACTCGTTCTTGCTGCAGCACCTGTTCCTCCATCATATCCACTGATGACAATGTGGTCTGCGCGACCTTTAGCCACTCCAGCAGCAATTGTACCTACGCCTGTTCCAGCAACCAATTTCACACTAATTCTTGCCTTTGGATTAGCATTCTTTAAGTCATGAATTAACTCTGCTAAATCCTCAATCGAATAAATATCATGGTGTGGTGGTGGTGATATTAAACCAACACCCGGTGTAGACCCTCGGACTTCAGCCACCCATGGGTAGACTTTATTCCCAGGTAATTGACCACCTTCACCAGGTTTCGCTCCTTGAGCAACTTTGATTTGAATCTCATCAGCATTAACTAAATAATGACTCGTAACACCAAATCGTCCTGACGCGACTTGCTTAATTGCACTGCGTCTGGAATCTCCACTTGTGTCAGGGGTAAATCGATCAGGATCCTCTCCGCCTTCGCCTGTGTTACTACGACCACCAACCCTATTCATGGCAATGGCTAATGACTCATGTGCTTCCTTACTAATTGATCCGAAAGACATCGCCCCAGTTTTAAAGCGTTTTACAATTTCCTCAACTGGCTCAACATCATCTAGCGGAATCGCTTCTTGCTCCCTGTTGAATGCTAGTAAGCCACGCAATGTTGTTTGCTCTTCCGTTTGCTCATCAATGGCTTTAGTGTATTTTTTAAATAACTGATAATCATTGTTTCGACATGCATGTTGTAACATATGAATCGTGTGCGGATTATACTGGTGAGGATCACCACTTCTACGCCACTGCAAATCATCACCAGCATCTAACGTACGTTCAGCTGCTTGCTCTGAATAAGCGCGTTTGTGACGTTCTAATACCTCAGATGCAATCGTAGATAAGCCGATTCCACCAATTCGAGACGTCGTCCATGTGAAATAGTTATCAATGACAGTCGAGTCAATGCCAATGGCTTCGAAAATTTGCGCCCCACGATAACTTTGGATGGTTGAGATCCCCATTTTCGATAGGACCTTCATAATCCCTTTCGTTGCAACACTGACATATTTCGTTACCGCCTCATAGTATGAAACATTTTCTAACAATCCTTGTCTGATCATTGAATCTAGAGAATCGAAAACTAAATATGGATTAATGGCTTCTGCCCCATACCCTAATAGAACAGATAAGTGATGCACTTCACGCGGTTCACCAGATTCAACAATCAGGCTCACTTTCGTTCTTGTTCCTTTTCGAATTAAATGATGATGAAGTCCAGATACCGCTAATAAAGCCGGAATCGCTGCGGTTTGATAATCAAGACCACGATCCGTAAGTATCAGTAGGGTAGCACCCTTTTCAATCGCTTGGTCAGCTCGTGCGAAAAGGTTTTCTAGAGCCGTCTGTAATGCTCCCTCACCATCTTTGGTTGAAAACAACATCGGTAATACCGTAGAACGAAGCCCAGAGCGATTTTCTCTTAGCTTGGCAATCTCCTCATTTGTGATAATTGGATATTTCAAATGAATCTTTCTGCAGCTCTCTGGTGCCGGATGTAAAAGGTTTCTTTCTCCTCCGATTGTCGTCCCTACCGCTGTGACAACTTCCTCTCTGATTGCATCAATCGGTGGATTCGTTACTTGAGCAAACAATTGTTTAAAATAGTTATATAGCAGTTGAGGTTTTTTCGATAATACCGCTAATGGCGAGTCGTATCCCATTGAGCCGACAGGATCTACGCCTTCGGTAACCATTGGTTTTAGCACTTTATTTAATTCTTCATACGTATACCCAAAGGCGATCTGACGGCTGACTAATTGTTCAACATCAGTATCATAAACGTTCGAGCTTTCTAAAATATGTTCAAGCTCACAATAATGTTCATCCAGCCACTTACCGTATGGCTGTTCTGTTGCAATTTTATTTTTTATTTCTTCATCTGGAACAATTCGTCCTGCTTCTGTATCTACAAGCAACATATGTCCGGGACGTAAACGTTCTTTATAGGCGACTTTTTCTGGCTCAATGTCAATCACACCTACCTCAGATGACATAATAATGCGGTCATCCGTTGTCACATAATATCGCGCCGGCCGCAACCCATTACGATCCAGACATGCACCAATTTGCTTCCCATCCGTAAAAACAATTGCTGTCGGCCCATCCCATGGTTCCATTAAGCAGCTATGAAATTGGTAGAAATCTCTTTTTTCCTTATTCATAGATTCATCATTTTGCCATGGCTCAGGAATCATCATCATTGCCGCATGTGACATCGAACGTCCCGATAAAGATAAGAACTCTAGTGTATTATCAAACATCGATGAATCACTGCCACTCTCATCAATAACAGGCAGTACCTTACGTAAATCCTCACCAAAAATATCCGATTCGAACATGGACTCTCTAGCATGCATCCAGTTTACATTCCCTTTTAATGTATTAATTTCTCCATTATGAATCATATAGCGATTCGGGTGCGCACGTTCCCAACTTGGAAATGTATTCGTACTGAACCTCGAATGGACCAGTGCCAACGCCGTCTCAAACGTTGCATCATTTAGATCAAGGTAAAACTGATTCACTTGCTCGGTCGTTAACATCCCTTTATAAACAATGGTCCGACTTGATAGACTCGTAAAATAAAACGAATGACCGTTTGCTCGTTTCGATCCTATCTCTTTTTCAGCTCGCTTACGAATTACATATAATTTTCGTTCAAATGTTTGGTCACCTTCAATCTGATGATCGCGAGCGATAAACAACTGACGTACAAATGGCATCGATGCTTTCGCAGCTTGACCGAGCATCGAATCATCCACCGGTACATCTCGCCATCCTAAAAGCACCTGCCCCTCTTCGGTAATAATCTCCTCTAATTGTTTTTCACATTCTTTTCGAAGTGCTTGTTCCTGCGGGAGAAACAACATACCAACACCGTATTCGCCTTTATCTGGTAGTTTGATTGCTAACTGTTCACATTGGTGTTTGAAAAAGGTATGCGGAATTTGCATCAAAATCCCAGCACCATCCCCTGTATTTACTTCATCCCCTTGCCCACCTCTATGCTCGAGATTACGAAGAATATGAAGTGCGTCAGTGACAATTTCATGGGATTGTTGTCCTTTTACATTGGCGAGAAAACCAATCCCACAATTGTCATGCTCAAACTGAGGGTCATATAATCCTTGTTTTTGCGGTAAATGATTTCGTTGCATTCGCACCAACACCTTTCAATTCCAAAATAGTTTTTTTTATCTGAACTCACCAGGTATGAATTCTCCAATATACAAGATATTATCATTTTTCAGAAGTTTCGGCAATTTATTTCTTGTTATTTTTTTAAATGAAAACGCTTTCTGATGCCGTTTTAGATAATATGACAAAATCCATGTTAGAAAAATTAACATAAATTTTTATTCAATTAATTTAATTTTTATACGCAAAACGCACCAAAAACATATACTCATAGAGTTATATTAATAAAACAACCCATCCCAACTACTTCCTCCTATGTAAAAAAGAAGATTCCTACAGGTCATCCACCTAATAGGAATCTTCTCTAAATAATAGTCTATGATGAGTCGTAGTCTTGTTAGATAATCGTAACACTTCGGGCATCCTCGATTTACTTATAGTTTTTCCAATCAAGGTCACTTTCATCGAGCAACTCTTGAAAAGATTTATTTTTCTCACGTTCTTTGCGCTTTTTTATACGTATTTGCGCTGCTTCTTCCTGCTGCTTTTTTTCCTCCTGTTTTAACGTGTGAGCCGCCTCTTTTAGTTTTGACAAGCTATTTGAGTCAACAAGGTCATCAAGACCGAAATGATTTTCACCGTTCTGATTCTTCGGTTGTTTTGTTCGTTTTTTAGCCACTTCTATTCCCTTCCTTATCTTATTGTGTATACAAATCACTAAAAATATGTTCTAGCATTCGTTCATTAAGAAGAATGTCGTGTTCTGAGTCCTGTCTAATCCCGAATGGTATATCGTTTGGCCATGGACAATCTTGATCATATTTAGAAAAAAGGTCGTACAACATTTCAGATAAATGGCTTAGCAAATCAAATTGATATTCGCTTGTTAAATCCGATAAATGACGTTGAATCGCTTTAGCGATAAAATGAAGGGTTGGGATATGGAGGATGAACCCATCTTGTTCATAAAGGTATCCTTTGTACGTATCTTCATTCCAAATCGCCATAACAAAATAAGGTGCTGGTCGATACATGAGCCCATACGAAACACCGAAACTTGGCCCCTCATCAAACTGACCAAATCGATACTCAATATCGTCTAATCCACCCAAACTTAGGCGCTTTTGGCAAATCCACTTTTGTTCAATTTGTAATATTAGGTCTTCTCGATCCATCGTCTCACATCACCTTTGAACAGAACGTAAGAATGTTGATGTTTTTTCAATCGCTTCATCTAGTTCAGGCGTTGCCCCTGAAAACGGGTGCACAGCATTAAATGTATGCCCGGCATGCTTAATCCAAGATAATTTCCCATTCCTAGATGAACGTCCAAGCGTCTTTGCACCTTCAACAATTCGCTCAACATCCTCTTCTCCTTGAATAAAATGAAGCGGGGTTGATAGTGACCTGACAATATTCACTAAATCATAGTTATCTTTATTTGCATCAACATCGGCAATCGCTTCTTTACTTATTGGCATCTTCGCTTTTGTACGTGCATTGATGATATATCCAATTCCATCGCGCGTTATCTCTTCACGCAGTTCGGCATTAAACAAGTCAACATTGGAAATACCGTTCCACGTCACTACTCCATTGATATCTGATTCATGTTGAGCTGTAAAGAGAAGGGATGTAGCACCGCCCTTACTGTGTCCAAGTAAAAATATCTCAGACTCGTCAATAAAATCGGCAAACGGGATTTGGTTGGCTTTGATCAAGCTAATGACTTCTTTTAAATCTCTTAATTCGCGTTGGTACGTATTCTTGGAAAACTTCTCTAGCTCCGAAAAACTTTCTAAATCAGCGCCTACCCCATTACAGGAAAAGTTAAACGTTATCGTTATAAAGCCGCGATCACTAAACTGTTCCGCCGCATATGGAAAGAATCCCCAGTCTTTAAACCCTTTAAAACCATGACAGATGACAAGTACTGGCTGTTTTCCCCGATGCAATTGCTCGTCACTGGCATGGACTGTTCCACGGATAATCAAATCTTCTTCCATTACAATTTGAAAGTCTTCCTTCATCAACTTCTCCTCCCTCACCACTCCTAATGAATCGTAAATTCAACGCTAACATCGTTGATTCCTGCAAGCCCATCATTTCGATATGTTCGTTCATGAAATTCTACATGGCCATTATAATCAACGGTGATCACCGTTGATGACCTTGTTCCATACCCTTCACTCTTAATAAAAACAGATGATAATAACCGCTCTAACTCTAGGCTAACACCCGTTTTAGGCAAACACTCATCTGCAGCTTTCTTCTCGTCTTGTAACGTTTCAAGAATAGATGCCATTGAACAATTCGAATTTGTTTGATCCAAACAGTCTTTTAATGATTGTTTTCCCCTCGTCACTTTTGGCCATGGCGTGTTCAACAGATGGTTACTAAGCCCATGAACCCCCGGTGTAAGAGTTCGAATCACATCTTCCCGATTTGAGTAATACAGCAAGTCAGACTGGGTACCTACGAGGAGGTTAAACCCATTATAAGTGTCCTTATCTTTACGGATCGCTTGTAAATAGTCATGCGGAGAATCGTCCCCACATAAAAAATCTTTTACAAGAGCACCTCTAGAAATCGGTTGCTCTACCGTTTTGAGTTCTCTGTAATTTGTAATCGCGGCAAATCTTCCTGCCGTTGTCATCCCCATCCAAGTTCCTTGCATTTCAAGGTCTCTTCCTGCAAATACATGTGGATGATCGGACCAAAAGGTAGCCTGTTCCGTTGGTCGACGATAAAATTCATCACGATTGGCCGCAATGACAAGTAAATAATTTGGATGATACCGATAAGCAAAATTTATTAAACACATATTATCCCTACTCATTTTTCCAGGTTGTTTTTCCTTATATTTATTTTATGTGAACGAAAACTGAATTACAAATAATTTCATCGTACATGCGAAGGTAACAATGAATGGTATAATCTAGTTCACTTACCGTCCTTTACCTATGCTCTTAAAATCAAACATTTAAAGCGCTGATATGCTACAATAATAGAAAGAGCAATCCTTATCGATATCGAGGAGTGTGTGTCAAATGACTGAGCATACAAACGTACAACAAGACAAGCAATTAGATGAAAAAGCCGCAAAAATCATCGCGCAATTTCAAGAGGATGAAAATGTAACGAACTTGATTGATTCGTTAAGCGGTTTAGGCGAAGAAGCACAAAAAAATGCAGGCGAGTCATTAGAAGCATTAAAACGGCCTGTAAATGAAATGTTGAACGACCAAAATCAACAATTACCCGAGCAGCTCCATAAATTAAAAGAAATTGTTGGGGAACTAGAACCTGATTATTTAAAAGAAGGTCAACTAAAAAAAATGTTCAATCGACTCTTAAGAAAAAATCCGATTGAACAATATGCGAAAAAATATCAAACGATCGAAAGCCAAGTCGAACGAGTCATCGAAGGGTTACTGAGCGGACGTGACAAACTTCAAGAAGACACTCTCATGCTCCAACAATTAAAAGAGACTGCCTCTCAACGAATTAAAGATTTAGACGAAGAGATTGCGATCGGAAAATCACTACAATCAATGTTAGAAGCTGAAATGACCAGTGAAAAGTGGAAAGACAATCCTGTGCCCCTTCAAAAAGGCCAACAAAAAGTTGTTTCTCGAATCAAAAACATGTCTCAAGCAATCATGGTTCTACAGCAATCGATCGCATCTGTTGACCTAATCATTGAAAATAACGACAAACTTGATGAAGCTATTTTTAACGCGATGACTATGACCAAGAATGTCATTTCCGTCACAGCATCGATTCAGCTAGCGTTAGGTAATCAAAAGAAGGTTATCAATGCTGTGCAGAACGTCAACCAAGCAACGGAATCCATGCTTCTATCTAATGCAGAGATGTTAAAATCTAATACCGAAGAAACTTTAAAAACCCTTGAGGAACCTGCAATCGCATTGGAATCATTTCAGAAGGCCTACAACGATGTTTTTGATGCCATTCAATTAACGGAAGAATCAAATGAACGGATTGTTTCAAATGGTAAGAAAGTCATCGCAGAGCTCGATCAATTGAATCAACAAATGAAGACAAAATTGATTGGACGCTAAAGCTCATTCTCGCTTCTATAAGGAAGGGATTTTTACCATGTTTAAATCACTTGTTGAACTGCCATGGGTTGAAAGATTTTTACCTGAACGCTTAAAGCCTGTGAATGATGAACTGCTTTCGAACGCCCATAGCCAATTGCTAATCAAAGAAACAGAAAAACTATTGGACAAGTCTGCTAAACAAGCACCTAAACCGAACAGTACACAAACGTTTAAAAAGAAAGAAAAAGAGTATGTTATTACGTTAAAAATCAAAAAAAGAAAAATCAGTATTCTCGCTTATGATACAAAGCAATCAGGTGCTGCCATTAAAAAACGGTTCTTTATTGAATGCTTCCGAAAATATATAAAAGAAAAAAACGGTCGTGGAAAGTGCGTAGAAGCGACCATTCAGTATATCGAAAGCGGAAAAACTTACATTCGAAGTATAAAAAAATCACCGCATTTCCAATCGGTTTTCGATTGTATGTCCAAGCTTGATGATGCCATGATTGGCCAATTAATCAACTCACCACCAAGTGTTGTGACAATGGACCGGAACAACGATGACGAAGAATTGTCAAAAACACCGAGCGAGCTTCAACAGCTAATGACTGAAACTGAACAACTGATTGATAAACAAGACAAATTTGTGATCGATCCAATCATACAAAGCCGCTTGTCAAGATTACTTTCACAAACGGAAATGCTCATTCCAGATTTTGAATTGTTGGATATTGAAGAACGACATCTCATTAAACGAATGCTACGTGAAGATCTACCTAATTTGATTGAAACCTATGTGTCACTATCCCCTCAAAACCAAGCCATTCAAAAAGAAAGCTTGTTTATCGCCATCTCAAAGATGGAATTAACCGCCATTACATTAACTGAACGGCTTGAACAGACGAGGCTTCAAAAAATGGAACACCTTCTCAAGCTAAATGAATTACGGTATTCCAACCAAAACCAATCAGATTAACTGAACATACTTCCTGCAATCCTACTCCCGCAAAAACTGGCGTTCTGAATGTTCTGCGAGAGTTTACTTTTATTCTACTTCCCAAAAAATAAAACAAGCGCTCAGGATCGAGCGCTTGTTTTATTAGTTATTACCATTACCTTTGCCATTACCGTTTCCATTGTTTCCTCGAGATTTTTGGTTTCGATCCTCAAATTTTTGTTTCACGTGTTCAGGCATCTTTTCAAGTGCATGAGCCGGCGGTCCATTTCTCTTCACTTGGTCACCTTTTTTTTCAGCGCGATTTACCTTAGCACTTTCTACAATGTCATCACTTTCTTCAGTGGCTTCATCCGTAGCACTTTCACTTTCGTTCACAACTTCATTCTCTTTATCATCACTGTTTTCTTCTAGCGAATCATTTGTTTCTTCTTCTCGTCGTTGTTTTCGGTCCAGATGCTTCAATTGCCTTTCAATGTTTCGAGTAATCACTTCTTTCGCCCTTGGATTCTCAACTTTGTTCACAACATTTAGTAAGCTGATAATATTTTGAGAAAGCTTCAGCTCCACTTCATTGTCATCAGGCACGAGACCCTCTTCGATTAGGTCTTCAGTTGTTTCAAATTGGTTTCGATCATCATTCTCTCGTTTTTCCTCTTGATACTCGATCGCTTGATCATGAATCTCAAGCGCTTGTTTCAAGATTTCCTCCGCTTTAGCGGCCTCCCCTTGATCAATTAGCTGTTCGGCTTCTAATACTCGTTGTTGTGCAAAATCGATAAGGAGACTAGCTTTGTCTTGGTCAGCAAACGCCAACGTGTATTGAACTCGTTCAAGCAACTGCTTGACAAAATAAAACATATCTCCTGGTACTGTCGCCGCTTCCTCAGTTTGACTTAACTGCGCAGTATTAATCCCCTCTTTATAGATGATCTCAACCTCTTGATCATCAACACCAGCCTCTGTTTCATACACGCTGATTGCCTCCTCAAGCAATCGCTGTTCCTCAGTCACCTCTGGGCTTGCATAACTAATTCCCGCTCCCGATCCAATCGTTATGGCCGTTGCCAACATTCCAACAGCAAAGATTTTTCCACTTCTTTTCATGATGTTCCCCCTAAAATAGAATCATTTTATTTATTGCGTTATAATAATTCGGTCATCACTACCTATTTTATGGGGGTATATTCATTTAATTTTGGTTTGAAGGATGATTCTCCCCCTTTGGCTTTCCTTGTTGATTCGAAGGATGGTCTACACTCTTTTGATTTCCTTTTTGATTTGAAGGGTGGTTTGCGCCCTTTTGATTAGCGTTATTATTTGAACGTTCTGCTGCTCGTGGATTTTTCTCGTTTTGTGCGTTTTCTCTCGCTGGTTGTGCGCGCTTCACTTCAGCTTGATTTCTTGCATCATTGTCTTGTTTGCCCTTGTTCGTTCGTTCTTCTTTCATTTGTTGGCCAGGGGGATGAACGTTTGAGTTATCATGGTTGCTTCCTGAATTCTGTTGTCCCTGACCCTTTTGAAGATCTTGTGTATTCCCTTGTTCATGTGCGCTATCTTGATTTCCTTGCGAATCGTAATGCGGGTTGTCCTTCCAAGCCTGATACTGCTCATCACTAACCTCACTCCCGACAACTTCTTCAAGTTGCCCTACATCTTCCTTGATTTGGCTAACATTTTTCATTTTCACGTCTTGTACCGTGTAATCAAAGCCCTTTGCGTTCGCAGCAATAAATAATGCATATTTTCCCGGAGAGATATTATTCTTTAGTGATTCCTCGTAAATCGATGCCGTTGTTTGAAAAATTGTCATATGAACAGGATATGCCTGCTCAAGATTCTGCAACCTCGAAGTCACTACCTCATAAAACTCATCTGTCTCTGTTCCCTTAGCGGTTGCCATTGTAGAAATTAAAATATCGGAGTATGAATCAAAATTCCCTTTAGATAAACTATCACTGACAAGCTGTTTCGTCACATCTTCGACAGGTTCCTTTTTCCAATCGTTATTTACTGCAAGAAGTTGCTTTGCATCGTCATTATATGCATCGATGGCAACAACCTCCATATTTTTATTAACACTAATTCCAAAGCTAGGATTAATATCAATAGAGACGACCCCGTATACTTGATTGGAGTGATTGAAGTATGCATATGAACCAGCAATCAAGACAAGCAAAAACGAAAGTGTAGAAATCACTTGCTTTTGCATAGGGATGTGTAAGCCACCTGAGAATAAGGAATTCCGCTCTACAGGTGTAAACTCAATTTCTTCGCCAATTTGGTAATCACGCTCTGGTTTACGCGCTCTACAAAACTCCCCATCAGCTGTCATCACAATCAAATAGGAACGTTTAACCTCAGTTATCATTCCTGTTTTCATTTCAACCACTCCCTTACATAATCCCTTATATAAACGTAATCCTCTAGGAGAATAATCGCCAACGCAATTAAATATTTACGATTTCGTTCCAATGTTTTGCGACTAACATCAACATCATTTAATAATGGCTTGATTGGCAATCGTTTTTTCTCTAAAAGTTGTGCTTTCACTTCTTCATTTTCAATAATTACACGAGCGACCTTTGCCATATTTTCTCTGGCATCTCTATGTTTTGGACACTCTTTTTGTAAATGAGAAAAAGTTATTCCAAATTCCTTTAATCGTTCCTGAAAGTGAAGAAGTTCCTCTTTTCGATAGGAGATTTCGATTTCTTCTTGAAAAACATCTAGAGAGGCAGATACCTCTGCATAATTTTCTAGGTTTTCATGCAGGTCTTCATTATGGTCAAGTGATGTAGCCACTTGCCTTTTACTTTCTTGACGGATATAGTCAATCACTCTTCGCCTAATCACTAGGCTCGCAAACGAGAGAAATGAACTTCCCTTATCAGGGGCATACTGTTGAATCGCTTCATCAAAAGCAATGAGTCCAACACTATATTCATCGTCAATCGTACGGTCAACATACCGTTTACAAACGCTTGAAACATGTTTAGCAATGAATGGTTTATATTGATCTATAAATTCATTGTGTAGAGAGCGATCTCCCATTTTAATTTGGTCGATCACGTCCTCAACCTCTTTATCCTTTGTTCGTTTGGGTAAAAAGCGCCTTAACACCACGCACACCTCTTTACTGTCTTTCATTTTATAATATTCGTATCGTAATCATTGGATATGGGGGTCCATTCCCCACTAGTTTACCATTGTTTCGAAAATAGTTTATTCATATATAGTAAAGGGTTCTCCTAAAATACTCAAAGGAAAATCTAGTAAACCCACTATTTGTATGAATTTTTAGAAACATTTCTTTACAGCTATGTATTTGCTGATTACAATAGAATAAAAGGCACCTTATTATCATTGTCACTATTGCAAATACGAAAGGAGCACACGATGAATAAGAATCAGCCAATTGACTTAGGAAACCGCATTCATCTTATTGATGGATTTGACCTTGGTTTACCTGAGCGTACAGGAACCTATGTCATTCAAGAAGATGAATTAACGATTGTCGAAACAGGACCTAGTATGTCAATCCCCTACGTATTAGAGGGGCTTAAAACCTTACAGCTAGATCCGAGAGATGTCAGATATATTATTGTTACTCATATCCATCTTGACCACTCGGGTGGTGCTGGGCTATTACTTAAGGACTGCCCAAACGCTACCGTTGTTGTCCACCCTCGTGGTGCACGGCATTTAATTGATCCAACAAGATTAATTAAAGGAGCAAGAGCTGTTTACGGTGACGACTTTGACAAGCTTTTTGAACCAATTGTACCTATTCCTGAAGAAAAAGTGATCATAAAAGAAGATGGAGAAACATTAGCAATTGGCAGTGATTGTACCCTACGTTTTTATAATACACCCGGTCATTCCGATCACCACTTTAGTATTTATGATCCCGTTAGCAACGGAATGTTTACGGGCGATACCATCGGTATTAAATATGATCAGCTTTCGGATCAAAGGTTTAACCTGTATTTACCAACGACATCACCTAACCAGTTCAAACCCGATGCGATGCTTCACTCGTTAGAACGTATCAAAGACATGAATGTTGAACGAATTTATTTCGGACACTTCGGGGTGTCTACTGACGTCGATGATGTTTATCAACAAGTAAAAGAATGGATTCCGCGATTTGTTGCTGCTGGTGAAAAAGCAACAGAAGAAGGTCGTGACTATCATGCGATTGCTGAAGATCTATTAGCGATGATAACTGATCATTTAAAAGAAAAACATGTTCCTGACAATCATCCTATCTTTGAAATTTTAAAACTAGACACCGAAATATGTGCAATGGGAATTGCTGATTACCTTGCAAAAAGACAAAAGCAAGCATAAAACTCTAACAAGGGGATGCCCCAAAAAGGTTGATTTACCTTTTGGGGCATCCCCTTAACATTAAGAGTTATTTTATATTTTCTTTTAAATACGCTTCCACAGCATTCGTCACCTCAAATGTCGTATGGGCAAGCTCATAATTTTCAAAAGCATGCTCGCATGCTTGTTTATATTCCATCTCTTCATCATAATGGCTCATATGCTCACGGATAACCTCTTCAGAGTCACCACGTTCTTTCTGTCTTTCAATGACTGTGTTACGATCAGCATATAAAAACATGCGGATGACTTTATCTCCATATAAATCTTTTAGGATGTCCGCGCCCTCTTTGTTTAAGACGAGATAAATACAACCGTGTTTTTGAAAACTTTCCGCAACTTCAGCTTCTTTGATCCCATATAAATGCCCATTGATTTCTACTTTCTCAATAAACTCTCCATTTTCTTGTGCCTTCGCAAACGCTTCACGGGATAAATAATGATAATCAACATCTTCTCGTTCATAATGTCTTTTCTTACGAGTAGTCGAAGAGACAATTCCTTTCATATTCAATGTATCACCAACTAATTTGGCAACTGTCTTCCGCCCCGAACCATCTGGACCGGTAAATACGAAAATTCGCTCTTTTTCTTTTAAATTATACATTCAATCACCCTCCTAGTAGAAATGAATGATAAAAACAGTATCGATCAGCCTGCGCTGCCATGGCTAGACAAGCATACGCTACTATTTACTACTATCTCTTAACTATTCAACGAAGCCGTTGCATATTCCTGCTGATTTCTCTTATGTTTGTTCCTAACCTACCACTGCTATCACTCTTGTAAATACATGTAAATCACCTATAGACTTGCGAAACCTTTAAATAAACGACTATAATAGGATAGAAAGTAGATGAGTGAATTACCGTTTTTCCATCTAAAGAAAATTTACGTATGAAAGCTAATCGGCGCCCAAACTTCACTTTACCATCTGCGAAACTAGTAAAACATTTATAATTATAATCGTTATAACAATTAAAAAAGAGAGGGTTTTCATGGATCGTAAAGAAGCACAAAACCATATTGGAAAACAAGTCTTAATTGATGAAGCTATTAAAGGACAGTACGTTGGTGAATTAATAGATGTAGTTGCAGAACCCCGAAAACCATGGCGTGGGATTGTAAAAATAAAAGGTGTTGACGAATTTCCCTCACTACAAATTAACTCTGAAGGGCATTGTAAACTCCAAGAACCGATCTATTCAGTTGGTGACGTCGCAGAGTTTGCTAGTACAAAAATTAAACCATTGCCTGCGCCCTTTGAATCGAGTTTTGAACAATCGGTCATCGACTCTATTTATAAGAAACTATCAAGCTATGAACAAACAACATCACAATATGAGCATTTAATTTCACATTTAACAGACTACCTAGAAACGAACTACCCTAACCAAATCGATCCGAACAAACTTAAGCATAAGCAAACAAATAGAAATCAACAATATGTAGAACAGGATTTCGATGAAAATTACATTTTGTATGTTGTTCAGGATAATCATGCTGAAGTGATATTATATGATGAAGATAAAAAACAACACCTCGTTCTTGAAGGATGTCCATTTGAGTTCGAAGTCAAACATGGTAATGAGTGGGTCACTGGACATTATCTATCAAATTGGAAGTTTCAAACCAGCGATAACTCAGTGATCACTTTAACACCGAATCAAAAAATTAGGCTTCATAAAAAACAATTTGAGCCATACCATATTTTAATTAAAGAATTAGAAAATCCTGCTCGTCTATCGCTAGAGAAGAGCTTGAAAAACTTTGGAATGACGCATAATCATGCTGTTGATTGTCACAATTCTTTACTTTTTAAACTTCTTCATTCAACAGAAGAGAATAAATTCTCGGGTGTCAATTTCATCACTTACAAACGTAAGCAGAAAACGATTGTCGTTCAACATCATTATGAGCGAGAATTAATTGAGAATGACAATGATGTTATTTATGACCGCTTTGAATTTACAACAGATTCTGGTCAACGTTCGATCATTACGTACACAAACTCATATTCCAAAGATCGGTAACATCACAGGTTCGGTTGAACCATAATAATGATAGAAGTAGCAACAAGCGCGTTGAAATGAGGAGGTCATTCAACGCGCTTTTGTTACAGAGAACCATTTGAATAATCGTTCACTTTCGGTTTGATCTAAATCAATGACAGAGAAACTTTTACCAGTCATACTTGTTAATATTGAAACTTTAAACGTCGATAAGCTTCGATATGACTGCAGTAGTGATTGTTGATGTTCTGCGGCTTGAATCTTTCTTCTTGGAACAATGACCATCGTTTGATTTAAACGCCGAAAACGTAACCATACAGCTTCTTGATGATTTCCGTGACCGGCATCTCGATATTGAAAATAGGATAGTAAAACAACAATTGGTAGCGTCAGTACACTGAGATGCCCATACGGCATCACAAATGTTATGGTCACAACTAGTAACCCTGCTGGTAGCAAGTTTCGTAAGAGGTACCTTAACAATGCCCGTTTTGGCACGCGCTGAAATTGTAAGGGCACCGAAAATGTAGGGGCTATTTCTTTCAGCACAGCTGGTATGTCCCGCTTCTTTATTAATGGAAAGAGGATCGTTGATAACTGCTCTTCACGAGAGCCACCTCCTGCACTTTCTACATAAACAGTAGCATAACCAAACGGCTGTCTAAACAAACTACTCACAATTCGAATCGAAGTGATCCGATTCAAATGCAACGATAGTTGCCTTTGTTCAAGAAGCCCCCGCGTTATTTCCAATTTTTCATCTTTCTTCACAACCGAAAAGCCACCATATTTTAAAACGACTTGAGTCATTGAAATTAGCCAAGCAATGACGGCGAGAATAATCATCACGATAATTAGCACAAGTAAGCTTGATTCAAATATCAAACCTGCCGTTGTTTCCAAAACAGCATCCGGTAGCAATTGCTCAATTTGCGTAAATAAAGCCAAGACAGCAGATAGGACAAATCCTACACCACCAGAAGTCAGTGCAGCAATGAGTAACTCCCGTTTCTGTAATTGCCATACCCATTCAGTCGAATTTTCTATCTGATCCTCATCCGGCAATAGGACTTGCTCTGTTCCCATACTCTCCTCTTTACGTAATAATTCGGTTCTCATCCGGTTGGCTTCATCTTTCGTTATCGCCACCAGTAAAACTTCGGGCTCATTTGCTCCACCTGCAGTTTCAATCCGAACTTTCACTAAAGAAAAGAGTCGTTGGATAACACCTGCGACGACATCAATACTCTGAACTCGCTCTTGTCTTATATATCTTTTTTTCTTAATGAAAATTCCTTGCTGGACCGTGAGCTCACCATTCTCCAATACATATCGATACGAAACCCAATACAAGATACTATGGATAAGCACAAACAAACATATAACGAACAAAAAGATTTGCGTAAATGACTGACCTGTACTCCCGATTAACACCCCAACAACTAAAGGTACAATAAACTCCCGAATTCTCATAAAAATGGTAATCAATATTGCTGCCGGGTGCATTCGTCTCATCGGGTTATTCATCATCTTCAGCCACCGCAGCAAGAGACGCAATTCGATCTCTTAAATCATCTGCCACTTCATGAGTGAGCGCTGGTATTTGATGAACCGTTGCAGCCGTAGAAATAGTAACAGCAGCTAACCCATACTTACGAAGTAGGGGGCCATGCTCCGTATCTACATGCTGTACACGGTTCATCGGAATTAATGTTCGTTTCACTATGATGATTCCATATTGAAGGTCAATCTCACTTTCTAACACATCGTAACGCCACCGCTTCCAACGAATATTCGGAACAACAAAGATATGTATGAGACTGCCCAAAACAAAAACAATGATAATGAACACCAACAAACTAGTAGGTAATTGTAAAAAGTATGAGATAAATCCGTATCCAACGACCACGAGCGCAATCACAACTGATTCAATTACGGCTTTGAAACGCCACACCGGGAGTGCGTGCTTGGAAATTCTCTGTCTTGGCTCCGCTCGCAAGCAAATCCCCTCCCCTCAAAACACTTCTTTTCACTCTTCATCTGTTACATAGATAAGCTTGACTCCTAAGCTTTCTAGAAGTTCTAAAACTTCCTTGTTCAACTCTCGATCATAGAGTAACCCTAACGATTCTACTAACTCAAGTTCTTCTAAATAGCCCTCCTCAGCATCCTCGATCAGCTCAATAATATCCTCTAAGCCTTGTTCATTTAAGGCGTTTAACACTTCTTCTTTTGTCACACTCATTCATCTCCTTAGTAATAAGTAAATCATCAATCCATACTTCCGTCCTTATTTTACCATAGAATGAAACAAGAAAAAAAAGGGAGGGATTCTCAGTCTCCTCCCCTCCTTTTTGCTGCAACGACTATTGTTCATTCGTTTTGGAACGCTGCTCTGTCATTTGTTTCCAAACAGACCCTTTTGCTTCTTCCCCACCTTCAATTCGCTTTAAAGCCATTTGCGCTTGCATTGCTACTTCAAATTCTGGGTCATGTTGCGCTTTCTTTAAGGCATTAATCGCTGATTCGTCACCTACTTCATATAAAAACATCGCTGCTCGCCATCGGACTAGCTTGTTATTGTCTTTCAGTGCTTCAATCATAGGTGCGATTGCATCTTTATCACCAATATCTGATAAGCAATCCCCTGCCGTTCTCTTTACCGTTACTGAACTATCTTTCAAAGCTTTATATAAGTACGTCAAAACAACTGGCTTTTCAATCATACCTAAATATACTGTCGCTAAGCGCCGAATCGAAGCTTTTTCATCCTCAAGCGCTTTCGCTAGCACGGGAAGGTCCTCTTCTGTTGGGTCCATTTGTTCAAGCGCTGCATATCTCTCTTTCCAATCAGGCACATCAAGCATCCCTAATGTCACTTTTTTATAACGTGGTTGATTCGTATTATCTGTTTCACTCTCTTGTTGTAGCGCTTTTGACACTAACCTCTCTAAACGTTCATCACTATAAGAAGCGGATACTTCCTCAGCTACTTCTTTCGCCACTTCATCAAGATCACCGTATCGAACACCTTGCTCTACCCATTGACGTTCCATCACTAGATTATCTGCCGTTTCTTGAACTCGAAACGAAGCTTTTGAAAACCGTTCCGGCAAGCCTTCGCGAACTTCTTGGTCAGCCGTTGTTAATTTAATTTGCATCGGAATTCCTTTAAACATCTGTAAAAAGACGTGAACTTCCCCAAACCCGTCTTCGGTTGAGGCCTGATTGACCTCTTGGTTGGTTTCCTCATCACTAGCCTCTCCGAATACTTCTCGCACTTGAGGTAAAATCACTTTCCAATCCACTTTTGGATGACGCTCAATCGCTAAAAAATCTGCCACATGGTAAATCCCTTTAACACCTTCAATCTCAAAGAGCTCCTTAATATAGCTCGGCGCCTCTGAAATATTCTTTGCGGTATAGTTATTGCTACTCCCTTGCGGTAAATGTTCATCTAGCGTTAACTTCATTGTATTCGGGCTTGGTGTAGGCTCAATTGATTTAATTTCCATCGTTATTCTCCTTTCAAAGGAAGCGATCCATTCGCTGTTTACCAATATTTGTACTGTGTTAATGATTTTATCATAGGTGATTCTGTACTTCTACTAATTGAAGTTGATATACTTATGTCCATTAAGAAAAATTGAAGGAGTGATGATAACATGAAATTGGCATTTATTTCTGATATCCACGGAAATGCTATTGCCCTAGAATCTGTACTTGCGGACATCAGAAGGCAAAACGTTGATGAGATTATTGTTTTAGGAGATCTTTGTTATCGTGGACCCGAACCGAAGCGATCCCTGCAATTAATTAGGTCCCTAGAGACAAAAGTAATAAAAGGAAATGCAGATGAGTGGGTTGTTCGCGGTGTCAAGGAAGGTGAAGTCCCAGATAAAGCGTTAACAATGATGAATGCTGAGCGCGACTGGACAGTTTCTCATCTCGATCAAGATGACATCAATTACTTAGCTTCACTCCCTACCGAGTTAGAGTTACCATTAACAAGTAATCGAAGCCTCCATGCGTTCCACGCAACACCGAACAGTCTTTTTGATGTTGTCTTGCCAGATACGCCACCCGATCAATTACAAGAAAAGTTAATAAATAACAGCAGTCATGATCTATACATTTACGCACATATTCATTTACCATATGTACGTTATTTTAACGGTAAATGCTATGCTAATCTAGGCAGTGTCGGCCTTCCATTCGACGGACTTCCACAGGCATCATATGCCATTGTAGAAGTCGTAGACGAGCGATTCAAAGTAACAATTGAACGTGTTCCATACGATGTAGACAAAGTCATTCGACAATACAGCGATTACAATTTTCCAAATGCTGATGCTCTGATTGATGTCGTTAAAAACGCTAAAAGTCCATTTTAACTAACCATTCCCAAAGCTTGATTTAACTGCAAAATTGATTCGCTTTCACACACCCTACAATCAAAAAGATCAGCGCCAGCATCTGCTAGCGCTGATCCCTTCTTATTCAATCAGTTTACCAACACCTTTGATGATATCGATAAACGCGGCACGATCATTATAAGTTGCAACAATCTCTTGCTGTTCATTGATTAACACAGTCGTCGGTACCCCCATGCACCGGTACCTGTCATAAACCTTTGTTCCTTCATCAAACAAAACAGGGAACGTATAGTTGTGCTCCTTGATAAACGTTGCTCCATCTTCATCGTGCCCTTCACGACCGGTCACATTAATCGTTAAAAAAGCAAGCTTGTCCGTTTGCATTGATTGATAGAATTGTGCCTTTTGTGCTAAATCTCTAATTGAGTCCGGACACCAAGAAGCCCAAAAAGTCACCATCACAGCCTGACCTTTATAATCTGAGAGCGATTTGTACGTATCCGTGTGGTATTCTCGCAATGTAAAAGGTGGTGCCTGCATGACAATCTTCTCCTCTTCGTTACCAGTATAAATCGGCCTTAATCAAAAATTACTTGCAATACTTGTCATAACTTGTTGTTATGTTTTCAAGAATTTCCTCTAACGAGCGATCTTCAATCTCTTCACGAGGAATAAAGTGAACAACCTCTTTCCCTTTTAATAAGGCCATTGATGGGGAAGATGGTGGATAACCCTCAAAGTAGGTACGCATCTTGGCAGTTGCCTCTTTATCTTGTCCAGCAAAAACTGTTACGATTTGGTCTGGTGTCACTTCATGATTAAGTGAAGACACTGCTGCCGGTCGAGCAAGGCCTGCAGCACACCCACACACAGAATTAACAACAACTAGTGTTGTTCCTGTCACTTCATTCATAAACGCTTCCACGTCAGCTTCAGTTGTTAATTCCTTCACACCCGCTTGCGTTAATTCCTCACGCATCGGCTGAACGATTTGTTTCATATAATCTTCATAATGCATTGACATTAAACGTTCCTCCTCATTACCTTTATTTAGAAAAGCATACTATAGGAACGACTGAAAAAGCAAATCAAGAGTCCCCTCCCCTCCCCCGCTTGCCAGTCACGACTTCATTCGCTCATCTTCCTACCCTTGTTGGCAATAGCGATTATAGAAATGAACCGGGAACATTGAACCTTCATCGTTCATTCGCGCTTGTTCATCCGTCACTGGAATCGCAGCTCGTTTAGCAAACTGTTCCCAGGCGTAGCTCTCTTTTTTCGAAATCTTGTTTCTCATTGTCATCCCCCTTTTAACGTTACGGTTATTTTTCTTTTTCCGCTACAAATGACGTTTAAACATGAGATTTTATCAATTGATAGATGTCACCTACTGACTTAAACGCATACACGTCAGCAATCACTTCCCCGTGATCAATTAAAACTAGATAAGGGACACTCTTAATCTTCAATTGATTCGTAATCTCAGGCATTGTATTAATGTTACAAGCAAAAAAGCCTACATCATGTATCAGTTGCTCTACGACAGTAATCATTTTCGTTGCCATTTTACACGTACCGCATAACGGAGTATAAAAATAAAAAACACTAAAGTTGTTCGCCATTTTCTCATTGACTTCAGCTTGTTGTAATTCTTTCATATCTCCTCCAAGGATAATTGATCAACTAAAATTTTATTACGATAAAAAACCTACCAGTACGATGACTAGTAGGTTAAAAAAAGTCTATCACTTTGCAACTGGCTGTTCAAATGCACGGTCAGCCGCTTCGATCCCGGCCGCCACGTTCACGTCTACACCTTGTTTTCGTAACGCTGATCCCAGTGCCGTGAGCACTAAGGTGACTTTGTTAGGGTTTGCATTATAGCCCATTAACCCAATTCTCCAAACCTTCCCTTTTAATTCTCCTAATCCACCACCAATCTCGAGTCCATAATCGTCTAATAAATCCTTTCTGACTTGTGTATCATTAACCCCTTCCGGAATGCAAACAGAGGTTAATTGATAGAGACGATACTCCTTATCGACGAGTAATTCTAATCCCATTGCTTCAAGTCCGTCATGAAGGGCTAATCCATTACGCTTATGACGATCAAATACTTGATCTACACCTTCTTCCGTAATCAATCGTAATGATTCTCTAAGGGCATAAATCATCGTAATTGGTGCCGTATGATGATACGAGCGTTCATCACTCCAATAGTTTTGAATCATAGAAAGATCAAGGTACCAGCTTTGTACCTTCGTCTTGCGATTCCTAATCACATCAACAGCTTGCTCACTTAACGTCACAGGCGCCAATCCAGGAGGAGCACTTAAACATTTTTGTGTTCCACTATAAGCAGCATCAATTTGCAGTTTATCGATGTCTGTCGGGATTCCACCTAGAGAAGTGACCATGTCACAGACAAATAAACTGTTATGGCGGTGAACAATCTCACTAATTTGCTGCAATGGTTGCCTTACCCCTGTTGATGTTTCTGCATGAACGACAGCGACCAGCTTTGCTTGAGGATGTTCCTCTAAAGCCTTTTCAATCGCAGCTGGTTCTATAGTATCACCCCAATCTGCGGATACAGAGACAACGGTTGCCCCGCACCGCTCGGCAACATCAACCATCCGAGTTCCAAATAACCCATTGACTCCGACAATGACGGTGTCGCCTGGTTCAACTAAATTAACAAATATCGTTTCCATACCTGCACTACCTGTTCCTGACATCGGGATCGTCACTTGATGATTCGTTTGATATACCTCTCGTAATAATTCCATTGTTTCATTCATCAAGGTTAGAAAAGCAGGATCTAAATGCCCCAATAGCGGTGTTGTCATCGCACGCAACACTCGCGGATGGACATCACTTGGTCCTGGTCCCATCAACGTTCGTTCTGGTGGATTGAGCTCCGTTTTCATATGCCTATTACTCCTTCCTCACTCATTCATTGTTCGTCTATACGTATATTTAATTCCATAAAACAACAAAAACTCCTGCTTATCTACAGGAGTTTTTGCTGACGTTGACAACAGAACTATCATCTCTCAATAGAGATGATTCGCTTTGATCCAACTACAATAGAGTTGTAGGTTCATGTCTCTCACGATCGTTTCGCGAATACGTTGACCATCCATGTAAGCGCATCGATCGTTTACACGGACTCGTTCTGCTCAAGCTTTTCTATTAGTTCAGATAGCTCTGCCCAACGTTCAATCGCTTGTTCTAATTCATCATCTACCTTCTGTTGTTCTTCATATAGTCCATTGGCTTTTTCAAAGTCACTTCCTACGTTTTCAATTTCAGCCTTTAATTCCTCACTGCGCTGCTCTAACAGTTCGATTTGCTGTTGAATATCCTCCCACTCGCGCTTCTGCTTGTAAGACAGTTTTTTCTGACGTGTCTCTTTCACACGGACCTTTTCGTGTTCGCTACTTACTTTCTTCTGAGCACTCGCTTCTTTTTCTTGTTGCTTCTTTTCTTCAATATAGTCGGAATAACTTCCATAAAAATGACGAATCGATCCATTCCCTTCAAAAGCAAATAAGTGATCCACTGAACGATCTAAGAAATAACGGTCATGTGAAACCGTTATAACCGCACCAGGGAACTGTTCGAGGTAATCTTCTAAGACCGATAACGTTTCGGTATCAAGGTCATTGGTCGGTTCATCAAGAAACAACACATTCGGTTCAGACATCAAGATTCGTAGTAAATAAAGCCTTCGCTTCTCACCACCAGAAAGCTTGGAAATCTTCGTCCATTGTGCATGTCTTGAAAACAGAAAACGCTCTAACATTTGCGCGGCGGTGATCGCTTGCCCGTCTTTCGTATAAATGACTTCTGCTACTTCTTTAATGTATTCAATCACACGTAGGTTCTCATCAAGTTCTTGGCTCTCCTGCGTATAATACCCAATTTTCACCGTCGGCCCAATATCGATCTCTCCAGAATCGGGTTTGACTTTCCCTGCAATCATATTTAGCAAGGTTGTTTTCCCACTTCCATTCGGTCCAATAATACCGATCCGATCATTCGGTAAGACTAAATAACTGAACTGATCAATCAAAGTACGACCGTCAATCGCTTTTTCAACCTCGTTGATCTCTATCACTTTTTTACCTAATCGCTGTGAACCGATGGCTACATCGACTTGCTCTGACTGACGTGGCCCTTCTTCTGCTTTCAGTTGTTCAACTCTCTGAATTCTTGCTTTTTGTTTTGTTGTTCGCGCCTTTGCGCCTCGTTTTAACCAAGCAATTTCTTTTCGAAGTAAATTTTGCCGTTTTTGTTCCATTGAGGCTTCACGCGCTTCGCGTTCAGCTTTTTTCTCCAAAAAGACTTGATAATTCCCTTCATAACTATAGAGGCGTCCTTGGTCTAACTCGATGATCCGGTTCGCAACACGATTCAAAAAGTAACGATCATGGGTCACCGTTAATAAGGAGCCTTTATAGGTTGATAAATAGTCCTCTAACCACTCAATGGTTTGATTATCCAAATGGTTTGTCGGCTCATCTAAAATTAACAAATCGGCTTGCTGGATTAACGCTTTCGCAATCGCTACTCGCTTTTTTTGTCCACCTGAAAGATCGTACACACGCTTTGAAAAATCCTCAATACCTAGCTTTGTCAAAATTATCTTTGCACTTGTATTAGCATCCCATGCTTGCTGTGCATCCATCTTTTGTTGCAACGAAAACAAGGTGTTCTGTTTCGCTTCACTTGTAGGATCGTCTTCGAGTTCAGCTAATGCTTGTTCATACGTCCTAAATAATGTCATTAGTGGTGTGTCACCAAAAAACACTTCCTCTAAAACGGTTGAATCTTCCCGAAACTCTGGATTCTGTGGCAAGTATTCGATATGAAACTGTCTTGGATGATCTATGACACCAGCATCTGCTGTTTCGATGCCAGCAATCACTTTTAATAACGTCGACTTCCCTGTTCCATTTATGCCAATTAAACCGATCCTTTGTTGTTCAGCAACTGTCAACGATAACTGATCGAATAAAACTTTATCTCCAAACGATTTTGTAAGTTGTTCTACTGTTAAGATATTCATCGATACACTCCTGCCTTCAAGCTTTGTCGTCCTTTCTTCATTTTACTAAAATTCGCTAGACAAACAAGCGAACGGCCTAAAAAAACTAAAGCAGGAACATTACATCATTATAATCTTTTGACTTTAATTTTTTATAAGTAGGACAACTGCCCAATCATCCCTAACTATCAGGCATACAGTAGTAGTGTAAAATGATCTTGGGTTAAGGAGGTTTTCCACATGGCACATTATTACGGTGGAGGCTTTGCGTTAATTGTTGTATTGTTCATTTTACTAATTATCATTGGGTCTGCTTACACGTATTAAAAAAATCAATTAAAAAGACGGATAAATGAGAAAAAGTAAAGGCGATTTCGCCTTTACTTTTTCTATCTACATCCGTAAAATCATATGATTTTGTGTTTGACGAAGCCGCTGTTGGGCTCGCTCGAGTTGTTCTCGTTGTTCGGGTGTCGCACTACGTAAGATCTGTTCCAATTCTTCATCCACTTTTGTCAGTTGCCCCTGTGCCTCCGCATAATCAACAGGGTCACCCGGTTGCACTTGTTTCGCTTGCTGTAGCTGCTCTTCAGCATGACTAATCGTTTGATTCACTTTTTCTAAATAAAATTCTATTTGCTCGTGAGTTGCCATACCAATTCCTCCTCGCTTTTTTTCATATTGAGGTATGAATGGTATTAATTTGGCTCATTCATCTCGTTTTTATGCTTTGCTCGCAAACAATATACCCAGAGATCTTCTGCTAAATAACTATTTGAAAATAATTGCTTTGCCTCATTAATAAGATTCCATGCGTCCTCTTGATACCTTGAGCTAATGTGAGTTAGTATGAGCGTGTGAGCATTCGCTTCCTTCGCTGCTCGTGCAGCATCTACCGTCGTGGAATGATTAAATTCACTCGCATGACGAGCTTCTTCTTTTGCAAAGGTCGCCTCATGGACAAGGACATCAGCGTTTTCAGCCAAGCTCACAACCGCCTCACACGGCTTGGTATCCCCAGTGACGGCAATCACTCTGCCACGCTTTGTCTCTCCAATAAAATCCTTGCCATTGATCATTTGACCATTCTCTAAACGGATCGATTCACCATTTTTTAATCGGCGATAGACTGGACCTGGTTGAATCCCTAAAGACATGAGTCGTTCGGTATCTAACGCCCCTGGTTGATCGGTTTCTTGAATACGGTAGCCAAAATTATCAATGCCATGAGAGAGTTTCACACACTCAACACTCACCTGTTCATCTGTAAACAATGTTCCGCCTTCACTCACTTCAACAATCGAAAGTGGGTACGCAATATACGTACCAGAAACGGTAAGAGCAGCATCGATAAATGCTTTAATTCCTTTTGGACCATAAATGGTTAACGGGCGTGTGCTACCTTGAAAGGAGCGACTCCCAAGCAGCCCTGGTAACCCAAAAATATGATCCCCATGAAGGTGGGTAATAAAAATTTTTTCAAGCTTGCTTAATTTCAGTGGCGAACGTAATATTTGATGCTGTGTCGCTTCGCCACAATCAATCATCCATACGCTTCCGTTCTGTTGTAAGAACCGGATCGCAATCGAACTCACATTTCGACCTGTCGAGGGTACACCTGCCCCTGTACCTAAAAAATGAATTTCCATCTTCACTTATACTCCTTCTAAAAGAACCGTTCACGATTGCTTTGCAAGAACATCAGCAAACGCTTTGACGTACGGAGGTAAATCAGGTGGGCGACGACTAGAAACCAGATGTCCATCCACAACAACTGGCTCATCCATCCACACTGCTCCAGCATTTTCCATATCGTCTTTAATTCCAGGCGTGCTTGTTACTGTACGGCCATGTAGAATTTTTGCTGAGATCAATACCCACCCAGCATGACAAATTTGACCGATCGGCTTTTTCGCCTCATCCATATGTTGTACAAACTCAAGGACCTCGTTGTACCTTCTTAATTTATCAGGAGCCCAACCTCCTGGAACAAGAAGCGCATCATATTCACTCGGGTCAATATCAGTGAAGGCATAATCAGACGTTGCCGGTACTCCGTATTTACCTATGTATGTTTCTAATGCTTTCGCACCAACAACATGGACTGTTGCTCCTTCTTCTTGCAAGCGCAGAACCGGGTACCAAAATTCCAAATCTTCAAATTCATGATCAAGGATTGCAATCACTTTCATATTTTGTAAACGCATCTCTTAATGATCCCTCCTCGTTAATCTGTACCATACTCTAACATCAGGTACGTACTTCATTCTAGCATAGCTATCGATTCTCTTTTCTAATCAATGTACTTTCCGTTTTTAAGGGTTCAGCATCTCCATCCCATTCACGGTAGAACTCAGCTAAAAATTGCTCCATCACTTGATGACGTTCTTCTGCTAACTTTTTTGCATAGCTAGTATTCATCAAATCCTTTAACTTAAATAGCTTTTCATAAAAATGATTGACGGATGTACTCTTGCCCTCACGATACTGGTCATAGGTCATCTCACTGCGTGATTTTAGGTCAGGATCATAAATTAACTGCCCTTTTGCCCCGCCATAAGCAAAGGTTCGAGCAATTCCAATCGCACCGATAGCATCAAGCCGATCAGCATCTTGCACGACCTTACCCTCGATTGTCTCTAGCTGCTGCTTGTTCTGCCCACCTTTAAACGACATCGCAGTAATGATTGCAAGAATATGATCAATATCTTCACCACTCACTCCTTGTGCTGTTAACCAACTTCGAATTCGTGCGAGACCTTGCTGCTCATCACCATATAGCTTTTCATCTGCAAGATCATGAAGCAGAGCTGTTAGTTCACAAAGAAATTCATCTCCACCTTCTTGAACAGCTATCCGCTTCGCTAAGTTCGTGACACGATAAATATGCCACCAATCATGCCCACTGCTTTCCCCAGCTAATTCCTGTTGCACAAAATCCCTTGCCTTCGATAAAACAACGGAACGATCCATCTCAAACCACCTCACTATTGCTTCCACTCCGTGACAAACGTTTCTTATCTTTAGTATAGACGGATGAATAGCAGACTATCACATCCTCGAAATTGTTTGCAACTATTAAGCGTCATCAATGTTTCCTATTTTTTCAAGTATCTCCGGGAACTAAACGAACAACCAAACAGCGATTTGGAGCATCACGATACGCCTGTTCTAACCCTACTTCTCGTATTGCTTCTTTATTAACCTCTTTTCCCTCTATTGAAACCATGAGGCGGTCTTTTAATGGGAACGGAGAAAGAGACACTTCTGTTGTATCAAGCCAATGAGCAACAACGCGCCGTTGATTAAAAAAAGAGAACTGTTGTGGGAACCCCGAACGAAACCATGAAACTTCATTCTCCTTCTTCGTCCCTGGTTCATGTAAACAGATATAGAGGGACAAGTTATCACAAAACTGAAGAAGGTCAAAGTGGAAGTGAAAATTCTTCGTATCCACCTCTCGCTCACGTTTCAATTCTCGAATTAACTGTTGTTGTCGTTGTTGCTCATGAATAAGGAATTGCCGACTTAGACCCCCAAGTTGTTTGACATCGTCAAAAAAGGAGGTGTAATGACAACTGCAAAGTAAAGCGGCATAACGGTCATCTCGTTCGAGAGCATCAATCCCTCCCTTATACGCCGTGAGCTTCTCATTTATTGGATAATCCATAAACGAGTATGGAGCCTGTTTGACCTCATTCCAAAGCGGTTGATCATCAAGTGGCAACCAACTTGCATCATGATGTTCAATTGCATACATCACAGAAGACCATTGGTTCAATCCGTAAAAAAACGTCCGGTCCCAAACAGTCGCAATCTCACCAGATACCTTCGCATGTTCATGTTGTGTTACTAATAAAAAATGACTTGAACAGTCCCTTACAATCAATGAGATTCACCTTCAATTCTCTTAATATATGAACCACCAAATAAACTACTTCACTTTAGAGAATAACCCACTAACTTAATCCTAAGGCGGTGCGAGTAAAAAACAACCTCTATCGGTTTGATAGAGGTTGAGTCTATTTAATCTGCATGTCGTAAACATTTATCACATTGATTATGATACGATTCATGCATCTCATCGATTTCTGATCCACAATCTGTACATGTTTTCGGTGGTAAGTTTCTAAAAAATTCAGTGCTCGGTGTCATTTGACATCCCCTCCGTTTGATTTGTTACTCATATTGTATTATAACAGCGTCGAATTGTCAACACTCTGTATTGCTACAATTTTATCTTTTTTATGAAATGTGCGTCTGCCACCGTGATTTGTGTTTAACTAACTTTAGGTGGTAACACACTGTATTAATACAGAAATAAAAAAACACACCTAGTATCAACTAGATGTGCTTAAACTTATAAAATCAATTGATCGATTTTTTGAACAAGGTTCGCAATGTCTGGCTTACTTACTTGTGCGTCAGCACCGACAACTTCACCCTTATGCTTTAGATCACCGGAAATCAAGGAAGAAAAAATAATCACAGGAATTCCTTTCAGCTCTTGGCTCGACTTTATTTTCTTTGTTAGGTGATGACCATCCATTTTCGGCATTTCTAAATCCGTAATCATAAGGTTAACGTAACCTTGAACATGATCATTCGAAGCAAGCTGGTCTAAAAACAGCCAAGCGTCTTGTCCATTTTCAAAGAAACGAAGATCCGCATATCCTGATTCAGTCAGTGTGTGCTCTAACTGTTTACGTAAGATCGGTGAATCTTCCACAACAATTATTTTTTTCAATGATCGTTCTCTTGTACCAAGGACTTTTAACTTATCAACATGAATACTTGATTGCGGGCTAATGTCTGCAACAAGTTTCTCATAATCTAACAATAAGACCATTTGTTCATCCATTTTCACAACACCTATCGTAGAACCTTCAAGCCCTTGCGATAATTCAGCAGGCTTTTCAATCTGTTCCCATGAAATGCGATGGATCATTGAAACTGAATGAACATGAAAAGCCACCTTTTGTTGGTTTAATTCAGCCACAATATATTTATCATGACCGGGGTTTGCGGATGGCGGAAAACGAAGCGCTTTCGCGACATCCACGACTGGGATGACCTCTTCCCGTAAGCGGACAACCCCTTCAACAAATGCGTGGCTATTGGGCATTTTTGTAAGCGGAGGCGGTTGAATGATTTCCCTTACTTTCATGACATTTATGCCAAACGTTTCTTGACCAATCTTGAAGACAATGACTTCTAATTCATTTGTTCCGCTCTCTAACAAAATCTCACTATGATTCTCGCTTTTCATGAACTCCCCCCCTAGATCAATAGATTAAAAAGACTTTCATCTTTGTTGATCTCATTATAATCAAAACCTTTCTTATTAAGACGATCAATGAGGCGTTGATAATTCTCCCTTTTCTTTAGTTCGATCCCGACAAGAGCGGGTCCATTTGACTTATTATTTTTTTTAGTATATTCAAAACGAGTAATATCATCATCAGGTCCTAATACATCGTCTAGAAACTCGCGCAAAGCCCCTGCTCGTTGTGGAAATTTAATAATAAAGTAATGTTGGAGTCCTTCATAGATTAACGAGCGTTCGCGCATTTCTTGCATACGGCCGATATCATTGTTTCCACCACTAACAATACAAACTACATTTTTACCTTTGATTTTTTCCTTGTAGAAATCGAGGGCTGAAATAGGCATTGCCCCAGCAGGCTCGGCAACAATTGCATTTTGATTATATAACTCTAAAATGGTTGTACAAATTTTACCTTCAGGTACTGGCACAATATCATCAATGACTTGCTTACAAATTTCAAATGGCAATTGGCCGACTTTCTTGACTGCGGCTCCGTCGACAAACTTTTCAATGTTTTCAAGCTCGACAACTTTATCTTGTTTTAATGCCTCTTTCATTGATGCAGCACCGGCAGGTTCAGTTCCGATGATTTTTGTTTTAGGACTGATACTTTTGATATACGTACCAACTCCAGAAATTAATCCCCCACCACCAATAGAGGAGAACACGTAGTCAATATCCTCTTCAATATCATTCATAATCTCCATCCCAGCTGTTCCTTGCCCTGCAATGATTTTCTCCTGATCAAACGGGTGAATAAACGCCATCTTATGCTCATTACAATAATTCATGGCCTCATTGAAAGAATCATCAAACGTATCTCCGGTTAGAATGACTTCAACAAACTCACTACCAAATAGTTTCACTTGGTCCACTTTTTGACTAGGTGTCGTTGTTGGCATGAAGATCTTCCCTCTAATCTTTAATGCTTTACAGGAATAGGCAACTCCTTGTGCATGGTTACCAGCACTTGCACACACAACTCCATTTTTCAACTCTTCCTTTGGTAAGCTATCAATTAAATGATACGCCCCGCGGATCTTAAACGAACGAACAACTTGAAGATCCTCTCTTTTTAAATATACATTACATTGATACCGTTTCGAGAGGACTTCATTTTTTTGTAATGGAGTATGAACAACGACATCCTTTAATGTTTGATTTGCAATAATTATGTCTTCAATTTGAATTTTTGCCATTTTACTAGTCCTTTCATTCTATTGATTACCTTTAACCTATAAAAATAGCCTATCTCATCTTGATAGGTTTACTTTCTTTTCATATCAACTTCTGTCGAATACTAGTTATTATAACATGTTTTACTTTGAGCGAAACCCTTGATCAAATGTCACAACATAATCTTTTTGGGGGGCGAAGAGGGATCGGTCCTTTGTTCAAAGTTCAAAGATGTAGTCTCACTGATCTTGAAATATCATTGCTAAAAACATTGACAAAATCTATAATGAATATTGTTGGTATCCTTTGCTGAACGATGTACATACGGATGGATTGATATCGTTCATGACCATAAAGGTGATAAAAACTATTTATTAGTAAGGAGGTCAAATGATGGTAAAGAAATTAGTCGTGTTTATGTTTTTAGGTGTTCTCCTATTGGCTTTGCCCGACATGATGTTCGCTGCTGGTGCAGAAGGTGCGGCAACTGAGGGTGACAGTGAAGGAACAAACGCAATATTAGATGGGTTTTTACTTATCCTCTCAGGAGTTACAATCGTCCTTATGATTTTTCTTTCAGTTACCGATAACGGTTAAGAACCAGGGCCAACCTGCTTTTATCTGAAGGTTGGTTGTATAAAAATGCCGAGGGACACAATCTTCGGCATTTTTTTATTCAGTGAATATTTACAATTCAAATAAAATTCATGCTATCCTTAAATAAGTTGATCATAGTATTAAATAGATGGGGAGAAACAAATGACTTGGGAAATTTTAAATATTATTGGTACGATTGCGTTTGCACTCAGTGGTGTTATCGTTGCAATGGAGGAAAAATATGACCTGATGGGCGTCTATATTTTGGGATTCGTAACCGCCTTTGGTGGAGGAGCGATACGTAACCTCCTCATTGGTGTACCAGTCAGTGCCCTTTGGGAGCAAGGAACACTATTTACCATCGCATTCATTGTCATGACGATTGCTTTTTTACTACCAAGCCTGTGGATTAATCACTGGTTAAAATGGGGATTATTATTTGATGCGATTGGTCTTGCGGCTTTTGCTATTCAAGGCGCACTTTATGCTGTTGATATGAATCACCCATTAAGTGCGATTATTGTTGCTGCTGCTCTAACAGGTACTGGAGGAGGGATGGTTCGTGACCTTTTAGCTGGACGGAAACCTCTCTTTCTCCAAAAAGAGATTTATATTGCTTGGGCGATGCTGGCAGGGCTAGTGATTGGTCTAAACCTTGTCAGTGGTACGATAGGCTTAACCATACTGATCATTTGTATTGTCCTACTGCGAATGCTTTCTGCTCACTATAAATGGCAGTTGCCATACCGAAAATTAAAACACCCCAACATCAATGAAGAGCATGTGAACAGCTAGAGAAACCGTTCAATATGAGAGAGAGGATGTCTCAAAAGGTATACCTTAACCTTTTGGGACATCCTCTCTCTTCATCATCGGACATCTATGTTATTTTGGAAGTTGTTGTTCAATGGTAGCTAAAACGTAGTCAATTGATTTAATCATTTCTAGGAAACGTTTCTTTTTTGTATCTGTTTGAAATGCTTGGACGGATGAGATTGTTATGTTTTCGTACGTATCTTTAATTTGTATACCATAAACATAGGTAGGCTTCATTTCAATGACCCACTGCATCGCAAGGGGGCGCCATTCATCTGCTAATGCTAAGACGGCATCAGCAAACGGCTTTACACGCTCATAAAAATTAACTTGATAATCGGTTTTACACGTATCTTCTACGAATTGCTGTCGTGCGAGTTCATTATATCGTCGTAACTCGTTTGTTAGCTCTTTCAAGCGAAGTTGTTGGTTCTGTTCCAAATGCTCGACACCTCCACTTCCATCGTACCAAAGCTCACTCGCAATTGAAAATAGAAGGTTCGATTAGAACGAAAACATTTTCACCAATGCACGTTTGACTGAACGCGGTTGTTCAAATAACTGCCGCTCTGGTTCTTTGTTTGCTTCGATATCTTGATGCACTTGTTGTTCAATCGTACTCACTCGCTCTTCTATTTTTTGAAGGGTTTTCATCATGTCATCAATTTCAGTTCGATGACGCAACACTTGAAAACTGACAACTTCATCTGCTTTCTCTGAAAGCTTTCGTTCTAATAAGTCAATTTGCATCGTTAAATTTTCAAGCTTCTTTTCATACAGCGCTTTAGGAATCATTTCTTTTTTAGGGCTTTCTTTATGAACGGCAACAACTTTATCACCTTCTACCGTCAAATCCTTCATCTTTTGCCCAGCTCTTAAGTGTTTTTTGATTTCAAGAAACAATTCAACTTGTTTTGGGCTGTATAAATAATGGCCTTTGTCATTCGTCTTTAACGTTAGATTAAAATGAGTTACCCATCGCTTCACCGTCGTTGAATTTACACCTACTCGTTTGCAAACATCCGTAGTCTTTAGCATCGTTTCCATACGAATCCCTCCAAAATCATTGTTAGTTTACGTATTCTTACCCTTACTTGAAGATCCCTTTACGCTTGACAAAACTAGTAGCCATTCGGCAAAGAAAGTGAAAAATTTCCAAAACCAGCTCTACATTAGAAAAATTTCAACGAAGACCTTGCTTTTCGTATGATTTTGTAAAAAATACGCAAACTAACAAATGATTCTTTATTAGAAAGGTGTGAAGCATGTCATGAGCGATAGTAAACAACAAAAGAAACAAGCAACGCAAAATCAAGAACGTCAACAACGAAACCAATCACCTGAAGGGTACGGCGATAAAAAATTAAAAGGCCCTAATCGCCCAGCAGAATAAAAAAAACCGGTTTTAACCGGTTTTTTTTATTCTGCTGGATCAATTCTCTCCCCAAGTGTATCTGGTTGAATCGCTGATAAAATGACATGATCACTATCTGCAATAATAATTGACCTCGTTTTACGTCCACTTGTTACATCAATCAGCATATTTCTTTCTCTTGCCTCTTGAATCAAGCGTTTTGTTGGAGCAGAATCTGCACTGACAATAGATACAATCCGATTTACAGGCACTATATTACCAAAGCCTATGTTCAAAGGTTCAATATCCACGCTAAACCCTCACTTTTTTGTTAATTTAATGTAATCCCACACATTTTTAGGCAACAACAACTCTTCTAGTCTCATACTAACATATAATTGCTTCTGTTTGTTCTCATACCACTTCGTCAATTCGTATTTTCTAGGTACGGTGAAATTTGCGAAATATTTGTCGACATAACGATTGGTTTTCTGCGAAAACCAATCATGTCCTTGCCTACGCTCATGATAAATGACTGGGTATGTCGAGCGCAACATCGGTGTTTTTTTTGGTGGTTTTGTTACTAGGTATCGTTCATAGTCACTACGTGAACCTGTATGTTGGACTTTGAGCGAAAAGTCGCGAATTTGGTTTTGAGCAGGAGAATTAAATAATACCCAAGCCAGCCGTCTTCCTAATAAAATTCGATTCTTTACCTTTTGAAAACCGTGTACAGAAAAACCAAATAATTGGCCATTACGTGACGGTAAGAGAACAACACTAAAATGAAGCAGTTCTTCCAAATAAAATGGGAATGTTTTAAACACTTTTTTTTGATAAAACGGATGTTCAATAACAGGCTTTTGAATCAGGTGCTGTTCATTAATAATTAAGGCTGTACAAAGTCGATCCTGATCTTTTTTTCTCCAAAATATCATCCATTCATGAATCATAAAGTTAGAAACATGAAAAGCTTTTAAAAGGTGAAACAATGGCTGCTGTTGCTGTTTAGAAGCTTCATAAATAAGAAGCTGCGGGTAGGCATCATCAAAAATCAGCCAATTTGCTCGTTCATAGGTCATAAATAAAAACTTACGATAATGGGTTGGTATCATCCGCTCATAGACTTGACTAGCCAGATCCGTCATATTCCAACCCGCATTTCGTGATACCATACTCGCTAAATATGCCCACTTTATTTCGGGATGTTTCTTATAAAATTGCTGATAACATACGGTACGTGAAATATTATCAAGATTCCCTTTTCTCGTCTGTCTCTTCAGTCGATTAATCATAATCTGATCATTTCGAGAATAAAATGATCCTTGTATTATCATAAACTTCACCTCTACTCATGCAGCAAATAAGTTACGTCTTAACGATTGAGACTGAACAGGACAAAATAATCTTCTCTAGATCTCGTTTTCATGCTATGATTGAGTGATGGCATCTGCAAAAGCAACCATCTTACTTATGAGAAAGGCAGGTGATGAATGTGGCATTTCGATATCCAAATGGGAAAATGTATACATCCACGTCTCAAAAGCGACCAGTAAAGAACAATGTAACCTATAGTAATCGTGGGATGACGCTTGAAGAAGATATTAATGTAACTAACTCCTATTATTTGGCTGCAGAAGTTGCCGTCATTCATAAAAAACCTACACCGCTACAAATCGTCAAAGTTGATTATCCGAAACGAAGTGCGGCTGTGGTCAAGGAAGCTTATTTTAAACAACCGTCCACAACCGATTATAACGGTGTTTATCGAGGCAAGCATATTGATTTTGAAGCAAAAGAAACGAAAAATAAAACATCATTTCCGTTAAAAAATTTTCATGACCACCAAGTTCAACATATGAAAACAATCTTGAATCAGGGGGGCATTTGTTTCGTCCTGCTTCGCTTTTCGAGCCACGATGAGGTTTATTTACTTGATGCCTCCTATTTGATTTCGTATTATCAAGAAAAAGAAGAAAAGCGAAAGTCGATTCCTAAGCAAGACATTGAACAATATGGTCACTTTATCAAAACCGGGTACCATCCGAGAATTGATTATTTAAAGACAGTAGATGAAGTTTATTTTTCACATAACGATTGATAAACATGTATCGATCGTTTTAATCTCGTCATTTATCAAAGTTCTTTTTCGAAAAGGATGAAAGGAAGATATTACCATGTCAGAAGATATGAATACTAGACAAGGTCGCCGCAAAGCGAAACAACAACAAAAGAATAACCGAAAAAACAAAGGTGGCTTTTTTAGAAAGCTCGTCATATCCTTACTAATCCTCATGGTTATTTCTGTAGTAGCTGGCGGTATTACCTTATTTGCAATGATTCAGCAGGCACCAGAACTTGATCCAGATCGACTAACGCTTGCACAATCGGCTCAAATATATGATCAAAATGACGAACAGTTTGTGCAACTTCAAGCCTCTGAAAATCGGGTAAAAGTTAACATTCAAGATGTCCCTCAACTCGTCGAAGACGCCATTATAGCAACAGAGGACGTACGATTCCGAGATCATTTCGGAATTGATATCCGCCGTTTATTTGGTGCAGTTGCTGCAAATATCTCTAATGGATTCGGAGCTGAAGGTGCAAGTACGATTACACAACAAGTCGTGAAAAACCTCTTTTTAACGTCAGATAAAACGATTAGTCGTAAAGTTCAAGAGCAATATTTAGCGATCAAATTAGAACAGCAATATTCCAAAGACCAAATTTTGGAAATGTATTTAAATGCGATTTATTTCTCCAAAGGAGCTTATGGAATTGTACAAGCAGCTGATACGTATTTCGGGAAAACGTTAGATGAACTAGAAATTGAAGATGCGGCCTTACTTGCAGGTATACCACAACGCCCGAATTACTATAATCCATTTGTTAATCCAGATGCTGCTGAACAACGACGAAATACCGTCATCGCGCTTATGGAGCGCCATGAGAAAATTAGTAGTGAAGAAGCAGAAGCCGCACGAGCGGTACCGGTCGTTGACCAGTTAAATGAACAGGAACAAGAAACGTATCCTTATGAGGCCTTTCTTGACCACGTACTCGCTGAGGTAGACGAGATGGACGGAATTTCAACCAATGACCTTTATACAGCAGGGTTAAAGGTGTACACAACTCTTGACCGTGATGCTCAATCACATGTTGAATCAGTCTTACAAACTGACCAGTACATTAACGGCTATCCAAATAGTGAGAGCTTTCAAGCAGGGATTACCCTAATTGATACAAAAACAGGAGAGATTAAAGCCATTGGTGGCGGAAGAAATAAAAATAACGTTCAGCGAGGCTTTAATTTCGCAACAGATATTAAAAAACAGCCTGGTTCCACGATTAAGCCAGTTCTTGACTATGGTCCAGCAATCGATGAATTACAGTGGTCAACCGCTCACATTTTAGTTGATGAACCTCATACGTATAGTAACGGTGATCCACTCCGCAACTATAGTAGAAGTTATCGCGGTAGAGTAACCTTGAGGGAAGCCTTAGTCAATTCAGACAATATCCCTGCTATTAAAGCATTACAAGAAGTTGGTCTCGATAGTGCCCAACAGTTTGCTGAACGACTAGGAATCCCCTTTGAAAATAGAATTGAAGAGGCCTATGGGCTCGGTGGTTTTACAACTGGAATCTCAACGCTTGATTTAGCAGGTGCTTATTCAGCATTCGGTAACGAGGGGATTTACAACAAGCCTCATACCATCAGAAAAATTGTATTTCCTGACGGTCGTGAAATCCGAACCACACCAGATCCTGTTGTCGCTATGAATGACTATACCGCTTATATGATTTCTGACATGTTAAAATCGGTCGTCAACTATGGGACAGGCCGTCATGCTAGCATTCCTGGTCTCCCATTAGCTGGAAAGACAGGTACAACGAACTTTACCCCAGAGGATATCTCCCGCTATAACATTCCAAGTGGCGGAGTTCCCGATGTGTGGTTTGCTGGGTATACGACTAATTATACGGCTGCTGTTTGGACTGGATATGATAAAAAGGGTGAAAATCATTATTTAAGTGGAAATGAACGTAGGCTTGCCCAACAGATATTTAAAGCGGTTATGAGTGAAGTATCTAAGGCCAAAGAAACCGCAGACTTCAAACAGCCAAATTCTGTCGTACGAGTTGGAGTTGAACGGTCTACAGGTTTATTACCGAGCGACAGCACGCCATCTGATCAAGTCATTTATGAACTATTTGTTGAAGGTACAGAGCCACGTAGAGTGTCAAATGTGTATCAAAAAATGACAGCACCACAAGACTTTGCGGCTGGTTATAATGAAGATACAAACCAGATTATTATGAGCTGGGGTTATCCAGAAGATGAGCGTTCTGGTGTATCATTTAGACTTGATCAGCGTATAGGAGATGGAGAGTATACCAATCTAACATCATCTAGAGATATGCAATATATCGTTCTTAACCCAGAGCCCGGACAGACGTACCATTTCCGGTTGACAGCAATAAATGATAGTAATCAAAACAGACAAAGCGATCCAGTACAAACGTCAGTAACGGTTCCTGGTGTAGATGTTATTGAAGAAGATGACGACCTTGATGAAGACATTGACGAAGACATTGATCTCCCTGAAGATCTCCTTCCACGTGAAGACGATGAAGATCAGGATGAAAATGATCAAGATCAAGGCCAAAGTCAAGGCAACGACAATGGGGAACGTGAAAACAATTCAAACCGTGGTAATAATGGAAACGGGAACAATCAAAATGAAGATGAGCCCGATGATGTTGAGGATGAAGAAGAAGCCAGAGACTTGTTAGACATTACTGGTTAACCTTCACAAAGAAGAGGTATATATGGCGACAATTGTCGCCACATATACCTCTCTTTTTTTACTTACTTTTATTACACGTGATATGCTTTTCTTTCTGCTTCTAGAGATTGTTGTTCGACTTGGTCAAACATGGCTTCAAAGCGCTCGAGTTCTGTATCTAATGCCACTTTTAAACGCTGCTTCAAATCTTTTTCAAGTTCTTCACATAATGTCAACACTTCCGCTTGCAACTGCTTTGCTATGTCAGCAATGGTCTCACTACCAGCTTCGTACCCTTGATCGACTAACGCCTCTTTTAACGCACGAATGCCTCCATTTTCAAAGAAATCTTTCTTCGATTTAAAATAAGAAAGGAATTGGTCGGTATCAATCGCCAACAAGGAATCAACATCCGGAATTGTTAGTGTTGGTACTTTCACCTCTTGGGAACAATACAAATGCGGTAGCTGTTTTTGAATATGATTCACTTGTTCATGTAACCATGCTTCTGCTTTATTTTTCAATGTTGCTTCTAAACGTATAAGCGTTGCTTCAATTTCTTGTTTCAAGAAATACTCTCCTAATCCTTTCCATTCCTTAATACCATTACTTAATGCTTTTTGCTGCGCCTTTTTGTTTGCCCCTACAATCGTCGCTGCATTAATCGCAGTTGAATAATAGTCATTAATCACAAACTTCACTCGTTCTCGCAGGTATAACAATAACTGCTCTTGCTCAAGGAAAACATCACGGGTCGCATGCTGAAACGTAAGTGTTTCAATTGATTCATTAAGCGTTTTCACTGTTTGCTTCAGTTCTCGATGACGTTCATGTTGCTCAGCTGTTTCTGCTTGCATAAATGCCAAGCTATCATCAATCTTTTTCAAAAATTGGTCAAAATGATCCTTAATCATCGACATGCTTAGCTGCTTTAATTCCAAAATCGTATGCTGGTAAAAAGAATCTTCAAACTCAGTAAATGAAGTTTTTTCATTTGATGCTGCTTTCTTTGCCTCTAACCCTTGCTTACTTGAAACATGATGAAGTCTTGGTTTTTCAATGCCATTTCTTGTTAGTTGGTCATACACATGCTTACGTACACCATTTAATTCTTGATTACTACTTGCCAGGTCGGCAGCATTAATCACGAAATAAAGCTTGTCATGACTGAAACTTTCATTGACCTTTGCCATTTGTTGCAAAAAGTATTGATCCGCTTTTGAAAACGCATGATTGTAGTACGTTAAATAAAAAATCGCATCAGAATTTCGGAGTTGTTTAAAGGCTACATTTGTATGTCGACCATGGATCGAGTTAACACCAGGCGTATCAACAAGAATAACGCCTTTTTTAGTAACCGGGCAATCGTAAAAAATAGTCACTTCCTGTAATAAACAGGCTTTATCTTCTTCGGCAATTAAACTTTGTAGCTGCTCAAGTGTCACAGAAAAATGGTTTCCTAACTGCCACTCTGTCTCCTGTAAACTTGCTTTGATCGTCATTAAATATTCAGCGTATGTTTTTTGCCAACTTGAAACGTATTGGTTTGGCTTTGGTTTCCACTTTTGTAACGAATCAATCGTCAATTTCTCATCAAGCTGTTCTGCGACAATCGAAATTTCCTCGTTTAATTGTTCTCTTGTTTTCACAAATACGACAGCTGTTCCGTGTTGATTTTCTTCCGTTGATTTACGCACTGTATTCACAGTTGCTGTCGTTGGATGTGGCGAAACAGGCAAGATCGCTTCACCGAGTAACGCATTAGCAAAACTTGATTTACCAGCACTAAATGCTCCAAACAAAGAGATAATAAACGTCTGCTTTTGATAACGATCAATTCGTTCAAGTAATTGTTGGCGTTCATGAGAAAGCAATTGCCGATCTTGATAGTCAGTTAACGTCTTTGAAAGCTCTTCGATCCATTGTTTTGTTTCCTCTTCAGAAAAGTCAACCACACCTTCGGACGAATCCTCTTCTTCCCAACTCGTATCAATCACACTTTCTGTTGGAAGCGTTACGTTATGAAAACTGTCTTGACGAGTCGTCGGATAAGATTTTGTAAATGTCGCTCGAATCACCTGTTCAAACTTTCCGTTATCATCAAGCCTTGCTAACATGTCGTCGATCCGTTCTATTTGTTGATCAAACGCCTGCTTCTTTTTTTCAATCGCATCCACATACGCCTCGAGTTGTTTGAACTCCTCAAGCCTTTTCACAAGTGCATCACGCTTTGTTTTCCAATGGCTCTCGAGCCCTTCTGTTTGTAACTGTAAGAGACGTAGTGCTCGGTTTTGCAGTTCTTTTACGATCACTGCCGTAATTTCCTTCGTGAACGTAAAGACGTAGTCACGGCTATGCTCACCTGTTTTCACTCTACTTGTAAGCAAGTCAGCCTCAACAAAATAATCAAGTTGGTCAAGTTCTTGCTCAAATGCCTCACGATTGGTCAACAATTCACGTTCGACTTTTTGAAAATAACTTTGCACGTGAAAGAGTAACTGTGTCTTTACCTTATCTTGTAAATCCGCTATTAACTTTTGTAAACGATTAGCTCGTTCCTCAGCGGTTTTTTTCTTTGAAAACAGCAGACCTACTTTAAACTGTGGCTGAATACTTTCTAACCACTGTCTGGTCAATTCAGTTGTTGTATACGGGAAAAGAGTTACATTTTTGAATAGACCGCCAATTTCCTTTTGGTATTGCTCCTCAATTTCAATCGGTTTACGCTCAGTTACAGCAAGTTCTTCCTGTAATTCTTCTCGCTTGGACAAATCTTCACTTTGGTAGCCTTGATCCTCCATCTCTGCTATCATTTCATCAACCGCTTCTAGTTTCTCTTCTTTGATCCGTGCTTCAACTGCACGAAAATGACTCTCCACCAAACGCGATTGAGAAATGTCGACAATGTCTTTACTGTTGTATAATAAAGCTTTTAATTTCTTTTCGAACGCTGAGAATTGATTGAGGTGATGGCTTGGATTTTTCATTGTCGTATAAAACATATCCAAATAATCAATCTCCCAATTCGCAAACACGTCCTTAACAGATTGTTGAAAGGCCTCGATCGAAAGCTCCTCTTCATTGTGTTTATCAATTTGATTAATCACAATAAACAATGGTTTCTTTTCATGTGACAACTGTTTGAGAAAATAGAGATTCGTCTCCGATTGCACATGGTTATAATCCATGACATAGACGATCACATCAGTTGTATATAATTGTTCAACTGTAACCGTTTGATGGGAATCATCCGTTGAATCGACCCCCGGTGTATCTAAAATCTTGCTATGCTCGCCCAAAAAAGGCAACGGTGCAGTAATCGTCATCGATGTAATTTCATTACCATCCATTCCCCACTCTCTAACCCGCTGCCACGGAATTTCACCAGTCCATGTTTGTTCTTTTCCTGTTTGATTAGCAACGGATAGAGCAAGTTCACCATTTTTAATGGCGATTATATTTGCACTTGTCGGAATCGGGCTCGTCGGTAATACTTCTGCACCTAACAACGTGTTGAGAATGGTTGATTTCCCTGCCGAAAAGTGTCCACAAAACGCAACTTCGAAGTCATTTTGCTTTTGTTTTGCTTCAAGTAATGCATAACGATGTTGTTCTTCAGTCGTTACGATATCATCAAGGTTTTTTGTTTCATTTGGTTTTACTTTTACTATTGTCATCGTGTTTACACCGTCCTTATCGTACCCTTACTATAACGAATTTTCCAAAAAATAAAAAGGCAAATGTAGAAATTCCTACATTCCTTTTTTCCGATCTAGTAATAATTGTTTATAAAATAGCTTCTCAATCTCGACAAAAAGAGCCTTAAGCTGAATAAAGGAATGATAATGGTCAGGCTGTTCGATGCTAAACGACAGCCTCTCCACTACATTTACAGGTTTGATTTCTAATCGTGCTAACTCTGACCTCCATGTTACTAATGAGTGGACTGGCTGTTTATTCATCCAAAACATAGCTTCTATAAAGTGGGCCAACTGCTTAATCATTGGATCTCTTGCTTGCACACGATCTCTGTTACGGAAATGAATAGCAATCACTTCTTCAGTTGATGTCCAATCCGAAAAAAGCTTTGGAACGTATCGCTCACGTTCGTTCCAAGGCTGTAGCGATTTAATGTGAGAAGCTTTCATGATATCAAATAAAAATAGCCCTTGTCTTTGATGAAGGAAAAAGGAGAAAGACGCATCCTCATCATAAGTGATCGTATCTTCTGTTTTAAAAAACGGCTCTAGTTGAAATGATTTTGGAATGATTAACTCAGGCACGCTGCTTCTCTCTCCTTTTCATTCTTTTTTGGCCTTCTCGACATAGGTCAAGTAAAGGACAACTATCACAGTTTGGGGATTGCGCTTTACAATGATAACGTCCAAAAAAGATTAAGCGATGATGTGTATCTGACCACAGTTCCTCTGGTATTTTTTTCATCAATGTTTCTTCCACTTCACGTACAGAATCTTTCCATTTACAAATCCCTAACCGCTTACTCACACGCTCTACATGTGTATCAACTGCAATCGCCGGGATGCCAAATGCGACTGATGTCACTACATTTGCCGTTTTTCGACCAACTCCTGCTAATTTCACTAACTCCTCGCGAGTCGCAGGTACTTCACCATGATGTTCATCTAGTAATGACTGTGATAATTTTTTTATATTTTTTGCTTTTGAGCGGTACAAACCAATCGAACGTATGTCTTGTTCAAGCTCCTCCAATGGGACAGCAAGATAATCCTCTGGTGTTTTATACTTCTCAAATAATGCTGGGGTTACTTTATTGACAAGTGCATCTGTACACTGAGCCGACAATACTACAGCGATTAACAACTCAAATGGATTTCTGTGGGCTAACTCACACTCGGCATCCGGGTACATATCAGCAATTGTATCTAATACTGTGTTGATTTGTTTTTTTGTTAACATCTTCAATCTCCTTTACTCAATTCTTATCGCCAAACGGAACAAAAGCGAGAGGGCGCTCCTCTCGCTTCAATCGTCCCTGCTATTGCTCTAACCAATTATATGTCGGAAACGTATTCGGCTGTACGCGTTCGGGCTGTTGATATCTTTTCCCTTGGTTTTTTCTAAACTTTTCACCGTATGCTTTGGCCTGTTCAACTGTACGAATACCATTCTTTTTCCATTCAAATAAGATTCGATCAATGTAGCGAAAATTTAATTTCCCAGAAACAACCGCTTCTTTTAAGGCTGCTTTTATTAGAATCGCCTCATGTTGGTCTTGGTCGAGCCACATCGACAACGTTTCACATTCAATCGGTGATAGTGGTCGACTAAACTCTTTTTCAAATAACTGAAATAAATTAATTTCCTCATCCTGCTTTTTCTTGTCTGTTGCTTCCCCTTCATGGCTACGCAACATTGAAATCAACTTTTCCCATAACGGTTCTAGTGAATACGACTCAGAAAGCAGTTGGTGATCATCTTGTTGTTCAAGTAAATCAAGGTAACCTTTTTTCACAAGCAGACGTAATTTTTCTGCACATTCCATTTCTGTTAAACTCATACGTTCTGAGATGTCGTGTGGAGTCGGAAATGAGTGCCCATCTTCAATAAATGCTTGAACATGCAACAATAAGACAAGTTCCTCTTCATTGATGCCAAGCTTTGTGTAATACTGTAATAACATTTTTGAAATTGATAAATGGCCGGCAGCCATCCATTGCACCATAATTTTATTACTCATTTAAACACCTCATTGTTTATTATAACACGACATCTCCACTTGGTCGTACAAATCGAACCTTTAATTTTTACCACGATTCATTCTGATCCGCTTGTAAACTTGAATCATCAGTCATGAAAAACTGCACCTCCAACTGTTAGATTGTGTCTAACAATTGGGGTGCAGTTCAAATTCGGTTTTTTTAACTGCTTAAGGATAAAGTCTATTTAGTAATCGTGGAAATGGGATTGTTTCACGGACATGCTCAACCCCGCATAACCAAGCCACCGTTCGTTCAAGACCAAGACCAAAGCCTGAATGAGGAACTGATCCATATTTACGTAAATCCATATACCATTGATAGGACTCTTCTGATAAGTTGTGTTCTTGATAACGTTGTTCTAATAATGCTTGGTCATCAATTCTTTGGCTACCACCAATAATCTCTCCATATCCTTCTGGGGCGATTAAGTCTGCACAAAGAACAACTTCTTCACGTCCGGGTTGTGGCTTCATATAAAATGCCTTTATCTCTGCTGGATAGTTGGTGATAAAGACCGGCTTATCAAAGCTTTCAGCAATCGCTGTTTCATCCGGGGCGCCAAAGTCTTCACCCCATTTAATTTCATGACCCTTTTCTTGTAAGAATGTAATCGCATCATCATATGATATGCGCGGGAAAGGTGCTTGAACCTTTTCTAATTTAGAAAGGTCACGATCAAGTGCCTTCAGCTCTAGTTGACAATTTTCCAGGACGGATTGCACAATAAATGCAACATATTGCTCTTGAACTTCTAAACTCTCTTCGTGATCCATAAATGCCATCTCAGGCTCAATCATCCAAAATTCAATCAAATGACGGCGTGTCTTTGATTTTTCAGCTCGGAATGTTGGGCCAAATGAAAAAACTTTTCCAAGAGCCATTGCAGCGGCTTCCATATATAACTGGCCAGATTGTGACAGATATGCATCTTCATCAAAATATTTCGTATGAAATAAGTTCGTTGTTCCTTCAGCCGAACTTCCTGTTAGGATCGGTGGGTCAACTTTCACAAACCCTTGTTCATTAAAAAACTGATACGTTGCTCGAATAATTTCATTACGAACCTTCATAATCGCGTGTTGACGTTTTGATCGAAGCCATAAATGGCGGTGGTCCATTAAAAACTCTGTTCCATGCTCTTTTGGTGTAATGGGATAGTCTAGCGCGTCATGAATGACTTCAATATTTGTTACCGTAAGCTCGTAACCCGAAGGAGAACGTTCATCTTCACGAATTAATCCCGTTACGTATAAAGAACTTTCTTGCGTGATCGCTTTAGCTGATGAAAAAACCTCTTCATCAACTTCTTGTTTTACAACGACACCTTGAATAAAACCTGTTCCATCACGTAATTGTAAAAATGCAATTTTACCACTAGAACGTTTATTTGCTAACCATGCTCCTATTGTTACCTCTTGTCCGACATACTTGCCTACTTGTGAAATAGTCGTTTTCACGCTTTTCCCTCCATGACATTTCTTTCTCTATGTATACCTGGCATCATTATACCCTTCGGTAAAATTAGAAGTCAATGTTACCGCAGAAGTACGGCTATTCAGACTTATTTTCCCATTAAAAAAGGGAGCTAAGGATTGAACCGTTACGTTCATTCCTCTACTCCCTTAGCTTTATTTCGTTTTACTTTTCACAAAGCGCTCAATTCTTGTTAAGGCCTCTTGAATTAACTCCAACGATGTTGCATATGACAACCTTACATTTTCTGGTGCGCCAAAACCAGACCCTGGCACTAATGCCACTTTTTCTTCTTCTAATAAGTCCTTAACCCAATCATCAACATGGTCATAACCATTCATTTTTACAGCTTCTGTTACATTCGGGAACAAATAAAAAGCTCCTTTTGGTTTTACACAAGAAAAACCAGGAATTTGGATCAGCTGCTCATACACCTTGTCTAGTCTCTCTTCAAATGCCACTCTCATGTTCTCAACCGAACCATCGTCTTCGGTATAAGCAGCAATTGAGCCAAATTGTGCATTTGCCGTTGGGTTCGATGTACTATGACTAGCTAAATTTGTCATCGCCTTAATAATCGTTTCATTTCCAGCTGCATAGCCGATTCGCCAACCTGTCATCGAATGTGATTTTGAGACACCGTTAATAATGATTGTCTGCTCTTTCAACTCTGGCGACAATTGTGCAACAGATGTATGCGTAGCTCCACCATAAACAAGTTTCTCATAAATTTCATCTGATACAATTAGAATATCGTGCTTCAAACAAATTTGACCAAGAGCCTCTAACTCTTCTTTACTATACATCGAACCTGTAGGGTTACTTGGTGAATTTAGAATGAACGCCTTCGTTTTCGTTGTAATCGCCTGCTCAACTTGTTCAGGAGTTACCTTAAAATCGTTCGTTTCTTTTCCTTCAATATAAACCGAATTTCCGCCCGCTAATTTTACTTGTTCTGGATAACTAACCCAATAAGGGGTCGGGATAATCACTTCTTCCCCTTCATCAAGGATGGCTTGGAATAATGTATATAAGGCATGCTTTGCCCCACTACAAACGATCACTTCACTAGGGTTATATGTAATGTCTTGGTCTTGCTTAAATTTCGTAATAATTGCTTCTTTTAGTTTTGGTAAACCACCGGATGGCGTATATTTTGTTTGTCCCTCTTCCATCGATTTAATGGCCGCATCAATAATATATTGCGGGGTATTAAAGTCAGGCTCTCCGGCACCTAAACCAATCACATCATGGCCTTCCTCTTTTAGCGCTTTTGCTTTTGCAGTGATTGCTAATGTTGATGAGGGTGTTAATGTTGATACACGTTTTGCTAAGTTCATGCTCCACTTCCTCCCATGTCAATTCAATTGAGTATAAAACCATTTGTTATAACTATAAGGGTTGTTTTCAAACGATTCAACCTTTTTCCGTTAATAATAAAAGATCTTTTCACAAAAAATGACTTATTATGACGTTTTCTTTACACTATACCTTTTCATAAATGTGCCGTCATCAAAGGTCATGTAATAATAAGAGTAGCGATCATCTTCATCTAAGTAAGTAACCTCATAAACAGGAATTCTTTTCTCTATGCCTATACGTATCGAGATCAGTTTCGCCACATTGAGCTCGTCACTTACCAGCTGACGAACATCATCTTCTGAAAGTCCATCCTGGCCGGTACGAGTGAATGTTTCCTCTAACCCTTCATCAACCCAAACGATTTTCTCTTTTTGATTTGAATCGTATCCTTTTGCCACATAATAAGTATGAGTCCCATGGTAAAAATCCATCGTTTCGATTGTTTCAAGTACACCTTCATTAATGAGGTAATGACGAGCTTTTTCTTGTTCGACAATTAGCGGCTCTCTAACTGACTGGTAAAAAAAGTATGACGATATAACGATGACAACAATTATCACTATACTGCTAATTAACATCCATTTTTTCATCGTCTCACCAAATTACGTTCGATAAATCGTAAAGACCATTTTTTCTTTGTCCTCATCAAGCGCTAGACCAAACATAAGGTCATCCTCTTTCAAGGTACGATTTAGAGCATCAACAACTTTATAGACATCTGGTGACTTTTGAATCTTCACCGTAGATAGCTTTTCAATTTTTTGTTCCATTTTTATTCCTCCAGCTTTTCCAAACATCTCACCTATACTGCAAACTATTTCTAAACATAGCCGCCCTTGTAATGGCCATACTATTAGTACCGCTCAACAAAGGAGGTCTGAGCGTGTGATACAAAATACGACGGTACAACAACCAATGTCTACAGCAGAAAAGTTTCAACAACAAAAAGATTGGTTTGCGCTCTCTTCTCGATATCGGCCACAAGAAGAGAAGACGATTGAAGAACATTTCAGGCAAACACAATTTCCAACAGCACTAGATCATGACCAATTCCGTTGATATGTTTTTAATAGTCAGATAAGCAAAAAAAATTCCTCCTACCACACCTCAGTTATGTGGCTGTCCCACTCGTGACCGCCTACATTGACCTAATGCCTCGGTTGGTGTTACGGCTTGGGACAGCCAGATTTTAATACATATGATTATTTATTTAACAGATGATAGCCACGATTCGCTTCAAAAAGTACTCGCTCCTCATCAATCGTAACACATTCTCGATCTTCCATGATTACCTTTCCTTTAACAACAACGTCACAGACATCAGCTCCTGTTGCTGCATAGATTAAGTGTGAGTGTACGTGAGCCTGAGGTTGTAAATGTGGCTTCATACGCGGATCAATCGTAATAAAGTCTGCATCCTTATCAACCTCAAGACTTCCGACTGCTTTAAGATTCAATGACTTTGCTCCATGTATGGTAGCCATCCTCAACGCTTCATGAGCAGAAATGGCCGTTGGATCTTCTGACGCACCTTTATGTAATAGCGCAGCCATACGCATTTCTTCAAATAAATCAAGGGTATTATTAGAGGCTGCACTGTCTGTCCCAAGTGAGACGGTAACGCCAGCTCGTGACAAATCTGGCACCCTTGCAATTCCTGATCCTAACTTCAAGTTGCTTATCGGATTATGGGAAACAGCAACATTCTTCTCAGCTAATATCTCTATCTCCCTATCATTAAGATGAACCGCATGTGCAATTAGGCTTTTACCATTAAAGAAATCGAGTTCATGTAAATGCTCAACAGGCCGTTTTCCGTATTTGCTGACATGCTCATTCACTTCATGACTTGTCTCAGATAAATGAATATGTAATGGTAGTTCTAGTGCATGAGCCTCACTGACTACAGCCTCAATAAACGAAGGTGGACATGTATAAGGTGCATGTGGCGAGAGCATCGTTGTAATTCGCCCATCCGCCTGAGAATGCCATGCTTTCGTCAACGCAATCGCTTCATTTAGCTTAGACTGCTGTTCCTGAGCAGAACATAAACCGATCATACCACGGGTGAGGACCGCACGAACCCCTGACTGCTCGACAATTCTTGCAGTTGTATCGAGGTGAAGATGATACATATCTAAAAAAGTCGTTGTCCCTGTTTTCACCATCTCTAAGATTGCTAAGGAACTAGCGATTTCAATTAGCTCTTTATTTAGTTGCGCTTCCATTGGCCACATTTTTTTACGAAGCCACTCTTGTAATGGAAGATCATCTGCAAAGCCACGCAGTAAGGTCATTCCGGTATGGCCGTGCGTATTAATAAGACCCGGCAAGACCCACTTCCCGTGAAGATCAACAACACGGTCAGCTTTCACATTCGAAGGCAGCGCTCCTTCTCCGACCTCACGTATCTTTCCATCAGTAATAATCAGATAACCGTTGTCAACGACACGGTCATCCTCATCAACTGTCACTATCGTAGCATTAATATAAGCTGTTTCCATCATAAAAAATCCCCTTTTTGAGATCGCTCTTGCCACACTTATCATCCATTCGTTAAAGAGTAGCTAACTCCTTCTTCTTGGTTCGGACTGTTAAAATTTCATAATCATTTCTTGTACATTTAATTAACACTGTGCCAATTTTATACGTTTGATAGATGTCAATCCACGTCTCCTGTAATCGCTCTAACACAAATGCACTTGGACTTTCACCACGTTTCTTAAACAAAATCGCAACTTGAGGGTCGACTTCATCTAAAAAGTATTGCGAGGTCCCCTCCTGACTACCAAAGTCAGCAACCTTGAGAATCGATGATTTAAGTGGAAATTGATTCGCTAACTGCTCCTCTACTTTTACATCGGCAATTCCCATATAAAGCGTGCGCAAATCACCATAAGTAAATCCGATCACCATCGCACCCATATGCTCTTGACGGTCCTTTTCTAGATAATAAACATCCGTTTCTAAACCTGGTAATAGCACTTCATGGGTACCAACATCCCAACCCTCTACCTTATCAGCGTCGATCGAGAAGCGGTCGATTAATACCTCTTCAAGTAATTCAGGTACAATCACCTTTTTAACATTGTAGTGGTCTAACACCCATTTTGTATTCCCAATATATTCATTCGTACCATTCGTTAATAAAAGAACATCGATCACATCAATATTGAACATCTCTAAACGTTTTTCTAATTCATGCTCTGAATTAGTATCCCCGGTATCAACGAGGATTGTTTCACCTGTTCCAGCCTTGATCAGGGTTGCTTCCCCACTTTCTAAATCAAAATATGTATAAGCGAGCTCATCTGCATCTAACTTTAAATCAACTTCAACCTTATCGTCATCTGCAGCAATTACGATTGGTAATGCAACAAGCACACAAAAAAAACAAACGAATCCCCAATACGTACGGATACCCATCCTAATCCCTCCACATCCATTTTCTTACATTACCGTTTAGTTTGTCTCAAACGATTAAAACTTATAACTGTTTTCATTAGGACAGTATGGAGATTCGCTAAAATTGCATGACGGCCGAGTTTAGGATTAAAGCCAACTGTTTAATTCAGTTAATAGCTCCTGGATCGGCTGTTTACTGACAGGAACAGGAGGTAGTGATCGAATAAAAGACTTCCCATACCTTGTCGATGTGATCCGTTTATCAAAAACAATCACCACGCCACGGTCTGTTTCAGTACGAATTAAGCGGCCAAAACCTTGTTTAAAACGAATAATTGCTTGTGGCAGAGCAAGATCCATAAAAGGATTTTTTCCTTCTTCTTTTAACCTGTCCGATTTGGCTTGCAATACCGGTTGATCTGGAGGCGAAAAAGGTAAACGAACGATAACCAAACAACTTAAATCTTCACCTGGGATATCAATCCCTTCCCAAAAGCTGCTCGTACCTAATAAAATCGCTTTATCAAACTGTTTAAAGGTTTTCATCAACTTTGCCCGACTACCGCTATGAATCCCTTGACCTATAATCGCATAATCATCACTGCCGATTTTCTCTTTCAGTTGTTGGTGCGCTTTACGTAACATATCGTACGACGTAAATAACAGTAACATCCGCCCTGATGTTATTTCAGCGATCGCAGCAATATGTTCAACGACCGTTGAGATATATTCTTCTTCAGTAACATCCTTAATACTCGGAATATCCGTTGGTATCATTAATTTTGCTTGGGTTTCATAATGAAAAGGTGATTCAATCACGGACTGGTTTGGTCCAAAATCTTCTAACCCCAACCGATCAATCATATAGTCAAACGATTGGTTAACAGTCAATGTTGCAGAGGTCATGACGACTGTTTGTTTCTTCGCAAAAAAATCATCTGCTAAGCGGTCAGCGACATCAATTGGTTTACTATAAAGATACGTTGCATTCTTTGCTCCCTTTGCTTCAACCTCAATCCAATACACGGAATTTGGATCGTACTCCAAGAGAAGCTCCTCAATATCAACCCTTGTTTGTTCAAATGATTTCGTCAGACCATTAAATTCAGCCACTAGACTATTTTCAGCATAACTTAATTGCTCCTCATTCTCTTCCAAGACAACCACAATCTTTCTCATTGCTCTTCCTAGCTCTTTTAATTTCGCCGATATTCTCAACGTACTCTCTAGTATCGCTCGCCAAATCGAGCCTTCCTCACGATGAGCTTGGTACCGATAACTGATTCGTCCAATTTCAGTCGTCGACGCTTTCCTTCTTTCGACAACAAACGTATGAATCATTCGGAATAACTCGTCCACTTCAAATTTCAGTTCATTGATGGAGCTTTCAATTTGTTCAAATTTGCTTTCAAGTGAACCATTTATATTTGTTGCAGTTGTGTATAACTTATATAATAAGTCCCCTTCCTGCAAGGTTCCTAAACGGTTCCAATAATGATTAAAGGTCAAGTAATCACTGTGTACACCAAAATGATCACTTGCCACATCTTCAAGGTGATGAGCTTCATCAATAATCACTTGTCGATAACTAGGCAACAGCGGTGTATCGCTTACTAAATCTGAAAATAGAAGTGCATGGTTTGTAACGATGACATCGGATTGATAAGCATTTCTTCGAGCTCGCTGATAATAGCAACGGGAAAACCACGGGCAGTTCTTTCCTGTACATGAGCTTCCATCACTTTTTATTTCATGCCAAAAGGCACGCCCTCCCGACGGTAAATTTAATTCCTCGACATCACCATGTTCGGTTTCAGTCAACCAAACTAAAATTTGGCCTTTTGATAAAACTGTATCATAATTATCATCATAGCTTTCGGCTAATTTTTGTTCAAACTTGCGCAAACAAATATAATGGCTTCTTCCCTTCAATACACTCGCTTCAAATTCAAAAGGAATCACCTTTTTTAACAATGGGATATCACGTTGAATTAGTTGCTCCTGTAATGGAATCGTGTGCGTACTAATCACTACCGCTTTCTGTTGCTGTTTAGCATAGAAAACCGCAGGGACTAAATAACCAAGTGATTTTCCCGTTCCTGTACCAGCTTCAACAAGAAGGTGCTGGTGGTCATGAAACGCCTGGTCGACTTGACTCATCATTTCAAGTTGACCATCACGAATTTCATAACCTTCCATTGATTGAGCGAAAGGTCCTTCTGGATTAGTCATGCTTTCATGAAGGTCATTAAAATTGGTTTCCATTGGCTCTTCACTACGTTCGATAAGAGCACGATGTTTTAATGCTAATTGACGATAAATATCTATATGTTCATCCTCACCCGTAACAGACGTCAACTTGCGTGAAATCATTTGTGAGAGGATCTCTTCTAAATCACTCGTTAGTTTAGCCGCAAGTGTCTTTAAATGCTGGAGCGTAATAAGGGGCAAACGTTCTAACTTAGTAAGTAAATAAAGCAGTAGCTCCCCTGTAACTTCTGCATCGCTATCGGCCTGGTGTGGACGTTCATGTTCTAGACCGAGACTTGATGCCAGCTGATTTAATTTATACCCATCCTCTGTCGGCATTAAGAGCCTGGATAATTCTACCGTGTCAATGGTTGGGCCTTGAAAATGCGAATATCCACACAAATCCAATTGATTTTGTAAAAACGATAGATCAAATTGAACATTATGTGCAACAAAATAAGCGTCATTTAAAAGCTCCAACATCTGTGGCGCAACTTCCACAAACGTTGGAGCACCTGTTACCATGTCATTGTCAATTCCTGTTAATTGCTGAATAAAAACTGGGATCGATATTTCTGGATCAACAAATTGAGAGAACCGCTCTACAATTTTGCCTCCTTCAATAGCGACAGCCCCTATTTGAATAATCCGATCTCCTTGTTTTACGGAATTCCCCGTCGTTTCGATATCAACGACAACAAAACGTTGCGACATTTTCCCCACCTACCTTACATGTACGTGATACGTAGATCACGTAGACCATACTATTACAAATGAGTGATCAGCGGGTGTGATACTTCGTACCGTTCACTTTGTTTACGTATAAACTGAAATTGCTGATCATGTCCCCATGATTTTAATAACCATAAATATGAAATCCATACATTCTCATTATTTGGATCATTTGAGAGTAATTGATAAAATAACTGATTAGATTCTTGACGGTAATCAAGTAACCCATAATTCCAAGCTAACCCATGCCATACCATGATGTCAGAATGTCCGAGAGATAATAACCGTCGATAACAATGCACAGCTGCCTCATAAAACCCATGCCATTCAAAGTCCTGAGCTAGCGATTGTAACAAGCTTCTTGATTCTACAAGTTGTAACGCCGTTATCCACGATTGAAAAGCCATCTCATCTTGGCCAATAAGAAGATAACAACGACCAAGAAAGTAGTATGATTCTGGGTCATCAACCAATAACTCAACTACTTGTTGAAAATAAGGTAGTGCAAGCTTCGGTTGATTTAACATCAGGTGACACATTCCTAAATTATACACGACATCAGGATTGGATGTAAGAGATAATGCCTTTTCAAAGAAATGGGTCGCTTTATCAAGCTCTTGTTGTTGGCCATAAACACACCCTAAGCCAACATAAGCAAAATGAGTTTCTAGCTTCGTTCTTTTTTCATGAGTCAGATACAAAAAAAGTTCTGTTGCACGCTTATGATTTTGTTCATATAAATAAGCGAACCCGAGATATAATAAGACAATCGCTTGTGAATGTCCTTGTTGCTGTTTTTCTTGTTCAAATTCCTTAATCGCTTTATCAAACATATCTAATTTAAAGTATGAGGTTCCTTTTGATTCGTAAGTGTAACCTGATCGTGATTGGTCCTCTAACTCTTCTTGTAAATCAGTATATTGATCCTCCATGGTCATCCACGCTTGTAATGTTAGCTCCTTAATCTCCTCTAATTGATGTAACTGTTTAGTCGTTTCATCTTCCGGCTGAAACAGCCACTGTTGTTTGACTTTTTGATATTGTTCCTCCCACTCCTGCCACCAATTCTCCATAAAAAAACCCCCTTGTTTAAGCTGCACACTCGCTCTTAAACTTAAGTGTACATCTAAACAAAGGGATTTATGCACCGCTATAGCACGGTAGAAGCTGGTTCTGAATCTAACATTTGAACGACATTATTGTTCTCATCCATAATGGCAACTTTCGGATGAAATTCGGATAGCTTTTCCTCTGAAACAAGAGCATATGAGATGACAATAATCACGTCATCTTTTTGCACTAATCGGGCTGCTGCCCCGTTCAGGCAGAACACACCACTACCTCGAGGTCCAGGAATCACATATGTTTCTAGCCTTGCACCATTGTTATTATTAACGACTTGAACTTTTTCATTGGCCGTAATGTCAACAGCATCCAAAATATCCTCATCAATAGTTATACTTCCTACATAATTCAAATCAGCTTCTGTTACACGTGCACGGTGAATTTTAGCTTTCATCATCGTTCGAAACATCTCGTATTCCTCCTATAAGTCGATTTACCTTTGCTGTATTATACCGTTAAGGTGACATTATCAATTAAACGTGCTTTAGCAAATTTCAAAGCAATGGCTATTATAATTTCACCCTCAATCTCGGATATCTCTTTTAACTCTGGGTATGATAACACTTCAATATAATCAATCACACCATCCGTTTTTGTAAGAAGCTGATCTTGGATGAACGATTTGATACGGTCTGGATCACATTCACCATCTGTAATCATTGCAACAGCCTCTGTTAGGCTTTCATAAATGGCAACCGCTTGTTTACGTTCCTCGGGCGCTAAATTGACATTTCGCGAACTTTTGGCTAGTCCATCTTCTTCACGAACAGTCTCACAACGCCTTACTTCAATCGGGAGGTTGAAATTTAAGACCATCTGTTCAATCACTGCCACCTGCTGGGCATCCTTCATCCCAAAATAGACACGATCCGGTTCAATAATATTAAATAGCTTTAATACAACGGTGGCAACACCATCAAAATGACCAGGACGACTTTGCCCACATAAAACATTTGTCCCACTCTGAACAGAAACGGTCACCGTTTGTTCGCTTGGATACATTTCTGACGTTGCTGGATAAAATAAAACATCAACACCAGCCTCTTTTGCAAGCTTTGAATCCCGCTCAAAGTTACGTGGATAACGGTCAAAATCCTCATTCGGTCCAAATTGTAACGGATTCACAAATATACTCATCACAACGAGGTCATTTTCACTTTTAGCTTGTTCAACAAGACTTATATGACCATCATGAAGAAAACCCATCGTTGCGACAAACCCAATCGTTTGCTCCGATTGGTTAGCACTCTTAAGTAAAGTTTTCATCTCCCCAACAGATTCAACAATCCTCATGGTTTGACACCTCCGTATACATGCTGAAGATGTTCTTCTTTCATTGTGAATGAATGTTTATCTTCCGGAAATGCCAAACTCTTCACTTCTGACACGTATTGATTGACAGCATTGTGAATGACTGGGGTGATTTCTGTATACTGTTTGACGAACTTAGGAGTAAATGTACTTCCATAGCCAATAATATCATGATAAACAAGCACTTGCCCATCTGTTTTCACTCCAGCACCAATCCCAATTACAGGAATTGAAAGCACTTCGCTAATATAAGCTGCAAGTTGCTTAGGTACACATTCTAGAACGAGTGCAAATGCACCTGCACGCTCAGCGCTCTTAGCGTCTTCAATCAATTGTTTCGCACTGTCGGCATCTTTTCCTTGAACCCGATATCCTCCTAATACACCGACAGACTGTGGTGTCAGTCCAAGGTGACTCACTACTGGTACCCCTGCTGCTGTTAAGTGGTCAATCATCTTGATAACTTCACCATTTCCTTCCAACTTGATCGCATGGGCACCACCCTCTTGCATTAACGATTGGGCATGTGACATCGTTTCAGAAACCGAGCTATGATACGTCAAAAATGGCATATCAGTGACAACAAATGTATCCTTTGCCCCACGACGAACAGCTTTCGTATGGAGAATCATATCTTCGATCGTAACAGGTACTGTAGAATCATACCCTAGCACAACCATTCCAAGGGAATCACCGACCAGGATCATATCTACCCCTGCTTGTTCAACAATCTTAGCGGTTGGTGCATCATATGCAGTAATCATTGCAATAGGTTCTTTTTTTTCCTTCATCTGTTTAAACGTTGTTGACGTTTTCATCTAATCTCCTCCTTTTTGATCAGAGGAAGATGAGTAAACCGATCAGCGAATCGAACGCATATCATGTTGGAAAAATAGTACAAAAAAATCCTCATTTCCGTGATAGGAAAGAAGGATTTTTGCTACAAAATTGCCTTTTCTTCAGACATTGATGAAAAAGCAATGATTTAACATACGCAACGGTTCATTTCATCCCTCTGTCCTAGTCCTTACTGTGGATCAAGGCAGACTTTGACTGATTTTAACATTGAAGTAACTTTCAATGGTGCAGTTCTGTATTTGATACTGCCCTGTCTAAAAGTATAGCAAACTTTTACGCTTTTGTGACATTTAATTCAATATCAGCTGAATAAATTTTATGAACCGTTCCTTCTTCATCTTCTAACAAAAGCACCCCGTCATCAGTAATTCCTGTTGCAACCCCATATAAAACATTTTGAACGGTACTTGCTTTAATTTGTTTTCCTAAACTAATGGCATGGCTTTCCCATAGCTGTTTAATTGGTTTGAATCCTTCGTTTAAATAACGTTGGTAAAGAGTTTCAAATTCCTCAAAAACGCTGCGAATCACATCGGCACGAGCTATTTCTTCCCCTTTTTCAATTCCTAGTGATGTCGCAATCTCACGGATCTCAGACGGAAACTGCTCCTTGCGATGGTTAACATTAATCCCTATTCCAATAATAACGGAATGAACTCGGTCTGGTTCAGATTGCAACTCTGTTAAGATGCCAACCACCTTTTTCCCATCTAATAAAATATCATTCGGCCATTTAATTTCACACTCTATCCCTGTCGCTGCTTGTATACCACGAACAACACTAACGGCAGCTAGTAAAGTCAATTGCGGTGCCTGTTGGGGCGGAATACTTGGTCGTAAGATGAGACTCATCGAAATACTTGTCCCTATCGGTGAATGCCATACTCTCCCTAAACGTCCCTTGCCACCTGTTTGCTCGTCAGCAACAACGACTGTCCCTTCACGTGCTCCATCCTGCGCAAGCCGATGAGCAATTTCTTGTGTTGACGTCACGGTCTCGTAGTACTGAATCTCTTGACCAATAGTTTCGGTGTTTAAATGAACGCTGATTTCATCAGCTGTAATAGCATTGGGCTTTTTGGTAATCCGATACCCCCGGCGCGGTGCAGCTTCTAATTCATACCCAGCCTTGCGAAGTTCTTCAATATGCTTCCAAACGGCTGTCCTTGAGCACCCTAAATGCTTACTAAGCTTTTCACCTGATACAAATTGACCTTCATTTTCAATGAGCATTTGTAATAGTTTCGTTCTCATGTCACCCCTCCTTTATCGATCCAACATAAAATTTGTTCTCGATCATTAACCAGTTCTTGGTTAACGATGGCTATTTCAATATCACGAAGTGCTTGTTTTACCCACGGACCAGGTGGGCGATTAACGAGTGTTATCACGTCATTTCCATCCACTTTTAATTGACTACGATCTGTTATTGTTAATTGATGAAAGACTTTTTCGATTGCCTTCAGATCGGCTTCTCTATTACTCATGACAGCGATCATTCGCTCGGTTTGACAAGCTAACCTTAAACCTATATCATACACGAGCAAGCTCGTCCAACCAGTTCGCTGATACGCATGATACGTATCTATTATTGTGCGTACTTCAGAAACCAATTGGTTAGACCGCTTCAATTGTTTTAATAGCCTCACTGGCTGTTTCATTTCTAAACAAACAAGAAAGGCCGCCCAGTATTCCGCAATGGTTTGCAAGTCACCTAAGCTCAGCCTGCTCACCTGTATGAGTTGATCTTTTTTATCTTCGGTATAAAACAACGACTGATAAAGCTCCGTCTTAACAAATAACCTTAGGGCTTCGTGAACATGTTTGCCTTGAAGGATTCTCTCAAACTCAGCCGTACTTCGCTCCAAGGCTACCGTCTGAATCAAATGAGCCTGTGTTTTAATCGCTTCAAACGTTGAACTTTCCATACGAAACGAGCGTTCACTAACAAAACGGATCGCTCTAAGCAGTCGTAAAGGGTCTTCACGGAAACGTTCTTGAGCTGATTCGACTGCACGTATGATCCGTTTCTTCAAATCGCTCATACCATCAAAGGGATCAATTACCTCTTGCGTTACACTCATTGCAATCGCATTGATCGTAAAATCTCGATGTTGCAAGTCAACAAATAATGTTTTTTGATCAGCACCGCGAAACGATGTTACTTCAAACGATCGCCCATCTTCAACAACGATAACCGTCCCATGCCTTATACCAACGGGGGCAGTATGTTTAAAAACGGATTGAATCTCTTCTACTGTAGCAGAAGTTACAATATCAATATCATGAAATGGAACGCCTAGTAAATAATCACGGACAGCTCCTCCGACAATGTAGGCCTCAAAGCCATTGCTTATCAACTTATCAAGAATAGGTTTACTCTTTTCAAATGCAATGGCATACATCATGATCATCCCTTTTTAGTTACTTTGTATCGTTCTTTGATAAATCCGTTCATATTGCTCGACAATCTTATTAGAATGAAACAGCTCTTCTACGCGAACGAGAGCTGCAGTTGACAACTGCTGTTGCAACGTAGGATCTTGTAAAACCTCAATCGACCTAGCTGCAATGGCATCAATATCCCCAACTTCACAAACATAGCCTGTTTCGCTATCGGCAACAACTTCGGGAATGCCACCAATGGAGGTACCAATGACAGGCACCCCACAGGCCATCGCTTCAAGAGCAACAAGACCAAAGCTTTCTTTTTCGGATAGCAAAAACAATAAGTCACTAATTGATAGAAATTCAGCTACTCGTTTTTGGTTCCCTAAAAACAAGACACGATCCTCAAGTTCTAATTCTTTAACGAGCCGACATGCAATCGTTACTTCAGGTCCATCACCAATGAGTAGCAATTTAGATTTCACTTGCTTATTAATAATTGCAAAGCTTTTTATAATATCCGGAACACGTTTCACCGAACGAAAATTAGAAATATGAATCAATACCTTTTCATCTGGCTCAATCGAGAACTGTTCACGTAAGTCTGAAGTATCACGTCGATAATAAACGCGTTCATCTACGAAATTATAAACCGTATCTATCTCTTTAGTCGTATGTAATAATTCTTTGGTTTCGCTAGCTAGGTCATCAGAGACAGCTGTCACAGCGTCTGAGTTGTCAATTCCAAACCGGATCATTTCACGTAATGAAGGATCGTAACCTAAAATGGTAATGTCAGTTCCATGCAAAGTCGTCACAATTTTCAAGTTCTCACCAACCATTTGTTTCGCTAAATACGCACAAATCGCATGCGGAACAGCATAATGAACATGAAGCAAATCAAGGTTCTGTCGCTCTGCGATTTCTGCCATTTTACTAGCCAACGCTAAATCATAAGGCGGATATTGAAATACCGAGTATTGATTCACTTCTACTTCATGAAAGTAAATATTAGGGTACACCTTGTTTAATCGAAAAGGAAGACTAGAAGTAATAAAATGGACTTCATGCCCTCGTTCTGCTAATAATTTCCCAAGTTCAGTGGCGATAACACCTGATCCCCCAACCGTTGGATAACATGTAATTCCTATTTTCACTTCAAGTCGTCCCCTTTAATAATTGATGAATGATTGGTGGCTGATCACTTTTGAAGCCTTCAGCATATGAAACACCGACCTCCGCTCCAAACAACCGCTCCCGTGCTTCTACAGATGCTATATACCCATTTGTTAAAGGGGTATCAACACTATTACTCGCTTTAACAAACTGACTTTGATACGCATGTAATGCCTGTATTTTCGTTTCCATTTCAACAGAGATATCAACAACAAAATCCGGTCGATGAAACCCGTTGATCATGTAATAGTGCATCTCATTAACACGATGTCTGGGCAGGTTCTGTCGACCATGATACTTTTGAATTCCTGCATTAAATCTCGCTTCTTTAATTAGTGCGGTACATTGACCATGATCAGGGTGTCGATCCACTTCATAAGGTGTAAAAATGAGCTTTGGTCGATAGCTGCGAATCACGTCCACCAGCAAATCAACCTTTTCTTTCGAATGATACAAACCACGATCTGGAAAATCAAGTTGGATTCGCTCTTTTATCCCTAAATGCTCACCGGCAATGGCCGCCTCTGCTTGTCGTTCTTCAACAGTTCCATTGGAAGACAGTTCAGCAAAGGTCAAGTCACAAATCGCAATTCGATAGCCTTGACTAGCATACTTGGCGATTGTTCCTCCCATTCCAATTTCAACATCATCAGGGTGGGCGCCAAATGCAAGGATATCAAGTGCTTCCTCCTGCTGATGTGTGAATTGATCTCTAGTCATTCTTGTGCACAACCTTTCTCCATTCAAAATCTCCACGGGCAAGTCCTTTTATCAAGATTTCTGCGGTTGCCATATTTGTAGCAAGTGGAATGCCATGAACATCACATAAACGGATTAGCGCTGTGATATCAGGTTCATGCGGCTGTGCCGTTAGGGGATCGCGAAAAAAAAGAATTAAGTCCATTGCATTTTCGGCAATTAAGGCACCAATTTGTTGATCCCCACCCAAAGGTCCTGATAGAAAGCGGTGAATTGATAAATCCGTAGCTTCCATTATCCGCTTCCCTGTCGTTCCTGTCCCATATAACTCGTGCTCTTTCAACACAGGTTCATAGGCAATAGCAAACTGGACGATATCATCTTTCTTTTTATCATGAGCTATTAATGCTATATTCATCTCAGCACCGCCCTACTCAATAATATTCTCTAAGCCGTATACTAATGTGTCGATTTTCATAACCGTTTCAACAGCTAACTTAACGCCTGGCATAAATGAAGTGCGATTGATTGAATCATGACGGATCTTTAACGTTTGTCCAATACCGCCAAAGATAACCTCTTGGTGAGCAACTAATCCAGGTAGTCGAACACTATGTATATGCATACCATCGAAGTCGGCACCTCTAGCTCCTGCTAATTCCTCTTTTTCATCCGGGTGACCTTGTCGCTTGCTTTCTCGAACTTCAGAGATTAATTGAGCTGTCTTTATCGCTGTACCAGATGGTGCATCTAATTTACGATCATGATGTTGCTCAATAATTTCAACATCACTTAAATACTTAGCTGCAAGCTGAGAAAATTTCATCATTAAAATCGCCCCAATCGCAAAGTTTGGAGCGATAATGGCTCCGAGTCCTTTCTCTTCAGCCGTTGACCGTAATTGTACTATATCATCATCTGTAAACCCAGTTGTCCCAACGACCGGACGCACCCCGTGATCAAAGGCAATTTCCATATGCTTACGTCCAACCTCAGGAGTCGTTAAATCAATTAACACATCACACTCATGTTCAGAAAAGCAAACTGCCATGTCCTCATAAATAGGGGCCGAATGATTTGGCAATCCGTCTAGGTCTCCTACAGTCTTACCACCATTTTTTGAATCGACTACCGCAATAAGTTCAAATTCAGAAGTATTTTCCACCATAAAAACGGCTTCCTTCCCCATATTCCCACGTGGCCCTGCAATGACAATGTTTACTTTATTTTGATTCATGTTTATTCATCCTCTCCATCAATTTTTGTCCAACGGTCCTTATCTCGCGTTTTAAATTTTTCCATCACTAGTTCAAACGCTTCATCTAAATCAATATGTAATGAATTTGCAAAGCAAACAAGCACGAAAAATAAATCACCTAGTTCCTGTTCCATCGTGCGCTCTTCTTCGGATTCTTTTTTCGGCTTTTCTCCATAATAATGATTGACTTCTCTAGAAAGTTCTCCTAACTCTTCTGTCATCCGCGCTAACATCGCTAACGGACTAAAGTAACCTTCCTTGAACTGACCGATATATGCGTCAACTTCTTGCTGTACTTCTTCTAAGCTTCTTTTCGCCATTTGATCACCTCTTTTTTCCTCTCTTGTTCATGTTAGCTAAATGCAAGCGATTTGACAAATATTTAAATTAAATTGCTCTCAAATTCCTTTTCTCTTATAATGGTTAAACACAACTTGTTAAATACTAAAAAAAGGAAGCGACAGCTATGTTTTCTACTCTCAAACTTAAGAACACCTTTTTTATTTTGTTAGGTTCTGCGATCCTATCCTTTGGTCTTGTTTATTTTAACATGGAAAATAACTTAGCGGATGGTGGTTTTACCGGGATTACATTAGTATTATACTTTCTCTTTCGCTTTGATCCAGCAATCACAAACCTAGTTTTAAACATTCCACTCTTTTTTATTGGGTGGCGGATTTTAGGTCGCAACGCCTTTATTTATACCGTCATTGGAACGGTAGGTGTTTCATTCTTTTTAGCTATCTTCCAATACTATCCAATTGTTTACCTTCCATTACAAAATGATTTGACCCTCGCCGCATTATTTGCTGGAGCTTGCATTGGCAGCGGGTTAGGCATTGTTTTTCGCTATGGGGGAACAACTGGTGGAGCAGATATACTCGCTAAACTCGGCGTAAAATACTTAGGATGGAGCATGGGAAAAACATTATTTATTTTCGACGCACTTGTTATCGCATCTTCATTGGTTTACTTAAACTACCGTGAGGCGATGTATACATTAGTAGCAGTCTTTATCGCTGCAAAAGTCATCGATCTTATCCAACAAGGCTCCTATTCAGCCAAAGCGGCCTTTATAATCTCCGAAAAAATTCCAGATATTTCAAGTGCAATCTTACAAGACATGGACCGCGGGGCAACAATCATGAATGGTAAAGGTAGCTTTACAGGTGCAGAAAGAGAAGTCCTCTATTGTGTTGTTGGTCGGAATGAAATCACTCGCTTAAAAGCGATTGTTGAGCGAATCGATCCGCATGCATTTTTCACGATCAATGACGTCCAAGGTGTTAATGGCGAGGGATTTACGCTTGATGAAAATAAAAAACCACTACAACTGTAAATTAGACCCTTCTATGATTTTTCCTCATTGCTAGCGCACTCCGCCCCTTAACCTCCATCGAATATGCACCTCCACTTCAGTGAATAGCCCACGAACTTAATCCTAAGGCGGTGCGAGTAAGCCTTCCTCATCGACCCCTTCTCCATCGCTAGTGCACTCCGCCCCTTAACCACAAAAAATGACCCGAAACATATGTTTCGGGTCATTTCCTATTAATCGTCATTCATACCAATATACATTAAGATGAATCGGACTAATTCTAGCAGTGCTACAAGCGCAGCCGCAACATATGTCAGAGCAGCCGCATTTAATACTTTACGCGTTTCACGCTCTTCATCATTCCGAATCACACCGACTGAAACGACTTGTTGCATGGCACGATTTGACGCATCAAACTCAACTGGTAATGTTACTAATTGGAATAATACTGCAAAGGACATAAAGATAATCCCTAAAAGTAGCGCACCACTCATTGAAAATATAATGCCGGCTAAAATCAAGAAGAACGAGAAGTTTGAGCCGAAATTAGCAAGCGGGACTAGCGCATGACGAAACCGTAAAAATGCATAATCCTCTGCATCTTGAATCGCATGTCCGACTTCATGCGCCGCCACTGCTGCTCCGGCCACAGAGTGCCCATGGTAGTTATCCGTAGATAGACGAACAACCTTTGAGCGTGGATCATAATGATCCGTTAACTGGCCACGAACTTCTTCGACTGCTACGTTAAATAATCCGTTATCATCTAATATTTTACGTGCAACTTGTGCTCCTGTCATTCCTGATGAAGATGGAACTTGCGAGTACTTCCGATACGCACTCTTCACTCTACTTTGTGCCCAAATTGGAATGATCAATAGCAGGACGAAATATACAATAAAAGCTCCGAGTGACATGGTTGTATTCCCTCCACTATTTGATTTGTAATGTTATTTTAATTTTATTTTATCAAGATCTAAAAGTCAATTGAAATGCCTCTACGAACAAGCTTCCAGCTTGTCTGTTCATACGTGAAAACTACTCTTCAACCTTTACTTTTTTCTTTTCCGCCTTGTATTTTTTCCACCCAACATAAGATAACGAGACAATAATCATTCCTCCGACAGATATAATCACCCATAATAAGGATGGATCAGATGAGTCCTCCTGAAACTGTTGATATAACGCTTTGAAATCCTCTTCCATGACATCTAAGTGCTTGACTTTTTCGCTATCATTAACAAAATCATGACGCTGGCGCTCAACAAACTGGATATGTGACTCGAGCCGTTGTGTATGGTGCGGCTCTAAATCAATGACTAACGCTGCCCGAATCATTTGATATTGCTTCAGAAAATCATTTAAGCGGTGTTGGAAAGTTTGCGAATCACCTTCATTGGCTGCCGTCTTCATTGCTGAAAAAGCGCCCATAACACTACGTTCTGACTTCACCCATAATGGGTTGTGTTCATTAGATAATGCATCAATCGCTAAGCGAAACTCGGTCATGTTCATCACACGATCTTCATGACTTGCTGACACTTCAGTTACAGCTGCCATCGCCTTTTCATATGTAGTTGTAACGATTCTCAAGTCATTCATTGATAATTCGTTGTGATTGTAATGCACGGATAAAAACTGTTCAGAAAAGGAATCAAGTAATTGCTTTGCTTCATCAAATTTTTCTTCCTTAACAAGGTGTAACGCCCGATCGGCAAGCTGATTTAGTTCCTGCCATTTATTATTATCCTGCTCATGTTCGGCAAAAGTCACGCCTGGAAAAAGTACTAAAAGTATTAAAAATAGCGAAACAATCGTACGCATTCGTTCCCCCCCCAATTTGTACTACTTTATCCTATGAAGTGGTGGACAAGAGTAGACCTACTCAGGGACAAGTTTTCAATCAAATTTTGGAGGGGAAAACGCGAATTCAAAGTTCTATCTTCACACTTTTGCTTCGTATCGCTACCAGATAAACCGTTGTCAGTGATAAAATACTTAACCAAAAAGTAAAGTAACCAATATGAGGAACAAATTCATGTAAGCTCCCCGCTACCCATGGATGCATCCCAAATACATAGTCAATCACATCATTATGGAGGGTCCAGATCGCAACAACAACTAAATGCCAAACCTTAATTCGGTAATAAGGAGCGTATAACAATGCTTGCACAGCCATCCCTAAGTGTGAAAAGATGAGCATATAATGTTGCCAATTAAGCGAAGTTCCAGCAACGCCAGCGGCCATATTCATCACAACAGCCCAAATGCCATATTTAATGAGTGTCACCGCTGCAAAGGCTTCCATTAGTGGCCAATTTTTCCTGACGAAAAACATTGCTAATACAAATAGAAAAAACAAGCTAGCGGTGGGGCTATCTGGGACAAAAAGATAAAAATGAGCAGGAGTGATCGCTAACTGATCCTTATACCACCAGTACCCATAAATAGTTCCGAATAAATTAATTAAAAATACGATGAACAACGCCCACGGTTGTCCTAACATCTTAATCAATCGCACGCAATGACAACTCCTTAAAGTGAGAGTACTAATAGAGACTCTATTCTCTGCAAATAAGTGTAAAAAAAAGCTGACTAAAAAGTCAGCTTTTCCCCTTACTCTTCATGCCCATCATTAGCAATATACTCTGCTAAAATTTCTAATTCTTCATCTGATCCATCGAACATTCCGGCTGGCATATCACCCATACCATTAACTGTAATCTCTTTAATCTCATCAACCGTTAATCCCGTTTCAAAAAGTGCTGGCGCTCCGGCCCCACCTTCCATTTGGTTACCATGACATCCGATACAGGATTGTTCGGAATAGATTTCATACCCTCTTGCATCCTGATCAATTTCATGTTCGATGATTTCACCTTGTTGAGCAGCAGCTTCCCAATCATGTTCATCAACTGACTCCCAAGTTAAATAAATTGTTGCTATGACTGCAAGCATCATTAAACCAGTTGCAATTGGTCGTTTTGATGGACGGCGCTCCGGACCACGATCTAACCATGGCGCAAGAAGCAATGCACCAAATGCTAAACCAGGAATAACCACAGCACCAATAACCGTATAGTCACCGGCTGCATATTCGTACTTAAGTAATTGGTATAAGAATAAGAAATACCAGTCCGGAAGCGGAATGTATCCTGAATCAGTAGGATCAGCCATTCGCTCTAATGGGGATGGATGAGCCACTGTTAAACAAAGGTATCCGATTAAAAAGACCGCACCAACCATCCATTCTTTTAATAAGAAGTTTGGCCAAAACGCTTCCGTTTTACCTGGATATTCCGAGTAATCTTTAGGAATATTCGGCATTCTCCCCTCAGCAGGGATACGAGAATCACCTACAAACTTCATACCTTTACCACGTTTCATCGATTTCCCTCCTTTATCGTTTCATTTTAATTCTATAACGGACCTGAAATACCTTGTTTTCGAATCATAAAGAAGTGAGCCCCTAGAAGTCCGAGTAACGCACCTGGTAAGAAGAAGACATGGATCGCAAAGAAACGTGTTAGCGTTTGCGCACCAATAATTTCTCCACCTGCAAGTAACGTTTTCGCAAATCCACCGACAACTGGAACAGCTTCAGCAATTTGCAGACCTACAACAGTCGCAAAATACGCTTTCATATCCCAAGGTAATAAGTACCCTGTAAAACCAAGCCCTAACATAACAAAGAAGATAAGTACACCTACAACCCAGTTTAACTCACGAGGTTTCTTGTATGAACCGGTAAAGAATACGCGTAACGTATGTAAAAACATCATTACGATTACCAAACTAGCGCCCCAGTGGTGCATACCACGAACGATCACACCAAAGGCTACTTCATTTTGCAAATAGGAAACAGATTGGTAAGCATTAATAATATCTGGTACATAATACATCGTTAAAAACATACCAGAAAGAATCTGGATAACTGTAATAAAGAATGTTAACCCGCCAAAACAATAAACAAAAGCTGAAAAGTGATGTGCTGGGTTAACGTGCTCAGGCACCTCATGGTCAGCAATATCTCGCCACATAGGCGTAATATCCAGACGTTCGTCTACCCAATCATAGATTTTTTGTAACATGAATTACGCCCCTCCTATACTTGTGGTCTTGCTCTACCTAAATAAATTGTGCCATCTCTCACCTCTAGGTCATATTGGTGAAGTGGTTCAGTTGGAGGCGTACCAGGCACATTGGTACCATCGATCTCAAACCGACCATAGTGGCACGGGCAGAAGAATTGATTTGGGTGATCTTCACTCGTATTCCAGTCAACTGTACAGCCTAAATGTGTACAAACTGGTGATAAAGCAACGATCTCGCCATCTTTTTCAAATACCCACGCTGAATTTGTCACATCTGATGTGTACCAAGCATCAACTTGTTCAAACGTAAAGTCAACACGTTGTGGTTCTTGGGTTACTTCATCTGCTTTTAATGGAATTGGCACCATATCTCCTTCTTCTCCTACTTGTAATGCAGGATCAAGTGCGAAACGTGCCATTGGCATTAACATCCCTGCTGCCATAAACCCACCAACACCTGTTAGCGTGTACGTCAAAAATTGACGTCTTGATACTTTATGATCTTTTTCACTCATTAGGTTTCCCCCCCTACGTTATAGTCTTAAGTCCATCCGGACAAAAATACAACACAGATTATACTAGGACAATCTCATGATAGCCTAACTGCTCTAGCACTGTCAATCTTTTGCTGTGTCAAATTATTAATCATTTTGCAGACCACTATCATTTTGCCATTTATTTGTCATAATAGGCAATAGTTGTTTAATTTGGTCTGAAACCGTTTGAACCTTATATTGATGATCCATGTGCTCTAACGGGATCGTCGGAAGCCACAACAACATATCACTTAACTTATTTTCGGCTGTTTTCCAGTCATGATCACTCGTGATATAAACGACATGCTTCACTCCATGTTCAGTAAGTTCTTGATACCAACATTCCAAGCGTTGAACGCGATCGTCAAGTGGCTCAGATTTCAAATAGCTAAAAGCAGGAAACTGAATGACACGACCTCTAAACTGTCGCTCTAATTCATCCGCCATAATCATAATAAATTCGCCCATCGCTACCGTTCCTTTCACTTCCTTTTCCCATGAAATCGGAACTAATGGGATAATTGCTGTATCAACATATTCTTTTGCTTGTAAGTAAGTATCAATTTCTATTGCTTGCCATTTCATGTTATCTCTCCTCGTCTACTCAGGTTCGTTTCCATCATATATCTTTTAACAAACAAATAAAAAGCATTACAACAAAATTCACATTTCCGTCAAAAATTAACTCCTGCCCCTCCTTTACCTAAAAAAAGAACCCTTGTCTATTGATCAAGGGCAGAAAGTTTATTTAATTCCGTTGTTAGCGATAGAAATAACTGCTCATCATTTTGATCAAGAGATTTGTTGATCTCTTCTAATAGCCGTTGCCTCTTAAACGAAACGATTGCTTTATCAAGTACCATTTCCGCCAAGAGCTGGTCAACATTTGTGGCTTCTTCATTTCTAGGAAGAAAAGGATTATCTTCTAACACAGCAACATATTGTGGGTTTGTTTGTGAACTCGGAAAATTAAGTTGAATATAAATATCTTCCTCGTTATTGAGACGGATATCGTGGAACGCTTTTTCTGCATCCATCGTTACATGCTGGTGCTTATGAAAACAAAACGGAATTTGCTCAACGTCTGTTGATGAAATAACAAGCGCTTTAGGACAATGCTCAGCCTTATCTACAAAATGAACGTGTTTCATAATGTCATTATCACTAATCAAGTAATTTAACAACCATGCACATTCTCTTCTTTTCAATTGATAAGTGTTTAAAAACCACTTTAGAAAATCCTTCTTCTCAATAACTGAAATTGTGCTGCTCATCACTAATCCCTCCCCAATAGTAAATTCATCAAAAGTTGATGAGGACCTTATGAGGTACTATAGTAACAATTCAATACACATGACAAAATCCCTGCCACTCTTAAAAATAAATCGCCTGAAAATAAGGCATTTTTCTACAGCCCGACGTAATCTGTACACATTATGAGTATGATTCGATCTCAAAGATTAATTCTTGAAGGTGAAGACGACTCTGATCGTAACCTACGGATTTACGCAGATAAGCAAGCGCTTTTTCCCGATAACCAAGCTCTAATAAAAACCTTCCATATTCCTCTAGGAAGTCTGCATCTTCTCTAAAGGCATCGATTGCTCGTTGGTAGTGCTTGTCTGCTTTATCGACTTGATCTTCATGGTGATAAGCACTAGCTAAGTACCATTCAAACAGCGGATCCTCTTCTCCAAATTCTTTGATATGAGCAATTAACTCAATAACATCATCATAGCGCTCTTCTTCCCTTAAGAAAGCTGCTAATGTTCGAAATGCTTCAAAATTAGCTGGATTTAGCGCAAGAGCATCTCGTAAGTATTCCTCAGCCTGTTGTGTTTGCTTTAGTTTTAGGCTAAGCTTACCTGCATGTACAAATAAGGAGTCATTGTACTCATCAACAGCGACACCCTCTTTGACTGCAGTTAATGCTTCATTTAAAGACTCTTGGGCTTCAAGGGCTTTCGCCAAATAAGGATATAAACTGCTGTACTGTGGGTCTAGCTCTTTCAACTTTTCAAACTGCGCAATCGCTGTTTTATACTCACCTAATTGATAAGCGGTATACCCGTACCCAAAAATCGCATTGAGCTCTTCACTATTTTTTAATCCTTTTTCATAATGGATAAGAGCATCCTCAAATTGACCATTCGCACTATAAGCCTCTGCCATACGTAAATCGACATTGATTTCTGTAGGCAATGATTCCTTTGAATAGATGACTTTCTTGTAATAGGGAATACTCTTTCCATAGTCTCCCCGATCCAGATAAAACTCTGCAAGGCCAAAAGAGATGATTGGTTCATCTGGCGCTCTTTTAGCCGCCTGCAATAACTTTTGCTCTGCTACTTCATCCAACCCCTGCATTTGATATAAATCAGCCAGTAACAGCTGTGCTTGCAAATAGGCCTCGTCTTGTTCCTTAATTTCTAACAACATCTCGATGGCTTCGTCTTCCTGATCAAGGTCGATATATAATTCAGCTGCAAACGTATAAAGTTCGCCTTCATCAGGATAAAGAGCTAAAAGCTCATCAATTATTACTTTCGAGCGATCAATTAATCCTAATTCAAAATAAACTTGCGCAAGCGTATACTTCGTATCATGATTGGCTGTTTTTTCAATGTCCTCTAACTTGTTTAAACCTTTTTCTGTCGCACCTTGTTCAATAAGGCGCATAGCTTGATCAATTGCTTGGTTCATAAGATCCTCCTATTTGTCCGTTCCCATTCATAGATATCGACAACAAAGGTCAACCTAAAAGCATTACACAATAAAAATGCTTATGAATATGCCTCTGTGATAGGTAGAAAATGACCTGGAAGCTTGACTTTAAATTCTCTACCCATACCAGGCCGGTAATAAACGTGCTCGCCTGCTTTTAGGACCGTTCCTTTTGCGACAACGATATCTGGTTTATCCTTATCATAAAGAAATTCGTCGTCTTCAGCAACTATCTCGGACTGCCCTTTTTGCTGAAATAAATTATAGTCAAGTTCACTACCAACGACAAGCTCGCCCTTGCTTGGGTAGAGACCAATTTTTTTGCACGCTAGCTTTGATAATGGTGTATGTTCAGGGAGGTCTTGGGTAGTAGGGATGCGGTACTGGTTCATTAATCGATTCCAATACTCCCTTTCCTTGTCTACCTGTTTTTTCTTTAAATCGTTTTCGTTTTCTCGTACGGGAATGATGACAGGTGAGTATGTCATCATTGCTTCATTGATTCGTTGCCATTGGATTTGCCGAATGTCACAAGAGTCGTGAAATGTCACACGGATGACTGGCACTAGCTCATGCTTACAAGCTCGTATTAACTCTGGGTTTAATGCCGCTGACGGAACCGTGATCCCTATCACATAATCGATCGCACTGTTAATCATTTGGTGCCTAGCCTTGCGTAATTTTGATTTGAGTTCATGATGATAGTTTACATTGCAATAGGTAATAACCGTTGTACAGCCCTTTTCAATCAGTTGCTTAATTTTTAATTTAGATGTCGAATAACTCATTTGAGTTAATAATTGATAATCATTCATTATATAACCAGCTTTAAGGGTAAAGCCATCTGTATTTACCTTTACATGCTTTAATCGACGGGATCTCTCACTCACATAGGACACCTTATGCCCATGAATGAGATAGGATCGTTGAATATAACGACCGGACTCGACTTCTTGTACTCCTTCTAAGATATACTTCATAAACCACCCTCCTCTTATAGACAAGCTATGTCCGAGAACAGGGTTTCATGAATAAAAGAAACGTGAGTCTGAACGAATTCGCTTAGACAATAAAAAGACCTGGCTTGATCACGTAAACGCTTTCAAACCAGGTATAGCAAAAATGCTATAAGTTTATTAGTATGGATAGGAGTGGAGAGAAACCATACGCTAATTAAATTATAACTGATTTACACAGGAAGTCAATAGTGTTTTCAGAAAAATTTGATTTGTTTGAATCAGGCGAAAACAATGTCGTTTTCGCCTAATGTCATTACAAAGATTTTAACGTGTTTAAGTCAGTGAAAAATGTCGGATAAGAGACGGCAATCGCTTCACTTTCGGCAATTGTAACAGGCTGGTCGCTCACACAAGCTGCCACAGCCATTGCCATTCCAATGCGATGATCCCCAAAACTTTGTACATGAGCCCCTTGCAAGCAACCAGTACCATTTATGATCATGCCATCTTCGGTCGCTTCAATCGATGCACCTATTTTTTTCAATTCACTCACTACTGTATCTATACGATTCGTTTCTTTAACTTTTAGTTCTTCTGCATCTTTAATCACCGTCTTACCACTCGCTTGAGTCGCTAAAACTGCGATGACTGGTATCTCATCAATTAACCTCGGGATTAATTCACCACCGATTTCGATCGCTTTTAGTGAAGATGTTGCAATCGTCAAATCAGCCACTGGTTCTCCGTTCAACACTTGCTGATTACTTAAGGTTAAATCAGCTCCCATGGCTAAAAGAACATCAATGATTCCTGTCCTCGTTGGGTTCATACCAACATTTCTTAACGTAATATTGCTATTGGGAACGATGGCTCCAGCCACAAGGAAGAACGCTGCGGAAGAGATGTCTCCAGGTATGACAATATGACGACCTGTTAGTTCTTGCTTACCTCTCACACTTACTGTATTGCCGTCACGCTCTACTTCTACACCGAAAGCCTCTAACATTCGCTCGGTATGGTCTCTTGAGATAAACGGTTCATGTACCGAGGTTATGCCTTCACTTTGGATACCTGCTAATAAAATGGCTGATTTCACCTGTGCACTCGCTACCTTTGATGTATACGATATGCCTTTTGTATTCCCTCCGCGAATCGATAGAGGGGTCAAGTTCCCTTCTGCGCGACCGTCAATGGACGCTCCCATATCGCGTAATGGTACGGTCACTCGTGACATCGGTCGTTTAGCAATGGATTGATCCCCTATAATTACAGAATGAAACGGGCGAGCCGCTAGGACCCCAAGCATTAACCGGGTCGTCGTCCCCGAATTACCAACATCTAATATCTCTACAGGTTCCTGCAAACCATCCCAGCCGTTACCATCTACAGTGACGCGGTCTTGCTCATGATCGATGGCTACACCAAGCTTTTTAAAACAGGAAATTGTACTTATACAATCTTCGCCTGGCAAAAATCCCTCAATGGTTGTTCTCCCATTTGCTACTGCACCAAACATAACAGCTCGGTGTGAAATCGATTTATCACCAGGTATGGTAATATCACCATTCAATCCTTGTCTCACTGGTTCTACCACTACGTCTGCCATTCATTGAACACCTCACTATTGCATCAAATACGTTTCATACAGTTGATTCCCTAGACACTCTTGTGCTTTTGTACGATCGGACTCTGATCGAAAACTCAACCGTAAGACGCCCATAATATCTTCTCTCGTTTCAATAATACGAATATTTGTTATACTAATACCTGCTTGCGCAAGGATGCTAGTCACATCACTAATCACACCTGGATGATCTGGTACATCGACATATAAGTCATAAAACGACGGAATCGCTCCTTTTTTATGTATCGGTAACCCATCGCGAAATTCCTTCGCCACATCAAAGTAACGATAGATCTTATCGCTAGCCTCGCTTTCGATTAACCCTTTTACATAAGCCATTTCCTCCTGCCAATGATCGAGTAGACCTAACAATTGATCTTTATTATGTAAGAGAATATCGCGCCACATCACCGGACTTGCCGAGGCAACTCTTGTAATATCTCGAAAGCCTCCCGCTGCAAGTCTAGAAACGAGCGGATCCTCCCCTTCAATCTTAGCCAATTGATGTACGAGACTAGCTGCAACAATGTGAGGAAAATGACTGACCGCTCCAGCAAGCCGGTCATGCTGATCTGGTGTCATTTCAATAAACTTTGCTTTTGTCCCTTTTAACCAATTTTGAAGTTGAATAACCTTCGTTATATTCGTCTGGGCTGTCGGAGTTAAAATGTAGAATGCATTTTCAAACAAATGTGCACGCGCAGCTTCTACACCCGTCTTATGGGAACCTGCCATCGGATGCCCCCCAATAAACGTCACATCTTTTCTTGCTAATCCGCTTGCCTTTTCAAAAATTCGTTGTTTTGTACTGCCAACATCTGTGATGATAGCCCCCGGCTTCATTTCGTAATCAATCATCTCTTCAAGCAGTTGTTCGGTTTTGGTTACTGGCGTCGCCAAAATAATTAAGTCCGCTTCTATTACACCAGCTTCAATTGAATGCCTATGTTCATCAATTACTTTTAGTGAATGGGCCATTTTCAGTTGACGTTCATCAATATCATACCCGATGATGTTTACATCATGCTCCTCTTTCAATGCTAAAGCAATTGAACCGCCAATCAATCCTAAGCCAATGATAAAGGCTGTACGTGACACGTATCTTTACCCCCTAACATCGTTCATTGACCTTCATTAATTCGAAACTTTTGTCTGTTCTAGCCATGTTGTAAGCTCTTCAATAATACCCTGATTCTGCTCTTTACTGCCAACAGTGATGCGTACACACGTTGGAAAACCAAGTGCCTCACCGGAACGGACAATATATCCTCGACGAAGCAAGTAGTCAAACACTTCATCACCAGAGCGGTTGAAGTCAATCAAAATAAAATTAGTTTGCGTTGGATAGTATGTCAATTCATGTTTGTTACAAAAATCAACATATTGCTTGATTCCTTCATTATTACGCTCAACACAATCATTAATAAATGCTTGATCACCTAAAGCGGCAATTGCTGAAGCATGAGCAATGGTCGTTGTATTAAATGGCGGTCGAACGGGGTCGAGTAATGAAATAACGGATCGCTGAGCAACACCATACCCAATACGTAGTGCCGCTAACCCATAAGCCTTTGAGAACGTCCGCAACACAAGTAAGTTTTCAAACTCTTCTACAAGTGGAAGCGTCTGTGGAAAGTCCTTCGCCGTTACATACTCATAATACGCTTCATCCGATACGACTAGGACGTGATCTGGAACTTGTTCTAAAAACGAGCGGAATTCCTGTTCATTCACATACGTACCTGATGGATTATTCGGGTTACATACCCAAACAATTCGTGTTTGTTGATCAATGGCACGAAGCATCGCTTGCAAGTCATGGACACCATCTTTTAGGGGGACCTCGCGAATTTCCGCTCCTTCAATGACGGCATTTAATTTGTATTGTGAAAAGGTTGGAGTAGCGGTTACCGTATTGGTATCTGACGTCAAAAATGTACGACAAAGCATTTGAATGACTTCATCAGAACCATTACCAAAAACAAGCTGCTCTTGTTCGACATTTAAAAATGCTGACACTTTTTGACGTAGTTCTGCTGCGTATCCATCAGGATACACCGCTGTTTCTGTCGCCAAATGTCGAATCGCCTCTTGAGCTTGTTTAGAAGCACCGAAAGGATTTTCATTTGATGCTAGTTTGATCACTTCGTTCAATCCAAACTCACGTTTCACTTCTTCGATTGGTTTTCCTGGCTTATAAGGTGGTAGTCCAATTAATTGTTTCTTTGCTTCCATCTTTAGCACCTCACATGGATAAAGTATGTTATTGTTCTATGTTACGATGAAATGAGCGATACTACAAACCTTTTTATCTCTGAAAGCGCTTCATCTCTAAATTTTTCGTCAATTAACTGCGATTCTAGTTGTTCAACCATTTTAATAATTGCACTCCCCACAATCACACCGTCACAATGGTTAGCTAGTGCTTCTACTTGATCTCGCTTTGAGATGCCAAAGCCAACAGCTACCGGTACAGGGCTATTCTCCTTCACTAACGATAAAAAGTCATAAACTCTTGGGTCAAACGTATCTCGAACGCCCGTAACACCAAGAGAAGAGACACAATAAAGGAACCCTTGTGCTTCTTTAGCAATCATTGCGATCCTTTGATTTGATGTAGGTGCTACAAGTGAAATATACGCAACCTCTTGCTCCCGACATTGCTTAGCGAGTTCTTGACTTTCTTCGTATGGTAAATCAGGAACGAGTAAACCATCAATCTGATGCTCGTGTGCCAGTTCAAAAAATCGCTCGATTCCTAGTTGTAACAATGGATTGTAATACGTAAAAATAACAAGTGGGATCGTTAATCCTCGTTCTCTCATACGAGAAACAAGCGCTATCGCCTTTTCAATTGTCATCCCATGCTGCAATGCTCGTTTTGCTGAGCGCTGAATGACTGGTCCATCTGCTAAAGGATCTGAATAAGGGATTCCAAGCTCCAACACATCTGCACCACCCTCTTGTAGAGCTAGTGCTAAGTCAATGGTTACGTCTGGATGTGGATCACCTGCTGTGATAAAAGGGATAAATAAATCTTTCTTGTTTTCAACCTGCTCTTTAAAACGAACATTACTCATGATTTTCACCTCTGAACTGTTTCATTAACGTATGAACATCTTTATCACCACGTCCAGATAAACACACAAGGATCGTCTCTGTTGGGTCCATTTGTTTCGCACGCTCAAACGCTTTCGCTAATGCATGGGCACTTTCAATGGCTGGAAGAATCCCTTCCTTTTCTGATAGAACTTTAAGCGCATCTAATGCTTGTTGGTCAGTGACACTTTCATACTTGACGCGCCCTGTTTCTGCTAAATGAGCATGTTCAGGTCCAATTCCTGGGTAATCAAGACCTGCTGAAATCGAATACGGTTCAATAATTTGACCGGCTTCATCTTGAAGCAGGTATGTTAACGAACCATGAATGACTCCTAATCTACCTTTCGTAATCGTTGCCGCGTGTTCCGTTGTGTCAACCCCTTTCCCAGCTGCCTCAACACCGACGAGCGAGACATCATCAGTAAGAAATGGATAAAACATGCCGATCGCATTGCTACCACCACCGACACAGGCAATAATTTCAGTCGGAAGACTCCCTTCAAGTTCAACAAACTGTTCTTTAGATTCATCGCCAATCACTCGTTGGAAGTCACGAACCATTTTCGGGTAAGGGTGTGGTCCCACTACCGAACCGATCAAATAGAACGTATCATCCGCATGGCTCACCCAATAACGAATCGCCTCATTTGTTGCATCTTTTAAAGTTTTACTACCTGAGGTTGCTGGAATGACTTCAGCTCCTAACAATTCCATTCGGAAAACATTTAAGGCTTGTCGTTCCATATCTTCTTCACCCATAAACACTTTACACTCTAATCCAAAACGAGCGGCAATCGTAGCAGTTGCTACCCCATGTTGGCCTGCGCCCGTTTCAGCGACGATTTTTTTCTTTCCCATACGCTTCGCTAGCAGCGCTTGTCCTAGAGCGTTATTTAATTTGTGTGCCCCTGTATGAACAAGATCTTCTCGCTTTAAATAGATTTTTGCACCACCAAATTGTTTTGTCAGGTTTTCTGCAAACGAAATTGTTGTTGGCCGCCCTGCATATTGTTTCAAGTGATGATCATATGCTTGTAAAAATGATTCATCTCTTAGCGCTTCATTCAACGCAGCTTCAAGTTCTTCGAGGGCATTCATTAACGTTTCTGGAACAAATTTACCCCCAAAATTCCCAAAGCGCCCGTACTGATCAGGATAAATCTTACTCATTGTTTTTCAACCTCTCTTCTAATCTACTGATCTCTGCTTTATCTTTTTGTCCGTCTCGTTCGATTCCACTAGAAATATCAATGCCTGTTGGGTGAAAGGATAATAGTTTTGTGACGTTATTAGGATTAATCCCTCCAGCGATAAACACAGGGACACCTTGTCGTTTACCTTCTTCTAGATAAGGGGGTACACTTGACCAGTCAAACGTTTCCCCAGTGCCACCCCATTGACCTTTTACTTTCGAATCGACAACAAATCCGTCGCATACACCATGAAAAGATTTCATTTGTTCTAGCCCGCCTTTATGATGATGAATCACCTTCCAGACAGGAAGTCCAAATGTTTGTTTTATACTGGATACGAGTTCCTTGCTTTCATTTCCGTGACATTGAATCACTTGTAAAGGTACTCTTTGTAAAACATCGTCAATCTCTGTTACAGACGGATTGACAAACAGCCCTACTAATTGCTGCTGTGGAGACAATTCAACTTCCTTCAACCACTCGACTACTTGATCAGCCGTGACCTGACGCTTACTTTCAGCAAATACGACCCCAATAAAATCTGCGTTACTCTCCAAAGTAGCCTGTAAGTCGGAAAGTGAGTGATTCCCACAGTACTTAAGAAGTGGACGCAACGTTTTCGCCTCCAAACAGTAAATGAATACCCGCCTCTGGTGTTTCCGCACGCATTAGCGATTCTCCGACTAAAACTCCAGCGGCCCCCGCTTTTTCTACACGGTCAAGGTCTACACGGGTATGAATACCACTTTCACTAATAAATACACTTCCTTCTGGGATCAACCGACTCATTTTATCTGTTTGTGTTAAAGAGGTTTGAAACGTCTTTAAATTGCGATTATTTACACCAATAATCTTCGGCGTAAATACCGACAATAGTTCTTCCAACTCTTCCTCGGAATGAACCTCAACAAGACATTCTAATCCCTTCTCAAACGCTTCTTCATACAATTGTTGTAGTTTGGTAGCTTCAAAGATCCCTGCAATTAATAGAATGGCATCTGCTCCAATCCGGACACTCTCTTCAATTTGAATCGAGCTGATAATAAAATCTTTTCTCATTACAGGACGGTTGCACACTCTTTTTATCGCAGTTAAATAATCACGGTGCCCTTGAAAATAAGTTTGATCTGTAAGAACAGAAATTGCATCTGCCCCACCCCGTTCATACCCTTTTGCAATCGTTAAAGGATCAAAGTCAGCCCTAATGATCCCTTTGGATGGGGATGCTTTCTTCACTTCTGCAATCAATCCAACGTTACGGTTGCTATTTGTAATATGATCATAAAGGGAAAAATGAGGTACATCAATCGACTCCGGCAAGGTAATATGTTCGATTTCTTCAATTTTTGTTTCAATAATTTTCTCAAGCATGTTGGGATTCCTGCCTTTCAATTTGCAATTTTAAAAAGTGATCTCGTACCTGGTTTGTTTTGAATACTTTTTTTACTTCGGCAACTCCTTCAGCAATCGATTCTACCTGACCTGCGACGTATAACCCAGCACCCGCATTTAAGAGGACAATATTGGTCGCTGACAGATTAGCCTCACCTTCAAGAACTTGCTTAACAAGTGTTGCGCTCTCTGTCACTGTATTGACCTGAATATCTTTAAAGTTACCTCTTTGAAGACCAACATCCTCAGGTGTAATCACATAACGCCGAATCTTCCCTTCGTTTAGTTCGACAATATCAGTGTGGCTTGAAATCGAACATTCGTCAATCCCTTCTCCCCCCGTCACGAGCAACGCACGTTTTGAACCAAGACGCGCTAACGTTTCGGCCATTTTTTCAGCTTGCCTCGTATCATATACACCGATCAATTGATTTTTTGACTGTGCTGGATTCGTTAACGGGCCAAGGAGGTTAAAAATGGTTCTAAAGCCTATTTCTTTTCTCGGTGTAACCGCATGTTTCATCGCAACATGATAAAGCGGAGCAAACATAAAGCACATTCCTTTATCTCGAAGAGCTTCTGCTGCTGATTCTGGTGTCGATTGGATCGATACATTTAGTTTTTCCAATGCGTCTGCACTGCCACTTTTAGAAGACACAGCCCGATTCCCATGCTTTGCTACCTTTACTCCGCATGCGGATAAGACAATGGCTGTTGTTGTGGAAATATTAAACGTCTTTGCTTCATCTCCGCCAGTTCCACATGTATCAACAACAACGTCTTCTTGATGAGGAATTGTGATCGCATGTTCTTTCATAGACTTTGCAAACCCTGTCATTTCATCTACCGTTTCACCTCGAAAGCGTAGTACCGTTAATAAGCTTGCAATTTGGCTTTCCGTCGCCTTCCCTTCCATTATATCATCCATGACTCGCTTCGCTTCCTGCTCCGTCAACCGCGTTCCTTCCATACATTTCTTCAAGATTTCTTTAACCATGACGAATTGCCTCCTCTGCAAACATGTCTTCAGCCACTTGAATCGCTTTGATCAGTGCTTTTGCTTTATTTCTTGTTTCTTCCCACTCCATCTCAGGTACGGAATCAGCAACGACTCCAGCGCCAGCTTGAACATATGCCTTCTGATCTTTAATCACCATCGTCCGAATCGCTATACATGAATCAACATTCCCATCATAACCAAGGTAACCGATTGCCCCTGCATAGACATTCCGATCCGTCGGCTCAATTTCTTGTAAGATTTCCATCGCTCTAATTTTAGGAGCCCCCGAAACAGTTCCAGCTGGGAAAGATGACATCAAGGCCTCAATGGGATGCACATGTTCACCTAATTTTCCAGTTACTTTCGAAATAATATGCATCACATGTGAAAACCGGCCAATCTCCATTAATACAGGAGTATCAACACTTCCATAAGTAGAAACTCTGCCAACATCATTACGCGCAAGGTCCACTAGCATATAGTGTTCAGCTCTCTCCTTCTCATCCGCTAACAACTCTTGAGCAAGACGATCATCCTCCTCTGCTGTACGCCCACGTTTTCTCGTACCCGCAATGGGATGGATTTCGACATGACCTTCTTGAATTTGTACGAGACGCTCTGGGGAACTACCGACGATTTCCTGACCACCGATTTTCAAATAAAATAAATAGGGGGATGGGTTAATCATCCGTAATACACGATAAACATCAAGGCCTGATACCGAAACGTCTAATTCAAAACGTTGCGACAATACCGTTTGGAACACATCACCTGCGCGGATATAATCCTTGATCTTATTGACATCATCAAGAAATTGTTGTCGCTCATAATTTGATTTCACATTTGAGAAATCAACATCCTCAACAACCTTTGGTGGTGAAAATAATTTTGACTCCTGTGTTGACACCGTAAGTTTCTCGACAATAGCTTCAATATCCCTTGTCGCCCTTTGATACACCTCTTTGTTTTGATCATGATCGCTCGTCGTTCTTGCATGGTAGACGATGAACAATTCTTTTTTTATATGATCATAGGCAATGATCGTTTCACAAAAGAGAAAATGAAACTTATTGGTTTCGTGCTTTTTGTTTTGCTGTAAAACTGGCTCGATTTCTCTGATCGCATCATAAGCGATATAGCCCACAGCTCCACCCTTAAACGGAATTGGCGTATCAATAGGCTTTACTTTTAAATAATCAAGCGTTGCATCAAAGGCTGCTTGAAACGAAGCTTCCGTTAGAACAGATTCTCGTTTCTTCGTTTTTAATTCATAGACACCATCTTCTTCCTCTAAGGATAGAAAAGGATTCAAGCCAATAAACGAAAAACGAGACCATGGCGACTGCTCATCCTTACTTTCCAACAGAAAGGCTGCATCATTCTCAAGTTGTCGAAAAATTTGAATAGGGGTTAACGTATCCGCAAAGAAATGTCGAACAATTGGGATGGTATGATAAATTTGGGAATCTTCCAAAAATGTAGATAATGTTGTTTCATTCATTTATTTTCACCTCTCTAATGAACTGGAGGAATGAAAATAAATTGAGGAGGCCGATGAGGAAACAAGCGTTAGAATGTCTAACACTGTTTAATTATTCTATTAAACCTTTTTTAAATGATAAGATATAGAAAAAACCCTATAACTGAAAAGTCATAGGGTAGACGTCACCAAAAACTACCTATGCTATGCTCAGCTCTCCTCAACTCATTCATTCTCATCTCAACTAAACTAAACTCTTACTGAATCTCTTCACTCAAAACCATAATCTTTTAATTGGTATCATCTTAACGTGAACGGTGATCCTTTGTCAATTGCAAATCTGGTCGTAATTGAACCGCCTTCTCTAAGTATACATGCTCAATATCTTGTTGTGCCTTTGTTGTATTGACAGTCATCATGATTCGAATACAGTGTTCTAAACTGCCCGGCACTGGAATTTCACGTGAACACATCACCGGTACATACGTCCAACCTTCAAAACTGCGAATCGCCTTGGCTGGGAAGGCGGCATCGATATCGTCAGTAACAGTGATGATGACATGAGCAACATCATCGGCTTTGATATCATTTTTTGTAATCATTTCCGTTACCAAGGCCTCTGTTGCACGTAAAATCTTCTCAGCATCATTTTCAGTAATCGTTGTTGCTCCACGAATCCCTCTAATCATTGTCACACCTCCCCCAAATCTTCAACTAACAATGAATGTATTTGCTCTTCATCGACCTCAACAAGTTCAGCTTGCCCGATTTTTTTTAACAACACCATCCGAATGATCCCGTTTTGAACTTTTTTATCTTTCCTCATTGTTCTTAACAATTGTTCTGCCGATAATGATTGCGGGATCTCAGTATCGTAGCCATAACGACGAAACCAAGCAGAAAGATCCTCACTCCCTAACGAACAACGAAACAGACGTTCACTAAGCTTAAGTGCAAAAGCCATTCCAATCACTACAGCTTCGCCATGGGTTATTTTCCCGTAGCCTAACTCTGTCTCTATCGCATGGCCTAATGTATGGCCAAAATTCAAAAATGCACGAATTCCTGATTCTCTTTCATCTTCTTGGACGACAGCAGCCTTAACAGCCATTGATCTCATTAAAAGACGTTCTGCTGTCTCCCCACTAATATCAGCAAACGTATCAACCTCTTCTCGTAACCAATCGTAAAATTGAGGATCCCAGATAAGTGCATGTTTTATCACTTCCGCAAAACCTGAGCGCCACTGTGACTCTGGTAACGTAGAAAAGACCGAATAGTCATAAATAACGGCTTCTGGCTGATGGAAGGCACCAATCATATTTTTCCCTAACGGATGATTAATAGCTACCTTCCCGCCAACACTGCTATCATGTGCAAGTAACGTTGTTGGCACTTGGATAAATGGGATCCCTCGCATATACGTAGCTGCGACAAAGCCGGCAATATCACCAACCACACCACCACCTAATGCGATGATGAGTGAACGTCGATCAAGTCCTTTTTCAAGCGCGTACGTTTGGATATCATAGTACTGCTGAAATGACTTCGCTTGCTCACCGTGGTCGAGTGTATATGAAAAGACATGGTTATGATCACGCAAACAGTTTTTCAAATCGTCTAAGTAATGTTTGGCGACGACATCGTCTGTAATAATTAAAATCGCGGAAACGTTATCTCCCAACACCTGTTTAGTGAATGCTGCCGTGTCAAAACGAATTTGTTCACCTATAAAAACGGGATATTGCTTCGAATTTGTCGAAATTAGCATGTCTTGCATTAAAATGACCTCGCCTCTTCATTGTATCGATCAATATTTTCCGCAATTTCTGTTACTTGATCACTTCCGAACTTCTCAAGCAATGCTTTAGCAACTTCCCATGCAACGACAGATTCAGCAACAACAGATGCTGCTGGAACCGCGCAACTATCAGAACGTTCGATACTAGCAGCAAACGTCTCCTTTGTTTCGATATCAACGCTTTGCAGTGGCTTGTATAAGGTAGGGATTGGCTTCATAACCCCCTTAACAACGATCGGCATTCCATTTGTCATTCCACCTTCAAAACCACCAAGGTTATTTGTACGTCGAGTATAGCCCTTATCTTCATCCCAAATTATTTCATCATGGACTTCACTTCCAGGCTTACGCGCCGCTTCAAATCCGATCCCAATTTCGACTCCTTTGAATGCATTGATGCTCATAACAGCTGCTGCAATTTTCGCATCTAACTTTTTGTCATATTGCACATGACTACCTAACCCAATCGGTACACCTTCGATCACAACTTCTACAACGCCACCGATAGAATCACCTTGCTTTTTTGCTTCATCAATGGCTACCATCATTTTTTCTGAAGCCGCTTCATCCAAGCAACGCACAGGAGATTTTTCTGTTCGTTGTTGTAAGTCTTCAATCGAAGAATAGTCCGTTTGCTCTGCCTTAATGCCAGCAATTTCAAGAACCTGTCCAGCCACCTTGATACCAAATGTTTTCAACACTTTTTTTGCAACCGCTCCAGCCGCGACACGAACCGTTGTCTCTCGTGCAGAGGAACGCTCTAATATATTACGCATGTCACGATGCCCATATTTGATTGCACCATTTAAGTCAGCATGACCTGGGCGCGGGCGTGAAATTTTACGCTTCACTTCTTTTTCCTCTTCCTCTGTTAAGGGGTCCGCCCCCATAATCTTTGTCCAATTTTTCCAATCCTTATTTTCCACAACAAGAGCAATAGGCGCCCCTGTTGTTTTCCCGTGACGAACACCACTTAAAATTTGCACTTGATCTTTTTCAATTTGCATTCGTCTCCCACGTCCATAACCACCTTGGCGACGAGCTAAATCTATATTTATATCTTCTGCTGCTAACTCTAAATGAGCAGGAATTCCTTCAAGGATTGTCGTTAATTGCGGTCCGTGTGATTCTCCAGCTGTTAAATACCTCATACTATATACTCCTCCTTAGTCATTACGCCTCATGCCTTTAACGCTTTTATGTACTAAATAATAACATAAGTATTTTCATTTGTCTTTCGATTCAAATAAAAAGTTTGATATTTACAAAAAAATGTCACTTCTACCTCATCACAGCTTTAACGAATGATGATTGAGATCATTCCCTTCATGTTACTAAAAATAGGTTAATCATTGGATTAACCTACCCTATGTTGAAACCTTTCGATAAAAAAAAGTATCCTCTGATTCAAATCCATACGTACTCGGGTTAAAGATTTGCTCAGTACTGCCAACAAACAGGACACCACCTGGTTTAAGAGCATCGCTGAATTTGTGATAGAGCTCGTGCTTGGCTTCTTCCGTAAAGTAAATCATTACATTTCGACAAACAATTAAATCAAAGTCGTCCTCAAATCGATCTGATAACAAATTTTGCTCCTTGAATTGGATGACACTTTTGATATCTCTCGTTACACGATAGCCTAGCTCGTCCTTTGTAAAATATTTCTTCAACATGTCTTTTGGAACTTCTTTAAGCGCACGCTCCGAATAAACACCAGCCTTTGCTCGTTCAAGAATCGCACGGTCAATATCTGTAGCTAAAATGGATACCGAGGAAAGTGGCACAAACTTAGACATAATCATCGCTATCGTGTATGGCTCTTCTCCTGTTGAACAGGCAGCACTCCAAATTTTAAGTCGTCGTTTTTGCGTCAATAAGCGCGGAATGATTTTATTTTCAAGAACATCCCACCGCCTAGGGTTCCGATAAAACTCCGAAACATTGATCGTCATTCGCTCTAAGAATTCGTTGAAAAGCTCACCATCATCGAGCATCCCTTGATAAAATTGATTAAAATCGCGAAAACCTCTTTTTTCTCGCAATGAATTTAATCGACGTTTCATCTGCGCTTCTTTATACAACGATAAATCGATGCCTGTTTGTCGTTTAATATTGGTGATAAATTGTCGATAATCCTGAGTCATCTTCTTATGCTCCCTAGTATGATAAAAAGTGTTATTCTCTTTTTATCATATTTTTTTCGATAAAACTAGCCTTAACTTTCTAAAAATAGCGAAAACGAAGTGAATATACTACACTTCCACATAAAAAATGTAAGCCAATCAATCAGAGATTGACTGGCTTACACACCATGTTAAAACGCTATTATCCATTATACCCAAGAATTAATTGTTTTTGTGTATTCATTTAATTCTTCTTGATTAAAGAAGATACCAATTTCTCGTTCTGCACTTTCCGGTGAATCTGAACCATGAATGACATTCATCGCTACTTGAACACCGTAATCTCCACGAATAGTCCCTGGAGCTGCTTCAGCAGGATTCGTTGCTCCCATCATTGTACGAGCGGTTGAAATCACATTTTCTCCTTCCCAAACCATCGCAAATACAGGTCCAGATGTAATAAAATCAACTAACTCTCCAAAGAAAGGACGCTCTTTATGTTCAGCATAGTGCTTTTCAGCAAGCTCATTTGAAATCGTTATCATTTTTGCGCCTACTAATGTAAAGCCTTTCTTTTCAAATCTTGATACGATTTCCCCAACTAAATTACGTTGCACTCCATCTGGTTTAATCATTAAAAATGTTTTTTCCATCATATAACCCTCTCTTCTCATTTATCTATGTATGATCATGAAACCTTTATAATTATAACAAATATTCGGATATTTGGCAATAAACGACATCAAGTGAAACGTCACTTGATGTCAAAATTTACGCTTTCCAATATATTCTGCAATTTGGGTCAATGACGATTTTGCTGGTATATCTGGCAACCTTTCAAGCATTTCAAATGCTTTTTGCAGATAGCGATCACTGATGTTCTTTGAAAATTCTATCCCACCAGACTGTTTAATTGCAGCAATAATCGTATCCATGTTTACACGCTCATTGGTTGATTCACTTAATTGTTCTGTAATCATATCTTTTATATCTGCCTGGTGAAACATCGCATAAAGAGCAGGTAGTGTTACATTCCCTTGTTTCAAATCACTACCAGCAGGTTTCCCTAATTCTTTTTCTGTGCCGATAAAGTCCAGAATATCGTCAGTTATTTGGTAAGACATCCCAACATTATAACCGAATGTATAAAGATCTCGTTGCACTTTCTTTGTTGCACCCGATGCTATCGCCCCTAATTGACAACTTACAGCAATCAGCAAAGCTGTTTTCCGTTTAATCCGCCGTAAATATACGCGAAGAGTTTGTCCCCAATTATATTGATCACGGATCTGTTCAACCTCACCAATACACATCTCGACCATCGCATTTGATAGGACTTGATGGACTTGAGGGTTCTCAAAATACGTCGTTGTTTCTACCGCCTTAGCAAAGATATAATCTCCAGTATACATGGCAACTCGATTGTCCCATCTAGCTTTTGTTGTTTTTTTGCCACGCCTCAGTTCAGCATCGTCAATCACATCATCATGAACAAGTGATGCCATATGTATAAGTTCAAGCGGAACAGCAATTTGTTGTAAATTCTTAATGTCATAATGACCGAACTGACCTGCTAACAACACAAAAACAGGGCGGATCCGTTTTCCACCAGCCTTCAACAATTCTGTAGAGGCTTCTCGTAATACTGGGTGCCGAGCTCGGAGGGCAACCTCTAATTCTTTTTCTATTTTTTCAATATCTGCCTGTAAAAATAAATAAATATCAGCTAATTTCATATTTTCCACCCTATAAAATGGAATGACATTTGCCGTGTGCACTCCATAATGAGATTGATTGTACCTGCTTTTTTAGTAATCCTTGCTGATAGGCAAGTTTATAATAATAAAGCAATCCTTCAAGTTGTTTTTCATCGAGATCATGTGTCAAACCGGAAAAATACGTTTCCCAAAACGAACGCTCTCCCCCAAAATCGTTCCGTATTTTTGCAATCATCGGTTGATAGTGCTCACGCTCACTTTTCTGTTTACTATGAATAAACTCTTGATGCAAAGCTTCAATAACGTCACGTTCATTGGCTAACACTTCATTTCGAACTGCAAATACAGCATATGTCATCGGATACCCTGTATGCTCGTACCACAATTCACCCATATCATAGCGATAATACCCTCTCGCCTTTCTCCATAAGGTCAAAATCGCATCATCACCAATTAATAAGCAAGCATCATGAGTGGCCATCATCTCACCAAAATTGGGAGCTTGTACTGAATAATTCACATCTATATCATAGAAGTTTTTAAGGATTATTTTCAATAGATTTACTGACGTAGCTGAACTAGAGGTCAATGCAATTTTTTTCTCATGTAAGTCAGTAATCGGGACTTTTGAAAATAAGAAGATCGATCCAACCTGTTTCTTCGAAGCGACTGCTAAATCTGGTAATAATTGATACCGATCAACATTTTCTGCATAGGCAAATGATGATATCCCTCCGACATCAATCACACCCGTAGCCATCGCATGGTTTAACTGCGCAGGCACATGCGGGATGAATGAGCACCCTAACTGTTTTAAGCGTGCACGGTCCAAATAATAATATAGAGGCCAAATGTTTGTATAGGAAATTTCTCCTACCGCTACTGCCATGCTTACTCCCCCCATCTTGTAAAGAGCTGATGATCAACCGATAAACTATCAAGTGCTTTCCCAACAACAAAATTAACGATATCATCAATCGACGTAGGCAGGTGATAATATCCTGGCATTGCTGGTAAAATCTTTCCCCCGACCTTTGTCACCTTTAACATGTTCTCAAGGTGAATTTGGTTGAGCGGTGTTTCTCGCGGAACAATCACTAGCGTCCGGCCTTCTTTTAACATGACATCTGCTGTTCGTTCCAACAAATTACCGGAAGCACCTGCAGCAATACCCGATAACGTCCCCATTGAGCAAGGGATAATAATCATTCCATCATTTTGGTAAGACCCACTAGCAATCGATGCTGTATACTCATGCAATCCATGATACTCAAGCAATTCAGAGGAATCAGGAAATAATTGCGCTATAACAGCCGCACGGTCACTAGTATCTAATGATAGCTCCTCACGAAACACTTGCCATCCCGCTTCCGTTATGATGAGGTGGACTTTATATTGTTGTTGGAGTAATACTTGTGTTAGACGAACTCCATATATCGCTCCACTTGCACCGGTGATACCAACCGTATAGATCCCCTTATGAGAAGTCATAGCAGAAAATCTCCTATCGTAAAAATAAACATGACTACACTTAAAATTCCGTTCATTGTAAAGAATGCGACTCCAACTTTTGATAAGTCATCAGCAGATACTAATGAATGTTCATACACCATGATCGCACCAGCAATCACAACACCAATGAGATACACCCAGCCTAGCGGTGTAATCACAAACATGCTTACAAGTGCTATGAAACTAATGACGTGAAAAAGCTTTGCCAATAGTAATGAACGGGCAATACCAAAGCGACTCGGAATGGAATATAAGCCAACATCACGGTCATAATCCGCATCCTGTGTGGCGTAAATCACATCAAACCCTGCTGTCCATAATGCGACTCCAATAAACAAGACAACCGCTTCCCATGTTAATGTTCCTGTTGCACCTACCCAGCCTCCAAGCGGTGCAAGCCCAATTGTCATTCCTAGGATCAGATGACAAGCCCATGTAAATCGCTTCGTGTATGAATAAATCACTAAAAAGAAAACAGCAACTGGTAACAAGTAAACAGCCAGTAGATTCAACTGATAAGCCGCGAAAAAGAGAACGACAAAGGAAGCGAGAATAAAGACAAGAATTTCAAGCTTCGAAATTAAACCCGCAGGTATCGCACGTGTTGCTGTCCTTGGATTTTTCTTATCAATCTGTGCATCAATCACACGGTTAAGAGACATCGCTGCACTTCTTGCACCGACCATAGCCAGTGTAATCCATACCCACTCCATGAGTGTAGGCCATGTCCCTTCAACAATTTGAGAACCTAAAATAGCTCCCAAAAAGGCGAAAGGCAAAGCGAAAACCGTATGTTCAAACTTTATCATTTCTAGTATTATCTTTAACTTTCTAATCACAACATGTTCCCCAATTCTAGTTCTATTCTTTTATTTTCCTGGTTTTTCCCCTAGGTGTAATGCCGCCACACCTAACGAATATGGTTTCACCTCTACGATCGTAAATCCAGCTTCTTCAAAAAGGTTAGCCAATTCCTCACGTCCCGGAAATGACATCGTTGACTCTTGCAACCATGAGTACTCTTCATAGCTTTTAGCGAATATTTTCCCAAAAAGTGGCATAATTGATTTAAAGTAAAAATAATAGACATGCTTAAACACCGGAATCGTCGGCTTTGACGTTTCTAAGCAGACCACTTTCCCCCCCGGCTTTAACACACGGTACATTTCCTTTAAGACTTGCATATAATCAGGAACATTACGCAAACCAAACCCTATGGTTACATAGTCAAATTGCTGATCCGGATATGGAAGTTCCATCGCATTCCCGTGGACCAATTCCACATTCGTTAACTTCTGTTCATTCACTTTCTCTTCTCCAACGGCTAACATGTTTTTACTAAAGTCTAGGCCAATGACGTGACCTTCTTGTCCAACAGCATGAGCTAATGCAATCGTCCAATCTGCAGTCCCACAACACAAATCTAGTGCTGCACTTCCTTTTTTGATTTGCATTCGTTTCATTGTGTCTTTACGCCAAGCTTTATGACGTTGAAAACTTATAACTGAATTCATCATATCGTAATTTTTTGAAATTGATTCGAACACTTGATGAACCCGCTCTTCTTTTGATCGTGCCATCTATCTAACCCTCTTCCGCAACTTTTTCATTAAAGTGATGCCCGTCTTTCATCAGTCGATCAATTCGATCAAGAAGTAATTCTTTATGTTTTGGAAAAGAATCGCACAAAGCCACCAATTCAGACCGAGTTGCATCAATATGTGCCTGACAAACATGTAACACCTTGCTCAGGACTTCCTCTCGAAGCGGATCACTTGTATCCGCACTAATAAAATCAGTGATAAATGAGCGGATAAGTGGAAGCTTCTTTCCATATAATAATTGATTTCTTTCAAAAATAAACCGCTTTAAAAAGAAAAACTGTTCATAGAACGTACTCCATGACGTAAGTGTAAAGTGATTAGCGATATTTTGCAATAAAACTGATTCAATCACACGTACATCACGACTATTCTCTTCAAACGATTGTTTGTTTTTATAAACACTCATCTTATGCTCATTGGATTCCTGGATGGAACGACTAAACACTCGGATCATCGATATATAATTATTTTTTGAGAGCAAAAAATAATACAAACTACTATAAAAGTCCCCAGCTAATACGGTCAACTGGTGATTCTTTTTAATGGTGTCGGATTTTATATTTTGTAGGGAGACCTCTTCATGAGTATCAAGTGCTGCTTGAACGAGCATTGATGACAACACGCATTCTTTCACCAGTTTAGTTGGCAGTTGCTGTTCAGATAACATCATATAAAGAAATAAAATTTTATCATCATCAACAACCGGGTCTTGAATAAATTTTTGTAAATACGGATGCTTGACCCGTTCATAAAAACATTCTTTGAACTCAATGACTTTATCATTGAAATGATTGATTTTGTTCATTACAAAGTCCCCCAAATCCTCTTGCTATTAAAAATCCTTATGTATACTTACCTTTATTCATTATATCATAGATCTAAAAACGCAAGAAACACGTTTCCAAAAACATTTATTACCAACGATACCCACCTTACGTGTTAAAAAGAGCACTGATTTTAACCATGTACTTCACAGATTGGCTAATCCTCATTTTAAATTAAAAAGAAAAGCAGGAGTTCCTGCTTTTACGCTTCTGTATCGATCTCTCCATGGCTCGTTTGAATAATCGCTTTCCCACGCACCTTAACAGCCGATGTATGTTCGGTAAATTGCGCGACCATCACTTCACCCTTGTCTAGCTTTTCCGAATGATGGAATCTTGTATCTGTACCTCTTGTCAGCCCCATTACATTGACTCCATCCTCTTTGGCTTTAATAACAAAAAAATCTTGTCCCGCACTCATCGCCAATCCCTCCTCATTAGTCATTCTCATCAATCATCTAATGAATATCGTAGTTGCTCCACCTTACTATTAGCTATTAATTAATGATAATACTTCTGCTCTCGCAGCAGCATCATCAGAAAACACACCACGTACAGCTGAGGTTACGGTTGATGAACCAGGCTTTTTAACACCTCTCATCGTCATACACATATGTTCCGCCTCGACGACAACAATCACGCCATGTGGATCGAGCGTTTCAACTAATGAATCCGCAACCGTTGACGTAATTCTTTCTTGAAGCTGAGGGCGTTTAGCTACAGCCTCGACAGCGCGAGCTAATTTACTTAGACCTGTTACTTTTCCACCTCTAGGGATATATCCAACATGAGCTTTTCCGAAAAATGGAACGAGGTGGTGTTCACACATTGAATAAAATGGAATATCTTTAACGAGTACAAGCTCTTCGTGATCTTCTCCGAAAATCGTAGCAAAATGCTCTTTCGGGTCTTGATTTAACCCTTGAAACACTTCACCATACATCTTAGCGACTCGTTTTGGTGTATCTAAAAGGCCTTCTCGATCTGGGTCTTCCCCAATCGCTTCTAATATCATTCGAACAGCTTGTTCGATTTTTTCTTGATCAAAATTTTCCAAAACAAAAGCCTCCTATCGACAAATTTCATCTTTAAAGATTTTAGCATAGTGTTCCTAATAAAAGCAAAAAAAAGAGCCACAACTCGTGACTCCCTCTGTCTTGCCTGCTATGTACTTATTTTACAGCATCTTTAAGTGCTTTTCCTGCTTTGAATGCAGGTACTTTCGTGGCAGCAATCTCAATCTCTTCACCTGTTTGAGGGTTACGGCCTTTTCTTGCAGATCGTTCACGTACTTCAAAGTTTCCAAAGCCAATGAGCTGGACTTTGTCCCCTGCTTGTAAAGACTCAGTAATACTATCAAATACCGCATCTACTGCGTCTGTTGCATCTTTCTTTGATAAGTCGGCTGCATCTGCCACAGCATTAATCAAATCCGTCTTGTTCATTCCCTTCACCTCCTCCCATAAGAAGCCTTTCTCTTCAAAACGTAAATATCAACGCCTATCTTAAACGAAGCGTACTTATATTTCAATATCTTTCTAAAAAAGTGTAAGAAACAGGCTCTTTGATAAAAGCTTAGCAAAGCATACCATAGTCTATTTCATTTAGGCAACTATCATATGTACTGACCTTCTCTGTCTACTGACCCCTATTCACTGTTTTTCATTTACTTGCCCCCCCCTTTCTCCCCTAAGTAAAAAAGCTCCTCAGCTGGGAGCTTTCAAACTAGATATAAAAACTAATCAAATGGTTCTTATAATATGATAGCGATAAGACCTCCAGAACCTTCATTAATAATTCGTTCTAATGTTTCTTTTAGTTTGTACCTTGCATTTTCCGGCATTAAAGATAATTTAGCTGAGATCCCTTCTCGAACGATCGAATTGAGGGAACGCCCAAAGATATCTGAGTTCCAAATCGACAATGGGTTCTCTTCAAAGTCTTGCATTAGATAACGAACAAGCTCTTCACTTTGCTTTTCTGTACCGATAATCGGCGCAAATTCTGATTCAACATCAACTTTAATCATATGAATCGAAGGTGCAACCGCTTTTAACCGAACCCCAAACCTTGATCCTTGACGGATGATTTCTGGCTCATCTAAGCTCATATCCGTTAACGCAGGCGCTGCAATCCCATAGCCTGTTTGCTTTACCATTTTGAGCGCATCTGCGACTTGATCAAACTCTGCTTTTGCATAAGCAAAATCCTGCATTAATTGAAGTAAATGGTCTTTTCCACGTATCTCAACACCGACGACCTCTTTTAAAATTTGATCATATAAATCATCTGGTGCATAAAGGTCAATTTCAGCTACCCCTTGCCCCATTTCGATACCAGCAAGGCCCGCATGTTCGATAAACTCATAATCACCAAAGTGCCCTACGACTCGGTTCACATCACGCAAACGCTTAATGTCTTTGACCGTTTCACGAACAGATTCTTCATAGCTTTGTCTTAGCCAGTGATCCTCTCGTAAAACCATCACCCAGCTTGGTAAATTTACATTGACTTCATGGACTGGGAACTCAAATAGTACCTCACGTAAGACGTTGTTGATGTCTTGGTCACTCATGCTCTCTATGTTCATCGCCAACACAGGAATATCATGCTGTTCCGCTAACTCCTGTCTTAATTCATCCGTATCAGGGTGGTGCGGACGAACACTGTTGACAATCATAATAAACGGTTTCCCTACTTCTTTTAGCTCCTCAACGACGCGCTCTTCAGATTCTAAATAATCTGATCTTGGAATTTCACCGATCGATCCGTCTGTTGTAATCACAACACCTAAGGTCGAATGTTCTTGAATGACTTTCCTTGTTCCTATTTCCGCTGCTTCCTGAAACGGAATTGGCTCTTCATACCATGGTGTATTAATCATTCTTGGGCCATTTTCATCTTCGTAACCTTTTGCTCCAGGAACCGCATAACCAACACAATCGACAAGACGAATGTTGACATCTAGCCCCTCATCAACATGAAGTGAAACCGCTTGATTTGGAACAAACTTCGGCTCCGTAGTCATAATTGTTTTACCAGCTGCACTTTGTGGCAATTCATCTTGAGCTCTTGCTTTTTCTGATTCGTTTTCGATATTAGGAATGACAACTAGTTCCATAAACTTTTTAATAAAAGTCGATTTACCTGTACGAACGGATCCCACTACTCCTAAATAAATATCACCGCCAGTGCGTTCCGCGATATCCTTAAAGATATCAACTTTCTCCACGTGATCCCCTCCCGATCATTTATAGTTTGGAATTCGTCATTCACCATACCCGCTTACTCTTGGACACTATATACTTATGATGTTGTCCATCAAATATGACAAGTGTTTGAGTTATAAAATGTCCTAATCTTCTTCTCTTAGCAGTAAACACGAATTCCGAAATGACTATTCATTGGCCCAATCTGTCTTCTTAAAACACGAAAAAGCCCCTTCCTCTTGTATATATATGAACAGGAAGGGGGAATATAACTTTAAATGATCATTCTTTTTATGTTTATAATTGGTGACTCGTGGTCAAGTAACTACTCAAGGTTAATCGTTGGTTCTCCGGCTTCATCAACGGTATAAGGGACAGAGAAGGCCGGTACAAATGGTGAGTGCTCCACTAACAGTTCACGAATGTCATCACCCGCCTCATAATCATGGTCATACGTCTGCAAGGCCATGTTTAAATCAATGCTATAATCAATGACGACTTGTCCCTGGTTATCAATCAATAATGGTAGTAAGTTATCAAAATACCTCGTTCGAACTCTTGGACGCTCTTTATAGCCCAATTCCTCATAATCGAGCGTAAATAAACCTACTGCTAAAACCTCATCCACTGGCGCATATTGGTTGTTACGCATGTATTGATTAACCGCTCTTTGAAACTCTTGGATCTCTCTCATCATAGCTAAATCAATTAACTTTACTTCAGGATCCGTGTCTGGGTTGACCAACACATATTGAAATACGCCTCCGTTTTCAAAGGAATTTCCGGGTGGATCTTGTAAATACCTTGGAACTAACTGATTAAAGTCAATCGGATACTTTTGATAAATCGGTGTTTCCATATCTCTAGTCATGATCGGTAACACACCACGATCCGATTGAAACTGATTAACTGCACCCTGAACGGCCTGTAATTGATCCTCATATGGCACTTGATTTTCGACTCTTCGTTCGTCAGGGTACAAACAGCCTGTTAATAATATTATCGATATTGCAAGTGCTGCTACAACTGCAAGGTCCTTCTTCATCTTCTGCAACTTACATTCACGTCCTTATTTTACAGTTTATCCTGCCGTAGCTGTTGGCCCACCTAAAACGATAATCACAACAATCAGCCCGGAAATGACTAAACAAACAAACGAAAAGGATAAAACGACCATTTGTAGAATTCCATTGAGCTTCTCTCTACTAAAAATCGCTGTGACAACAGATACAAACATTAAAAACATCGCGCCAAAAGAAATCCACATATTCAGCATTGCTTGCGACATATTTTTTCCTCCTTTATTCCAATCATATTATAGCATAGACGACCTATTTACTGTCTAGAGCTTGTCCGCACTGACTAGAATACCTGTTTTAATTCTTGACATCACTCACTCGCCCCAACCTATAATCTTTTCACCAAATCACTTCTTACCATCGGTGGTTTCCCCTCGAAAATGATCAAATGAGATTCAAACAGCCGTTAGGTAACCCAAACTTTCCTAACATAAAAAAAGGTTGGAGAATTGGGGCACATTCTCCAACTTGACTAAATACTTCCTTGACCCACAGCCCTAGATTTAATCCGTTCATTTCAGTATATGCTGATTTAACAAGAAGCGTTTTGTCCAATCGCCTACATTTCGCCTATTTTTCGGCAAACATTTTGGCCAACGTACCAAAATCTAATGGAACTTCATTATGAATAATTGCGTCAATTAATTGTTCTTCTTTTTCTTTTGAAACGGGGACATTCGCTAGCTGTGATACTTGTGCGATTAATTGCCTAACTGTGTTTTCATCCGTTAAATCTGCATTGCTAACTGAATTTGCTAATGTAAATAAATCTTCTTGTTTCACATTTGTTTTCTTTTCAAGCTCATTAAAAAGATTATTCTGCAAAAGTGGTCCTCCTTCTTATCTAACATCAAGATATCGTATGCAAGAAGAAGAAAGATGTGCATGAGTTGATCTTTACAACTCCTATGATTGCTTATCGCTCAAAGTTCCATTGACTATCGATGTAAGGTCCTCAACCTCATGCTTTTTCACTCGACCCATTAATTCCTCAGCAGCATCTGCTGGGCGTTTATTTTCAAATAACACACCATAAATCGCACTTGTAATCGGCATGTCAACGTTTTCAGTAGACGCTAGGTGATAGGCTGCCTTCGTTGTTCGAATCCCTTCAACAACCATCCCCATACTTTCTAATACCTCATCTAGACTCTTTCCTTGTCCTAATAATTGCCCCGCTCGCCAATTACGGCTATGGACACTCGTACAAGTGACGATTAAATCACCTAGGCCAGATAAACCAGCAAACGTTAATGGGTTGGCACCTAAATGGATCCCTAACCGAGCAATCTCTGCTAACCCTCTTGTCATTAAGGCTGCTTTTGCATTATCGCCATAACCTAAACCATTGGTCAAACCAATACCTAAGGCAATTATATTCTTAAGTGCTCCACCTATTTCTACACCAATCAAATCAGGATTCGTATAGACTCGAAAATGTTGATTCATAAATAAGTCTTGGACATACTTCGCCTCATCTTCCTCTACCGAAGAAACCGTTACAGTCGTAGGTTCACGTAAGGCAACCTCTTCAGCATGACTCGGTCCTGATAATACACATACAGATTTTCGAAATTGCTTTGGAATTTCCTCTTCAATCATCTCAGAAACTCGTTTGGATGAGTCAGGCTCAATCCCTTTGCTTGCGTGAACAATCGTCACTGGTGTATCCAAGTAGCTCTTAATTTCTGCTGCAACCTCCCGAATCGCCTTTGTCGGTACGACAAAAAGAATCGCTTCTGTGTCTTTGACAGAATCGCTTAATTCTGTATAACCTTTAATATTCGTCGGTAATGAGACGTTAGGTAAGTATTTATGATTTGTGCGGTCCTTATTTAGTTCTTTAATTTGGTCTTCACTTCGGCCCCACAGTTTGACGTGGTGACCATTATCTGCCAATACTAACGCAAGTGCAGTTCCCCAACTACCTGCACCTATCACTGCAATGTTAGCCATATGTATCTTTCAACCCCCTTCGGATGATCAATCAGACGTCGCCCCACACTTATGAATTCGATCCCGTTTTACCAATTCGGCTTTCGGTACCCTTAAGTAACCGTACAATATTTGAACGGTGTCTCCATACGGAGAGGACTGCAACGATACAAGCCAAATAAAAGTAGGCTATCGGGTACCCATAATAGGTCAAAAACACGATCGTGAATACCGGTGTACCAATGACAAAGAGCAATGATCCAAGCGATACCATACGGGTGATAAAAATACTCGCAATCGCAATAATCCCAGCAAAAAGTGCCGGAAAAAAGACTAAACTAGCCAAAACACCAATCGTCGTTGCAACTCCTTTGCCACCACGAAAGCCGTAGTATATCGGCCAATTGTGACCCAATATTGCAGCCAACCCAGCGAGAACAGGTACCCAACCAGGCCCTGCAAGCGCACCAGCAATCGCAACCGAAACGATTCCTTTTATCACATCAAGCGCAAGTACTGCTATAGCAGGACCAACCCCAAGAACCCGCAATGTGTTTGTTGCACCGGCATTACCACTACCGTGTTTACGAATATCGACTTTCTTAATTTTCTTAGCGATTAAGTAACTGAAGCTGATTGAACCAAGGAGATACGCAAGTATAACCGAAAGAATTAATTCCATGTTCCTTCTCCCCCAAACCAATAAGTGTTTCTACCCCTTATTTTTTAAATAACAATCATCGCTAGATGATAAAGCCTTATTCATTTTTCTTTCGAGCAATAATTTTAATAGGTGTACCTTCAAACTCAAACGTATCTCGAAGACGATTTTCTAAAAACCGTTCATAAGAGAAGTGCATAAGTTCGGGATCATTAACAAAAAACACAAACGTCGGCGGTGAAACAGCGACTTGTGTCACATAATTAATTTTCAAACGACGTCCTTTATCTGTTGGCGTTGGATTCATCGCTACAGCATCCATAACAAGGTCATTTAACACATTCGTCGGCACACGTAAATTATGATTTTCTGACACTTGTTCGACTTTAGGTAGGACATGCTGTAAACGTTGTTTTGTTTTTGCAGACACGAACAAAATTGGTGCATAGCTTAAAAATAAGAAATGATCGCGGATCTTCTGCTCAAACTTTTGCATCGTCTTATCGTCTTTTTCTAGCGTGTCCCACTTATTGACAACAATGACCACTGCTCGTCCTGCTTCATGCGCATAGCCTGCAATTTTTTTATCTTGCTCGATAATCCCTTCTTCTGCGTTAATGACAACGAGGACGACATCAGAACGTTCAATTGCTTTTAATGCCCGAAGAACACTATATTTTTCTGTACTTTCGTATACTTTCCCTCTTTTTCTCATACCTGCTGTATCAATGAGCACATACTCTTGACCATCTTTCGTAAAAGGAGTATCGATGGCATCACGGGTTGTACCTGGAATATTACTTACAATAACACGTTCCTCACCTAACATCGCATTGACAAGTGATGACTTTCCAACGTTCGGACGCCCAATTAAAGAAATTCTAATTGTATCTTGATCATAGTCATCCTCCTCTTCATTTGGAAAATGGCTAACGACTTCGTCTAACAAATCCCCAAGACCGATACCGTGAGCACCCGACACCCCTATCGGATCTCCCATTCCTAATGAATAAAACTCATACAGTTGCTCTTGCATATCCGGGTTATCAATTTTATTAACCCCGAGCACAATCGGCTTTTTGGAGCGGAATAAAATTTTCGCAACTTCCTCATCAGCGCTTGTAACTCCTTCTCTTCCGTTAACGATGAAGACGATCACATCCGCCTCTTTAATCGCCAGTTCTGCTTGCTCTCTCATTTGTTCCAAAAATGGTTCATCTCCGATTTCAATTCCACCGGTGTCAATCAAGTTAAATTCTCTATTTAACCATTCCCCTGAACTGTAGATACGATCTCTCGTTACACCAGGGAGATCTTCTACGATTGCCACGCGCTCTCCAACGATTCTGTTAAAGATCGTTGATTTGCCGACATTTGGTCGGCCAACGATCGCTAATACTGGTTTTGGCATACTTCCACGACCTTTCTATTCTATCAACTTAATGATTTAATTCTCCATATCAATCAAAAACACACATGTCAACTTAAAACACTTTCGCTGATCTGAACCAATTTATTCTACCAAAAACTTCATTGGTAGACAATATTGCGTTTTTAAAGGTCCATCGGTTTGTCTACATGTTCTTTTAAATAATCGTTACATTTCGTTAGCACAACCTCGAGCAAATGCCAAGTAAATAACAACATGCATGCTATCGCCAACACATCCAAAAACCCTAAACCACCAATTGGATAATCAGTCCATACTCGTTTAAAAAAAAGAGCAACCACCACTTCTCCTTGAATAAACCCAACAGCTAACGTATAAAATCTTAACAACGGTTGAGAAACAAGAATTAAGATGATACAAGCCATGATGATCGCTTGCATCCAACTACGATGAAAAAGCACAAATACTGGATCATAAATTTCAAATAACATAAAACAACTGTATACTAGCGTTACAATTAGGCAAACGCAACATGAATACATAAGCGTTAACCGGCTCTGTTTAAGAAAACCGCTATAAGCAACCATGGCAACTAAAATGAAAGATACATGAATCACAAAATCCAAAAATGGCAACGTAAAAATTGAGCTTATAATCAGTATAAGGATAAATGCACTAACTCCTATTCTGAATCTTGTTTTTTCCATTATAAAAGACGCATAAATCCAACCTAGCCAAGAAAACCAGTAAAAATAAATTCCATCCACATGTTCCACCACCTATCATCACCATTATTGCTAATTTTCATTAAAGCTAATCATGGAATGACTGAATTTTTAGGGTCATACGGTATGGAAGATAGTCATGTAAGGAAACTAAACTGGTGCACTCAGGTTTCTTTTCCTGCACAGAGCAAAAAGACTCTGATCAACAACGATCAAAGCCTTTTATTAGACTCCGTCATGCTTAAGACCTTGTGCTATATGTAGTTGTATCAACCCCACGTTGCTCAAGCCAATGGTGCGTCTCACCTTTTAAAACGAGCGGAACATGTTGTAGATCTTGAATGGTCTGTGCCCCTAATGCTGTCATAATAAATCGTAAGTGTGCTTCTAACTCTTTAACAGCAATAAGTAAATCATCAATCCCCTGCTCCATCAGGATTTTCAGGAAATGCCCAGCAATCCCGACAGCACTAGCTCCTAAAGCAACAGCTTTAGCTACTTCTAACGCACTCTGAATGCCACCGGAGCCAATAACCGAAAGATGAGGATAAGTCCTTTTTACTTCGCAGATAGAAGCCGTGGTTGTAATCCCCCAATGATTAAAATAATCGAGCATACGATCACGGCGGTTATTTTCGATTTTAGCAAAATTTGTGCCACCAACCCCGCCGACATCAACAGTTGTCACACCGACATCCGCTAATCGTTTAGCCGTTTCCTTACTCATCCCGAAACCGACCTCTTTTACAACCACAGGAACGTCTAAGTGTGTTTTGATATTTTCAATCCTATTTAAGGCCCCAATAAAACTACGATCACCTTCAGGCATAACTAACTCTTGAATGGTGTTTAAGTGGATTTGCAGACCATTCGCTTCTAACATATCCACCGCACGCTTCGCTTGATCTAGCGTCGCTTCGCTCCCAAGGTTACCGATAACAACCCCATTAGGATTTACCTTTCGAATAATTTCATATGATTTCTTTTGTTCTGTTTCTCGCAGGGCCGCCATCTGTGAACCAACTGCAATTCCTAGCTTACATTCAGAAGCCACTGTTGCTAATTGCTGATTAATCTCAAGCGTTTTCGCTCCGCCGCCACCAGTCATCGCATTGATAAAAATCGGCGAACTCAAAGGAAGTTCGCCGATTTTAGTTGCTAATTTAATTTCATCTACTGAACTGTTAGGCAAGCTTTGATGAACGAACTGAATATCTTCAAACCCGTGCGAGCGGTCTTGACCGGTAGCTATAGCGTGCTTAATATGGTCAATTTTTCTTTCAGCTCTACTCAAGTCTCATCACCTATGACTTATATTTTTTTAGTTGATCGCCAATCATATCTCCAAGTGAGAAGCCACTATGATCGTCATTATCATTTGTTTTAAATTCTTGTTGTTGCCCAGAATCGCCACCCTGTTCTTCTTCATGAAGCTCACGGATGCTAAGTGAAATTCTCTTTTCTGCAATATTGATATCTAAAACCTTAACTTCAACGGTTTCACCTTCTGATAAAACTTCACCCGGTGTTCCGATGTGACGGTTGGCAATCTGTGAAATATGGACGAGCCCTTCGACACCAGGAGCTACTTCAATAAAAGCTCCAAATGAGACAAGACGGCGCACTGTCCCCTTAATGACATCACCAGCTTTAATATCTCCTTCAATCGTTTCCCATGGTCCTGGAAGCGTATCCTTAATCGATAGAGATACACGTTCATTTTCTGGATCAACAGACAACACTTTCACTTTTACTTGATCACCTTCATTGACTACCTCAGAAGGAGTTTCTACACGATGATGTGCAAGTTGTGAAATATGTACAAGGCCATCTACCCCGCCAACATCGACAAATGCACCGAAATCGGTTAAGCGTTGAACAGTTCCATCAATAACATCTCCTTCAGATAATGTTTGGAGAACTTTTGATTTTTCTGCCTCTGCTTCATCATCAAGCACTGCTCGTTGTGATAAAATCAGTTTGTTATTTTCAGGCTCGATCTCAACGACTTTCAGACGCAGCTGACGCCCTTTATAATCTGAAAAGTCTTCGACGTAGTGACGCTCAACGAGAGATGCAGGGATAAAGCCGCGTACACCTAGGTCTACAACTAAACCACCTTTGACAACATCGGCTACTTCTGCTTCAATCACTTCACCAGATTCGAATTTTTGTTCTAACTCTTGCCATGCTTTCTCTGCTTGAACGGCACGTTTTGATAAGATTAATTCATCGTCATCAACTTTGGTCACTTTAAGTTCAAGCTCATCTCCTTCAGAAATAACATCACTTACTTTTTCTACATGTAAACTTGAAAGTTCACTAATTGGAACAATCCCATCAACTTTAAAACCAACATCAACAAAAGCTTGTTTATCTTCAACTTTTGTAACCTTCCCTGTTACAACTTCCCCGACAGTAAAGGAATTCATTTCTGCCATTTCGTTATTCATTTCTTCAACCATTGACATTTGCCTCCTTCTATACCCGTTGTTCGGGAGCATTTACTAATATTTATAAATTATCTTTCACGGTAGCGAAAGAAATTTAACCATTGATTTAAACTAGCAATGACAGTTAATCGTTTGAATGCTGATCAATTAATGATTTTATCGAGTTCATAATATATTCTGTTGCTTCTTCGACTGATTTCTTTTGCTCACGGAACTCCGTAAAATCAATTGGTTCTCCATAAATGATCTTCACTTTATTAAAAAGTTTATACGGACCAATAATTGCACAAGGAACAATATAAGCATCTGTTCTTAATGCAAAAAATCCAGCACCAGCTAATCCTTTTCCTAATTCTCCGTTTTTGCTCCTCGTTCCTTCTGGAAATAAACCAAGCACTTTATTTTCTTTCAAGATGGATAATCCCGACCTTAGTGCTTGTTTATCACTCATCCCTCTTTTTACCGGAAAAGCCCCTACTCTAGGAAGCGCATGTTTTAATAATGGTACATTAAACAACTCCGCCTTTGCCATAAAATGTACACGACGAGGGGCACATGCGCCAACTAGTGGCGGGTCCAAATTGTTGATATGGTTTGAACACAACAAAATGCCGCCGTCTTTTGGAAGGTTGTCAGCTCCAATAACTTCAATACGGTAAAAAACCGAAAAATATGATTTAAAAAGGTTCTTTCCAAATGTATATAGATCCATTTCGTCTAATTCCTCTCTTTTACCAAGTTCAGAATGGAATCGACAACCTCATCAATCGTCAACGATGTTGAATCTATCTCAACTGCATCAGTTGCCTTTTTCAAGGGAGCAAACTCACGGTTTGAATCTCTCTCATCACGAAGCTTAATTTCTTCCATTAGCTGATCTAAATTTGATGGATACCCTTTAGCAAGGTTCTCTTGATGACGCCGCTTCGCTCGTTCGCTTACCGAAGCAGTTAGAAAAACCTTAACCTCAGCATCCGGCAACACATGAGTACCAATATCCCTACCATCAAGTACTGTCCCACCACCTTGAGCGAGCTTTTGTTGCCTGCGCACCATCTCTTCACGGACTCGCTTATGACTAGAGACAACTGAAACAGCATTTGTCACTTCAGCGGTGCGAATATCATTTGTGACATCCTTTTGATTAACGAGAACATTAGTCTCACCTTCACTCGCAGTTAGCGTGATGTCGATCTTATCAAGCAAGTCACTTAAAGTTGATTCATCCTCTAGATCAACATCGCGATCAAGAGCACAATAAGTTAGTGCTCGATACATAGCACCTGTATCAATGTAAATATATGATAGATTTTTGGCCACCAATTTCGCTACTGTACTCTTACCTGCACCAGCAGGTCCGTCAATGGCTACGTTAATATGTTGATTCATATGACACCTCGTATGTAGTTCAAACTCATTTTAAAACGTACCTATTTGGAAGTTTCAAAATCTAATAATTCAATCAATATCATATCATATTCGTGAAATTTGGTCTAATTATTCGTACGTAATTTCATCCAATGTTACTATTCTTTACTAAAAATTCCAAACGCTATCAATTAGATTCCACTTTCATTTTCTAAAGCCCCTTTTTATGCTTCAAAAACAATTGGCGTTCAAAACAATAGCGGATAGCTTTTTGTCGGTCATGATCTGAAATATTTATGAATTGGAGTGATGCACGCTCTCGTAACGCGTGTTGTTCAATAATTCGAATCACCCTACACTCAGTTTTAATATAATGAATGTCCCCAGATTGCATGTGTAAAACGAGCAAACAATGAATGTTCGTACCAGCCTTGACCGTGTGGTTCTTTGGCAATAGTATTGCAATTCCACCCCCACTCAAATCAAGTGATGTCGTTACAAATGGTGGAAACTCATGTTTGAAAGGGTGAACAGCGACATCAATTGACGTCTCCACTCGCACATAATTTCTTCGTTGTATGCGAAGGTAATTTTCTTTACCTGGGTTTTTTAGCAGCAACATCGGAATATTCCCTTTTTTGCGTCCTCGAATTTCAGTGTCAAATGAGTACACGGCCTGATCGCTACCGATAAACCATGCGACAAATTGTGTACCATCATAAAAGAAACCAGGTTTATTTGTCTTTTCATTGATTGGAATATCAATGACAAAGATATCGTGAATTTGATCCACCAGCCGACATTTAAAACGTTTTCCATCCTCTTTTAAATCAAGAAAAATCGTATCTCCAATTGCGATCAATTAAAAAACTTCCTCCCATTTTATGCTTCTCATTTTCTCTCTTTTATATAGCCATCTTCCTATCCAACTATGAATGTATCCCTTTCTATTATCTCACGAAATATCGAAAAGAAGAAGCCTAAGTGGCTCCTTCTTTTTCAGATTTAAGTGGTCTCATAAACCGGTTCTGCATTTTGTAGTTTTTCAACATGCTCTTCGTTACCATCTTGCGCATTAATAAAGATACGATACGTATCATTGTTAATGACACCATAGAATTCATAGCAAAGTACCTCATCACCTAGATCGTTGATTATAATAGCAAGGTGATCTTCCATAACCTCGAGATTTCCATTTAAATATTCTCTTGCTTCTTCTTTCGTAAGCTCTGGTTGATCTAACTCTCTCTCTTGGTGATTTAACAAATAATCTTCTGCTTCATAGCCAATGACTTCACCGTCATCTAACGCTACCTCAATTACGATCGAATCAGCGTATACTCGAACATTGTCAATTAAATAGGCAAACTCAAATACACCAATGGAATCATACTGCTTACCATCTACAAGTTGCATCCCCTCAATACCATTTCCCTCCAAGTGTTCCTTTGCTTTTTCTGATGCTTCATTTAAACTGATATTTTGCTCTGCTATATCCCTGTGCTGTAAAAACCATAGCACATGACCACCATGTTTTGTGATATCCATATAATAATTTGTTTCATGATCTGGATCATCTATCGTTAAGCTATAGGCTTGATAGGCTAACCCTTCTCCCGTTTCAGCTACTTGGACATCTACATTTTCCTCTATTCCGATGAATGCTAGCGCCTTTTCTTTTGCTTCACTTTCACTGATTTCATCACCGTTCAATTTTTCGGCAAGATCTTCATCATTAAACACATCCATTTGTGACAACCCAGCGCCCCAATCCGTTTCACTATAGCCTTTGACCATGTTATTAACATGATCAAAGCCATTTACAACCGTATTATCTAAAGGCTCATCTAATGATTGAAACTCCGACTCGATGTCCAGCCAACGCATATTATGTTTTAATAATGAAGCTTGGGCCTGCCTTAACTCATTCTGAATATCTTTAGACATATCATACAAATGTTCGATAGTGTTATATTCGTCCTCTGTTAATGGCTCTTCTTCTAAATCTCGCACCGCTGTTTTGTAACTAAACGTCCCTACATCATGCAGGAATTTTTCCGCTTCATTAATCTCCATCATCCCGAGCGGAAGTTGGCCAATTTCACTTTGTGCTAGGGACGTTACTCTCCAAATATCAGCCAGTTTAGGTGAAATGTGGCGCTTCGTATTCATTGCCAATACTGTTCCCAAGTCATTTTCTAATTGATCTAGATGGTAAACGAGCGAGTGATAAGCACGTTGATAACTGCCTTCGACATTGTTTGCATGAATTGCATTTTGCTGTTGCTCTGTATAGCCCCAATATCCTGTTCCAATAATCCCTAATACTAATGCTCCTATTATAATATTTCGAATCATTTACATCACCTCCAACCTATTTAGCAAAGACATGCTTTCCTATTGTTTTTATCTGTGGTCTAGACCACACCCATGGTGATCTTGCGGTTGCTGGGTTAAAGAAGTATAATGCGTGTCCAGTAGGATCCTGTCCATTCACTGCATCTAATACTGCTCTTCTTGCATCCTCATCTGGTTCATTATAGATTTCACCATTAGCCACTGGTTCAAATGCTCGTGGTTCATAAATCACTTCTGAAGGTGTATTAGGGAAATCTGGGCTATTTACACGGTTAATAATAACTGCTGCCACGGCAACTTTCCCAATATATGGTTCACCTTTTGCTTCAGCATAAACCGCTTGAGCCATTAATTGTAGGTCATTATCTGAATAGCCATCTGGGACATTCATTGCTTTTTCAACAGATACATCGTCACCTTGAGCTTGAGGATCCTCCTCAGTCGGTACAGGTTCCCCTTCAGGCTCAGGTGTTGGTGTTGGCTGTTGCTGCTCTGCTTGCTGTTGTTGCTCCGCTTGCTGTTGTTGCTCCGCTTGCTGTTGTTGCTCCGCTTGCTGTTGTTGCTCCGCTTGCTGTTGTTGCTCCGCTTGCTGTTGTTGCTCCGCTTGCTGTTGTTGCTCCGCTTGCTGTTGTTGCTCCGCTTGCTGTTGTTGCTCCGCTTGCTGTTGTTGCTTTTTTGTACGGCTTCCTTTTGGTCCTTGCTGAATGTTGTTGTCAACGCCACCATAATGGGTGAATTTACGCCCTTCTTTTAGAGCATTATGTACGAATTGCTTATCAAAATTCGTCGCTCTTTCAAGCATATCTTTCATTTTTGGACCTACGAGTCCATCAACTTGCTCTAATCCAAATTCCTCTTGAAACTTACGAACCGACCAATATGTGCTCCAATCAAACACGCCATCAATGTCACCTTCATAAAAGCCAATATATTGCAGCCTTGCTTGTAACTCTACTACATCCTCTCCTGTAGCCCCCCGTTGAATGATTTGATCAGAAAATGCAGAAGCATCTTGTGGGACAAAGACAAATTGTAATAAAACCAATCCTAAAATAAAGGGGTATTTCCAAGTTGATAAATTTTTACTCATGTTGTATGGACCTCCTTTTTGAAAAAGTAAAATGCTTTTTTCCACCTTTTGTTTTTGTTGGTATGGATAGTGTTTGTTAGCAATCAAAATTTATACAAAATAGTCATTTACTTTAGAACAATTTATAAACCATCGTAAAAAAGAACAGCTCAACAAAGCTGTTCTTTTATAACTTATTTAGTTAACATTAAAATACCTACCTTCTGGATGGGCAAATACCATTGCTGTGACACTTGCCTCGGGCTCCATCATGAATTCATCAGTTAGCTGAATGCCAATCTGTTCTGGCTGTAGCAATTTAAATAACTTCGCTTGGTCCTCAAGGTTCGGACAAGCAGGATAACCATATGATACACGAACTCCTTGATACTTAGCCGCAAAGCGTTCTTGCATCGTAAAATCTGGTGAATCTGGGAACCCCCATTGATCTCTCATTAAATGGTGAACACGTTCAGCAAACGCTTCAGCAGTTTCCAATGCAGTTGCTTGAATGAGATGGCTGTATAAGTAATCACCATCATCCTTTGCTTTTGTTGCTAGATCGCGAATGCCTTTTCCTGCTGTCACTGCTAAAAATCCAACATAATCAAGTTCACCACTAGTAACTGGGCGAAGATAATCAGCAAGACACAAGTGCGGCTCTACAGGCTGACGCGGGAACGTAAATCGTTCAATTTCCGTTTGCTTATCAACCGGATCATAGATGATAATATCATTCCCATCCGATTGTGCCGGGAAAAATTGATACATCCCATTAGCCTCAATCGTACCGTTTTGTTTAGCATCCTGAATTAACTCATCTATCTTTTCCTTGAGGTTAAGCGCCTTTTCATTACCTTCATCTAACAAACGACTCACTTTCCCTTGAAGACCTAAATGTTTCCCCATTAGCATTTGTAAGTTAATATACGGTTCAATATGGCTAATTTTATAGTTGCGCAGGACATGTGGTTTTAAATCTTGCGGTGTAAAGACAGGAACGCTTGTTGAAACATTTGATCTTGTCAACACAGCTGTTGATGCCGCGCCCCCTCGTTCAACCTGATCAACTGACCGCTCAAGTTGGCTTTCCTGCTTATGTTTTAATTCAGTCATGAACTTCTCTCGCTCTTCCGGACTTAAAATTCGGTTGGCAATTTCAAGGCCATTCATGGCATCCTTCGCGTAAGCAACAACACCATCATATTCCGCAGCAATCTTCGTGTCTGTGAATTTACGTGTTAACGCTGCCCCACCAACAAGGATTGGAATCGACACTTTCTGTTGTTTTAAATCTTGAGCTGTTAATACCATTTGCTGTGCTGACTTAACTAATAATCCAGATAAACCAATCGCGTCTGGTTTTTCACGGTCGATCGCTTCAAGTAGTTCATTAGAAGTTACTTTAATTCCTAGATTGACAATTTTAAAGCCATTGTTACTTAAAATGATTTCTACAAGGTTCTTACCGATATCATGGACATCACCTTTGACCGTCGCTAATAAGATTTTTCCTTTACCGTCATCATTTTCTTTTTTCTCCATGTGCGGCTCAAGGTGAGCAACGGATGCCTTCATCACTTCTGCACTTTGAAGAACTTCAGCAACAATCAATTCATTGTTATTAAACAAGCGCCCAACTTCATCCATACCATTCATGAGTGGTCCGTTGATGATCTTAAGTGGATCATCATAGCTCTCTAGCGCTATATCTAAATCTTTGATCAGACCTTCTTTTGTACCTTCAACAATGTAATTAGCGAGTCGTTCCTCTAACGTAAGGTTCGTTTTCACAACTTTGTCTGTAGCCTTTTTACCACGATAAAACGCTGTAAACGTTGCTAGTGATTCATCTGTCGTTTCAAATAATAGTGTTCTTGCCATTTCTTTTTCATCATCAGAAATGGAAGGATAACGCTCTAACTTCTCCGTATTTACAATCGCATAATCCAAACCAGCCTGTGTACAATGATACAAATATACTGCATTTAATACTTCACGACCGACAGGAGGTAGACCGAAAGAAACATTACTAACTCCTAAAATCGTTAAACATTCGGGCAATTCTTCTTTAATCATACGAATACCATCAACCGTCGCCTGTGCTGAACCGATATATTGCTCATCACCTGTCCCAACTGGGAATACAAGTGGATCAAAGATAATATCACTTGGCTCAATCTTATATTTATGGACAAGTAAGTCATATGAACGCTTAGCCACTTCAAGTTTACGCTTGGCTGTTACTGCCATTCCCTCTTCATCAATCGTCCCAACGACAACCGCAGCACCATATTTATGGATAATTGGCGCTATTTTCTCAAAGCGCTCCTCTCCATCTTCAAGGTTAATGGAATTAATAATTGCTTTTCCTTGTGAATATGACAAGGCGCGCTCTAATACCACTTCATCCGTCGTATCTATCATAAGTGGGACCTTCACTTTATTGATGACAAACTTCAAAAACTCTTCCATGTCACTCAATTCATCACGGTCAGGATCAGCTAAACAAATATCAATCACGTGAGCCCCTCGCTTCACTTGAGCTCGAGCAATTTCGGAAGCCTCTTCATACTTCCCTTCAGCGATCAATCTCTTGAATTTTCTTGAGCCGATTACGTTCGTACGCTCACCAACGAATAACGGACGCATACTGTCGTCATAGACGAGCGGTTCAATCCCTGATACCGCATGAGGATGTTCATCATTAAGTTGACGTGGCTGTTGGTCCTTAAATGCTTCAACAATCGCCTTAATGTGTTCTGGCGTTGTTCCACAACATCCACCGACAAGGTTTAACCAGCCTTTCTCGGCAAAAGCTACAAGCTTTGTCGCTAATGATTCTGGTGACTCATGGTAATGACCCTCTTCATCTGGAAGGCCCGCATTCGGATAACAGCTAACATAGGTTGTTGCCAATTCTGACAAAGAACGAACATGATCACGCATAAATTCAGGTCCAGTTGCACAGTTGAGGCCTACTACTGTCGGTTTCATATGTTCAAGCGATAGATAAAACGCCTCAATATTTTGTCCGGCTAGCGTCGTCCCCATCGGCTCAATCGTTCCAGAAACAATAATCGGTAAAGTCACCGCTAGGCGTTTAAAGACTCGATCAATCCCAATATAAGCAGCCTTAACATTTCGCATGTCTTGACTCGTTTCAAGGAGAAGAACATCGACTTCACCTTCGATCAAAGCTTCCGCTTGCTCTTCATAGGCGTCCACTAACTGCTCAAATGTCGCCCCACCTGTGACTGATAGAGATTTAGTCGTTGGCCCCATTGCTCCCGCTACGAAACGAGGCCACTCCTCTGTAGAAAACTGATCCGCCACTTTTCTCGCAATTTGAGCGGAAGCGATGTTGATTTCTTTAGCATGATCTTGTAAATCATAATCCGCTAATACAATACTCGTTGCCCCGAATGTATTCGTTTCAATAAGGTCTGCCCCGGCGTCAAGGTAATCATAGTGAATTTTTTCGATCACTTCCGGTGCCGTTATATTCAAATATTCATTACATCCGTCATATTCCTCTCCACCAAAGTCAACGGGACTTAAATCCGCTTGTTGCAGCATGGTACCCATCGCACCATCTAAAACGAGTATTTTCTTTTTTAATTGCTGTTCAAATCGTTTGATTGCCATTTTGCGACCTTTCCTTTCTTCTCTTAAAGCAAATGATTATATGCACCAACTCATACCCTCAGATGATTGCCTACTGCACAAATTGGTTATTTACTATATCTTTTTGTTGAACGTAGTTGGTTAACGTGACAGTCATTTCATAACGTAAAAATGGCGTGATCAAATAAATGCCATTAAAATACTCATAAGCCGTATCAATTAAATCCTTCGCTATTGCAATCCCTTCTTGTTGGGCTGCTTCACGGTCTTCGCCATGCGAGGCCATCCGTTCGCGGATATCGTCAGTTAACTTGATGCCAGGAACTTCATTGTGAAGAAATTCAGCATTGCGGTAGCCCGTAAGCGGCATGATCCCGATATAGATCGGCTTCGATAAATGCTTAGTCGCTTCATAGACTTCAACAATCTGCTCCTTACTGTATATCGGCTGACTCATAAAATAATCTGCTCCACAATCTATTTTCTTTTCAAGCCTTTTTACCGCTCGCTCCAGATGACGAACATTGGGATTAAAAGCTGCGGCTACCGAGAAGTTTGTTTTTTCACCGAGTGCTTTCCCCGAAAACGATATCCCCTCGTTCAGCTGTTTAATCATACGAATCAGATCAAATGATGAGAGATCATAAACCGAACTAGCTCCTGGAAAGTCCCCCACCTTCGTTGGATCTCCAGTAACAGCTAACAATTGATTAATGCCTAACGTATGCAACCCCATTAAATGTGATTGTAAACCAATTAAATTTCGATCGCGGCACGTCACATGGACGAGTGGACGTGTTTGTAGATCATTTTTAAGAATAGAGCCTAATGCCATGTTATCAATACGCGGTGATGCTAATGAATTATCTGCCATGGTTATTGCATCTACCCCGGAGATCTTTAGCTGTTTTGCCCCTTCGAGAAATTTATCAATACTCGTTAATTTTTTGGGCGGATCTAATTCTACAATCACTGATTTTCTTCTTGATACAACCTCATGAATCGCTTCTTCTCGTTGTGGTTCGATTGTCGTTATTTTTTCGCGCACTCCCTCACTTTTAACTACTTTTGTATTAACAGGTGTTAACCCATTCACCGCATTAGCCATAGCTGCAATGTGTTCAGGAGTTGTTCCACAGCATCCACCAAGTAAACGTACACCTTGCTCTCTTAAGCGAAGAGCACTATCTGCAAAATAACTTGGATTTGATTGATAAACAAATCGACCATCGCGATAATCTGGCAAACTAGCATTAGGGTAGGCAGATAGATAAGCATGGTCAAAGAGAGGGACCTCTTCTAATGAACGAATTGTATGGTATGGTCCCATATGGCAGTTGATTCCGACGACATTCGCACCTAGTTGTGCCAATTCAGATAGCGCATCTGCCACATTCATACCACCATGTAACACACCCACTTCACCTAATGATACTTGCGCAATAATCGGCATGTCGGTGTAATTGCGAGCTAACTTTAAAACCGTTTTTATCTCTTCAAAATCATAATACGTTTCAAGCAATAAACCATCGACACGCTCTTCTGCTAATACTGAAAACTGTTGATAAAAACTGTTTGTCACATCTTGCATGGAAACGTCTTTTTTCTGGATCCCACGAACGCCACCAATTGTCCCCAATACATAAGCATCTTTGCCTGCTACTTGCTTGGCAACTGCAACCGCTGCTTTATTGATTTTACTAACCTGATCTTCAAGCCCATACCGTGATAATTTCAATTCGTTAGCTGCATACGAATTGGTTTGTAGCACTTGAGCACCTGCATCAAGATAAGATTGATGGATATCTGCTATTCGTTCAGGATTTGAAAGGTTCAACTCTTCATAGCAACGATCCACACCTTGATGATAAAGGAGAGTCCCCATGGCTCCATCCCCGATCAGTATTTTTTCTTGTAGGTCTTTTAATAAGTTCATGTTTCCCCTTCCTTCCACTCGTTATAGCACTTAAGATGGCGTAACATTCTGACGAATCTGGTTAAAAGCTTGCTCAAAATCAGCGATAAGATCCTCCGGCTTCTCCAACCCGACCGATAAACGGAGTAAACCATCACTAATTCCTCGCTTTTCACGTTCATCTTTTGGCATCGCCGCATGCGACATCGTTGCCGGATACGATAAAATCGATTCAACAGCTCCTAAACTGACAGCAAATACTGGAATTTTTGCATTCGCAACAAACTGTTTAACCGCTTCACGATCTCGCAAACGGAAGGACAGGACTGCACCATACCCCTGTGCTTGGTTCGCTTGAATGTCATGACCACGATGGCTTTCTAACCCTGGATAATAGACCTCTTCAACTTCAGGAACCTCACTTAACCACGTAGCGATTTGATGAGCAGCCTTTGACGAGTGCTCCATTCGCACATGTAACGTTTTTAACCCTCTTAAGACAAGCCAGCAATCTTGAACACCTAATATTGCCCCAAACGAGTTTTGTAAAAATGCAAGCTGATCCGCTAGTTCTTGGTCACTGACAACAGCTAAGCCTGCAATGACATCACTATGTCCGCCAATAAACTTCGTAGCACTATGTAAAACTACGTCTATGCCAAGTTCCAATGGCTTTTGAAGAGCTGGTGTTAAAAACGTATTATCTAAAAACGTTAGGCAATTGTTCTGCTTTGCTAAGCTTACTATTGCGCGGATATCTGTAATTTTCAATGTCGGATTTGATGGCGTTTCGATATAGAGTAATCTTGTGTTCGGTTGGATATTTTCTTTTACTTCCTCTACATCTGTCATATCAACAAACGTATGATCAATACCTAACCGCGTCAAAACTTCTGTTACTAGACGAAACGTTCCACCATAGACGTCTTTTGTTAAGACGACATGATCTCCCTTTGATAGTAACATAAATGACGTTGATATCGCCGCCATCCCAGATGAAAATGCAAATCCCCTACAACCACCTTCTAACTCGGCAATCGTTTCCTCTAACGCTTCTCTTGTTGGGTTCCCTGATCGTCCGTAATCGTAATTACCAAATGTCTCAAAGTCAAATTGATGAAACGTAGACGCGTGCTGAATCGGTACACTCACTGCTCCTGTTTGTTGATCAACTTTATGATCGTTATGTAGCAATTTTGTTTGAAAACTATACGTATCTTGACTCATTGTCCTCGTCCCCCGATTTCTAATTAAATTTGTTCATGCTCTTTGGCATAGCGAAAAGCTTGCTCTAAATCTTGAATTAAATCCTCAACATACTCCACTCCAACTGAAAACCGTAACAACCGATTACAAACCCCATTTGCGACCCGAACATCCTCAGGAATATCCGCATGGGTTTGTGTGGCAGGATATGTGAGTAAACTCTCAACACCACCTAGACTTTCTGCAAATGTAATCAGCTTTAATTGTTGTAAAAATGGATCCACCCAGTTTTCACTTATAATTCGAAATGAAATCATCCCACCTCGTCCCGGATATAAAACCTCATCGACACAAGGGTGATTACTTAAATATTCAACAACCTTTGTCGCGTTACGTTCATGTTGGTCCATGCGTAACGCAAGTGTTTTCATACCACGAATGAGTAACCAAGAATCAAAAGAACCCAAAGTTGCGCCAATTCCATTATGGTATAAGAAAAGCTGTTCACACAATTCTTTCCCCTTCGCAACGATTAAGCCTGCAATCAAATCATTATGACCACCTAAATACTTTGACGCACTATGGATAACAATATCTGCCCCTTCACGAATGGGTTGTTGTAACAGCGGCGTATAAAAGGTGTTATCTACAATAAACAGTAAATCATGCTTTTTTGCCAGTTGATTTAGGGCACCGAGATCTGCTTCTTGCATTAATGGATTGGTTGGTGTCTCAATAAAGATTGCTTTTGTCTTATCGGTTATTTGTTGTTCGAATTGCTCAAGGTTTCGTGGGTCACTAAATGTAAACGTTAGTCCCCATTTCGTCCACCCTTGTTCAAACAACCGATAGGTTCCACCATACAAATCTTGTGAAGCGAGAATCTCATCACCCTGTTCAAACAATGATAACACAGTTTGAATCGCAGCCATCCCCGAACTACAGGCAAAACCTTGGTCACCACCTTCAAGTTCAGCAATCGCATTTTCCAACACTTCACGCGTTGGATTTCCAGTTCTTGCATAATCATAGCCAGTGGACTGCCCAATTCCCGCGTGCCGATAAGCCGTTGATAGGTAAATAGGTGTATTAACGGCACCTGTCCTCTCATCCGTTCGGTTACCAATTTGTACCAATGTTGTTTCAAGTTGCTTTCTATTCATCCTGTTTTCCTCCTTTTACAAACCAGTACTTCAACCACTACTAATTATCAGGGTATAATAAAAACCTTCTTCATGATAAGAAGAAGGTTTTGTAGTCTCAACTTCTTCTTATCTTTCAAGCACACATCGCTTGATGGATTTAGCACCTGACCAATAACTAGCGGCTGGTTGCTGAGACTTCTTCGGGCCATTCCCTCCGTCTCTCTTGATAAGAACTTTATTAATAATATATAAATAGTAAATATTCAGCTTATTAGTTTAAAATACAGCAAAACAGTAGGGAATACAAGAGTATTTTTATAATTTTTATAAAGTTTACAAATCTCCTTTAAAAGAAAACGATTTCATGGACACTCTTATATAAAAAGCAACCGCTTATAATTTCAGGTTCACCTGTTACTCTTTTATCGTTTAAACAACCTTCTTTTCTCAGCGCCAACTCCTTGAACCACCTTCTACTCATCAGTGCATTCTCCCTCACACTCCCATCTCCGCCCCTTTTCCACAAAAAAAGACTACGACAAAAGGAGTTGGTTTTTACCTTTTGTCCTAGCCTCGAACAATTGCCAATAGTTTAACTAGTTTTGTCACGACACCTTTATTCAGGTGAAGCTTCAACGCGAAGCTGCTCCTCATTCCCACAAATACATCGTTTGAATCCAGTATCATAGCCGCCTTCTTTATTCTGGCGACCCCTAAGTATATATTTTTCCCCACATTTTGAACAACGAATGACAATACGAAAACGCTTATCTGGCACAGTATCACTCCTTATCTATCGGCAAATCCTTTGTGCGTTGACTCAGATTAGCCCTTTTTACTTTTTGTAAGGCTAACCACCATAAGAAAAACATAAACGGTACAATTAATAACTTCACGTATTGATTAGCTGCAAGTAACATAAAATCATATAGCCCATGCAATACAACTGGAAGTGTCAAAGAGAGGAAAACCCAGATGAAGGTTTTGGAAGACGAAACACTTGCTTTACCTAAATAATATCCCATAATCACACCAAATAATGCATGACTCGATACAGGAAAAAACGCCCGTCCAATCGCCCCTTCTATCCCATAAGCAATTAAGTATAAAATATTTTCAACCGTTGCAAACCCTAATGATATAGCAGCTCCAAATACGATTCCATCATAATGTTCGTTAAATCTTGCGTGTTTATACGATAGAAAAAATAGCAGGAACCATTTAAAAAATTCTTCAATGAGCCCAGCGCGTATAAATGCATGGCTAAATGCATCTAGTAGATACCCTTCCGCTTCAAAAGCATACTGTAGGACCATCACCGGAAACACTATAAGCGAGCCATAAACAAAATTTCGAGTCACCATTGCAATCGTTGTACGCTCATAGTCATCTTTGAGATAAAAATAACACAACAAAGCGATGCCCGGTGCAATTCCAGCAGATATAACTGCAAACAACAGCCTTCCATTCCCCTCTGTTTTTTTTCATCGTAACATGTTACTTTTATTTAAGAAACCATAGTTTGGTTATGAAAGCCTACATTAAATGAGGTGAAGCAGTTATGAAAAAGATATTACTTTTACATACAGGCGGTACGATCGCGATGCATGAAGATGAACAAACAGGTACCGTCGGCCCTAGTGTCTCAAATCCATTATATTCAACAATTGAATCACTTTCAAAAATTGCCTCCGTGATCGTTGATGATTTTCTACATTTGCCTTCGCCACACATCACACCACAACATATGTTGGAATTGTCTAAACGAATTGAGCGCCGTATCAAGACGGAATACTTTGAGGGCGTTGTCATTACACACGGAACAGATACACTCGAAGAAACAGCATATTTACTGGACCTATTACTTGATACTGATGTTCCAGTCGTTGTTACTGGTGCGATGCGATCCAGTAATGAACTTGGTGCGGATGGGCCTTATAATTTAATTTCTTCTGTCCGAACAGCAGCAAGTGATGCAGCACATGGCAAAGGCGTTCTTGTCGTTCTTAATGATGAGATTCACACTGCAAAAAATGTAACAAAAACGCACACGAGCAATATTGCTACATTTCAAAGCCCTCAATATGGGCCGATTGGAATTGTCACAAGACGCGATGTTGATTTTCATCATGTCCCTTCGAAACGAGAACGCTATGACGTTTCAACATTAACAAAAAATATTGTATTAATAAAATGTTATGCTGGTATGGACCCTAGCCTACTTGATGCAATTTTAACAACTTCGATGGATGGACTTGTCATCGAGGCATTCGGACAAGGAAATGTTCCCCCAGGCATCGTTCCGGGTTTAGAGAAACTGATCAAACACCACATTCCAATTGTTCTCGTTTCTCGTTCTTTTGGAGGTATCGTTCAAGATACGTATAGTTATAGTGGCGGTGGACGACACCTAAAAGAGCTTGGGATTATTTTCACAAATGGTTTAAATGGTCAAAAAGCGAGAATTAAATTAATGATCGCACTTGAAGTAACGTCAGATCGAAACAAACTTCAAGAACTATTCTTAACATAATTAAAAGGGGAGTCCTCAAGTAGGTTCAGTTCACCTCTGAGGATTCCCCCTTTCAAAAACAATATGCTAAATATGCTTGCACATCTTTAGCTCTTCAATGCTGCTCGGTTTGCAATTTCTGCTGCAATAAGATCACCATGAAAACGCCCATTCTCAATAAAGATTTCATTCGCATTATTCCCAGCTGCGATCACTCCTGCAATAAAGATACCAGCTACATTCGTTTCCATCGTTTCCGCATCAAAAGCTGGCCTACCGCTCCCCGGATCAATGTGTACGCCCATCGCACTCAGAAAAGAATGGTCAGGGTGATACCCTGTCATAGCAAATACAAAATCAGCCTTTGCCTTGTGCTCTTTACCGTTCTGTTCATAAATGACGTCCGTGGAAGTAATTTCTTTGACTTCCGCTTCAAATTGCATGTCTACCTTCTCATGATTGATTAACGATACAAATTCAGGAAGAATCCATGGCTTTACGCTACTTGAATAATCACTCCCTCGATAGAGTACAGTGACTCTAGCACCTACCTTTTCAAGCTCTAACGTGGCATCAACGGCCGAATTTTTACCTCCAATCACGACAACATCTTTATCAAAGAATGGGTGAGCCTCTTTAAAGTAATGATGCACATGGTCTAATTCTTCACCTGGTACGCCCATAAGATTCGGGTGATCATAGTATCCAGTTGCGATAATTACATAAGATGCTTCGTATAGTTTCGTGGTTTGATTACCCTTCATTGTCTGAACACGAAACGTTCCCTGCTCCTGCTTTGACACTTTTTCTACTATTTCAAATGTATGTACTCTTATTTGCTTACGTTTGACAACCTCTCGATAATAGGAAAGGGCTTGATTTCGTCTCGGCTTACGATCAACCGTTATAAATGGAACTCCCCCAATCTCAAGTTTATCACTTGAACTAAAGAATGTTTGATGCGTTGGATATCGATAAATTGAGTGAACGACGTTTTCCTTTTCAATCACTAACGGGTCATAACCTTTTTCAATTAATGCGATTGCAGCAGCTAACCCACAGGGTCCACCACCAATAATAATAACTTGTTCCTTTTCCATGTTAATCACTCCCCTTTTTCTCAAAGTAAAAGCCCCCACACCGATGTTTTGACGGGGGGCTTGTTCATTAAATCCAACCTCTAAATCGTGATGCTTCTGCCATTTTACGTACACCGACCATATAAGCAGCTAATCTCATATCAACTTTTCGCCGCCGCGCCAATTTATAGATGTTATCGAATGACTGAACCATAACATGTTCAAGTTTAGCCTCGACCTCTTCTTCTGTCCAATAGTACCCTTGATTGTTTTGAACCCATTCAAAGTAAGAAACGGTCACTCCACCAGCACTGGCAAGGACGTCTGGAACGAGTAATACGTCGTTTTCTGTTAACACTCTCGTACCTTCAATCGTTGTTGGACCATTCGCTGCTTCTACAACGATTTTTGCTTTTATTTTATCTGCATTATCTTCTGTAATCTGGTTTTCAATCGCAGCTGGAACGAGAATGTCACAATCTAACTCTAACAGTTCTTGATTGGAGATCGTATTTTTAAAGAGCTTCGTTACCGTTCCAAAGCTGTCACGACGATCCAATAAATAATCAATATCTAACCCTTCGGGATCATACAGGGCACCGTACGCATCAGAAATAGCAATCACCTTTGCACCAGAATCATGCATAAATTTAGCAAGAAAACTTCCTGCATTCCCGAACCCTTGAATGACTACGCGCGCACCGTTTATATCAATTCCCTTTTTCTTAGCAGCTTCACGAATACAAATCGTTACTCCCTTTGCAGTCGCCGATTCACGGCCATGTGAACCACCGAGAACAACTGGTTTCCCAGTGATAAAACCAGGTGAATCAAACTCACGAATTCGGCTATACTCATCAAACATCCAAGCCATAATTTGAGAATTGGTGAATACATCTGGCGCCGGGATATCCTTTGTCGGGCCAACGACTTGACTAATCGCTCTTACATACCCACGACTTAATCGTTCAAGCTCTCGAAACGACATCTCTCTTGGGTCACAAATTATTCCACCTTTTCCGCCCCCATATGGCAGGTCAACGATACCGGCCTTTAAGCTCATCCAAATAGAAAGTGCTTTGACCTCTTTTTCCGTCACGTTAGGGTGAAATCGAACCCCACCTTTGGTCGGACCAACCGCATCATTATGTTGTGCTCGGTAACCTGTAAAGATTTTCGTTGAACCGTCATCCATACGTACAGGAATTCGGACAGTCAACATCCGCATCGGTTCTTTCATTAATTCAAAGACCTCACTTGAATACCCTAACTTCTCAAGCGCCTTGCCAATGACCGTTTGCGTTGACAGTAACACATCGCGATTTTCTTTTTGTTCTCGATTCGTGTTTGTCTGCTTATCTTTTTCTCCCATCATTTTCACCTCTAAATTAGTGTATATCGTTCATCATTTTTCATGTATCAATGACTTGCTCGTTACCTACTACTATAATCGCTGTCAGCAACATTTTCCACTATTCTACTTACAAAACACTCGATGATGCTGATTAGCTTCCTATGAAGCATTCCCTACTATCGATAACCTACCTGACGAGTTGATCGATTGGCGTATGAATCAGCTTATCTATTGATATTTCTTCATAGCTACCGTACCCTCGGGCTGCTTTTCACACCTCGCAAATAAAAGGAAGGTGATGAAGCATCTCCATCACCTTCCTTTTATTTTTTTAATGACAGTTGAACAAGCTTTTCAACCATCTCATCATAGGACAATCCAATTTCTCGAGCAGCGTCAGGGTATAAACTCGTTGGTGTCATTCCCGGTAACGTATTGACTTCTAAGATCACTGGTTCTGAACCATCTGTTGGAATAATAAAATCGACTCTTGAATAAATATCACATCCAAGCGCTTGATGAGCAAGCACAGCATGTTGCTGCAATAGCTGCGTTACCTTCTCATCAAGCTGGGCAGGGACGATGTGTTCACTCATTCCTGGTGCATACTTGGACTCATAGTCATAATATGCATTCTTCGGAACGATCTCGATTACAGGTAAAGATTGTTCATTTCCTTTATCACCCATCACCGCAACGGTTACCTCTTTCCCTTTGATAAACTCTTCAACGAGGACCGTTTCGTCATATTGAAATGCATTTTCAATTCCTTTCGTTAACTCCCCATTGTTTTGAGCAATCGTAAGTCCAATCGTTGAACCCTCTTGATTGGGTTTTACAACAACCGGATAAGGTAATGATGAATTTTTAAAGACGTTCTGATCATAATTATACTTATGAACAACCATTTCTTTCGCCGTCCGAATACCGGCCGTCGCAAAAAATGTTTTCGATTTTGCTTTATCCATCGCTAATGCAGAGCCAAGTACGCCCGAACCAACATAAGGAACACCGAGCATATCTAAAAACCCTTGAATACGTCCATCTTCACCAAAACGCCCATGCAAGGCAATATAAACAATATCTACATCAGCTAATGTCACAAGATCAGCTAAACGATCAGGGTGAAAATCAATACCAACTACTTCATGACCGTTATTCTCGAGTGCCTTAATAACGCCCTTTCCACTTGATAATGAAACTTCTCGTTCCGCAGAGGTCCCACCGTATAATACTGCTATTTTCATAATCATGATCCACTCCTACAAACAATATGTATAACCATTCTATTCGCACGTCGCAAAAGATGATACCCGACTAGAAAACCCTTGCTTTCATTGGATTCAGCACTGTTTTTAATAGTTCCTACTGCCAAGATAACTCGTCACTCTCTCACAAAAAATAACAAAGCCTCGAACCCGAGGCTTTATCTATGCAGTTACACTCATATGCCCCTACGACATGTCATCTTTGACAAACGTATGATACAACTTATAAATCGCGTCATATTCCATTAATTTTTTTCCATATTCGCTGACACGGTGTGTCGTTATCGTCGAAGGGCTTCCAAACTCTGCAAGCAAAGCAATAAATGCTTGCTCCGTATCTGGTTGAATATCGAGATCCTCAAATGCGATATAAAACTGATCGTTGAAAGAATACAGAGTTCCACCTAGTACACCAAACGGGTACAACCTTGAGGCTAAAGCAATCACATCTTCAATCGATTGAAATTCATAGAAGACTTCATCACTTTCATCAAGTGTGACTTGCATTTCAATAAAGCCGTCATCGTACTCTTCATCAAATTCACTCTCTACTGTCCCTTTTGTTACGATTACAACCATCCCTTGTGCCGGCAAAGAAAATACTTCAACAGCAATCGGTCCATCTGCGATAAACCCAAGCTCATCACTTGCTTCAGTCATCATATCTCGAAACAAATCATGAACTTTCGGAACATCTTGCCATAGTTCCTCTTTTGTGATGCCGCGCTCATTAAGGTCATCGTATGTCAAAAAAATTTTAATTTTATCTAACGTTAAACGCTCCAAACGCATCTATATGACCCTCCCAACGTACGATTGATCCTTCGCCTTTTTGACGAAAAGACATACACATCGCACGACATGTTGATAGTATAGGATATGTGAAAACAAGAGATATGGTTCGAAAAATGCACTTATAAAAATCAGTTTACACATGTTCACTAATAAAAGACAAGCTTTTTTATCTATAAGTAAAACGAAACCATCTGTATCACCAATGAATGTTGATATTCATCCCTTTTAAGAGCCAGATGTTAGCCATCCTTCCCACTCTTCTATCTCGCTTCCGAGAACAAAATAAGAAACATCCTGTCGCTCTTTACTTTGTTTATCACAAACCCCTTGACCACCAACACCAATTTCCATTTCAGGACAAGTTACCTTAAGTTTCCGGATTAGATCTAAAGTCTCTTGGAAACCGTCTTTTGTTGAACAAGAAACAAACAAATAATTAGGTTCGACCTCTTTAATCACATCATTTATTGCACGTTCTGGAACATCTACACCAAGATAAATGACGTCAAACCCTTTACGTCTTAAGAACAAGGTGAAAAATAGCAAGCCAAGTTCATGTTGCTCGCGCGGGCTACAAACAGCAACTGCCTTTGGCAATTTCGTATTAACTGAACAGCTCTGAATAAGTGATGTAAGTTTCGCTCGTATAAAACCAGTCACAAAATGCTCGTGTGCAACCGTAATCTGCTCATCCTTCCACAATTCCCCAATATTTACAAGTAACGGTCTCATAACATCAAAAACCACTTTCTCTACTGTATATAAACCAAAGGCTTGGTTCAACAGATGCTTTGCCCTTTCCTCATCAAAAGACAACAACGAATCAAGCAGATACTCAGTGAGTTGGTTAACAAAATCGTATTGTTGTGTGTCCTTACGTCCAATTGCCCGATCTTGGAGCATTTCAACAGCTTGTCCAATCGTAATTCCCTTGTTTAATTGATTGACCAACCACCGCAAGGTTTCCACATGCTCATCCGTATACAAACGGTGACCTACCTCGTTACGAATCGGCTCAATGACTTGATAGCGACGTTCCCACGCCCTTAACGTTCCTGGTTGAATGCCTACCATATTCGCAATCGCCTTTATGTTGTACTTACCTGTTTGTGTCGACATCACGTCGTCTCCTCGCTTTACAATCAATCTTAGGAAACACGAGCTTTACTTATCTCGTGTTTCGGGCGATTTCGCACGTAATGTAAATAAATGTGTCTCAGCTCGCGCCCCTAAGCGGAAAGGAACTCTAGTTGTCCCAAACCCGTTACTGATGACTTGGACAATCCTTCCAACAGTCTTCACGCCACCTTTTTCTCTTAAACCAAACCCCAAAAAGCGAATTTGCCCACCATGTGTGTGTCCACTCAACACGAGACCGATACCTGCATCCGTTGGTACTTTGTCAATAATATCGGGATAATGACTAACTAGGATTCGGTAACCATTCTCACTGTCCTTTAAGGCTAAATCTAGTCGATCGCGATGGTGTCCCACATCGTCTACTCCGACAAGAATCAGCTTTTCATCCTCCTGCTCAAACGTCACCGCCGTATTATCTAGGATCGTAACCCCTTGCTCCATTAACATAACATCTAACCGTCTAAAATCAGCTTCATAATCGTTATTTCCCCATACAAAATAAACAGGGGCTATAGCACGTAATTTTTTTATGTTTTCTTCAGCTCGTTGAAAGGGAACGTTCTTTTCTAATAAATCCCCACCGATAATAATAATGTCTGCTGTTCCTCTGATCTGTTCGATTATTCGATCCGAAACCGCTCGAAAATGAATGTCAGTTATAAAAAAAAGCCGTACCCCATCAAAAGATCGTGGGAACCCAGGAAGGTAGAGTTCCCTTTTTTCAACATGAGTGCGATGTGCTTCCAGATACATATATAAACATAAACTTAAGATCAAAACGCCTACTAAAACAATCATCGACATGCCCCCACTTACAGCTCTCTTGTTTATCGTTACCTAATCACTCGACTCTTTCTTTTGGTGTTTTTGGTCTGATTTCTCATTAAAATCAGCATCCATTATACCATAGAACAACGCAGTGATTAATGCTAGAATTGCAACCCAAACATTTATAAGAAAAAAAACAAAAAAGCTTATCAATGTCATTCCTAATGCAAACAACTCGATTGGTTGTAAAGGATGATTGCTATTGTAACAATGAACAAGGTGTTCAAACGATGATTGGAACAAACGAGCAAATGATAAAAAACCAATAATAAAACAAATCACCGCCCCTAACAATTGAAAGGGCTCAAAGACCAAGGTTGCAATAATGTGCGAAGATGTCATTTCTGCAGGCATAGGGAAAATATCCATAGACAAGTAAATGCCACCAAATCCTAACACCAAATACAGTAACTTTCGTTGATACTTACGACTCATCGAATGATGCTCCTTTTTTTATATTCTACTACCAATAGATCAAAGAACAGATCTCCGGTCGACTAAACAAAAAAACAACACATCCAACCACGTTGGTGTGCTGCTTTTTTCACTTATCTTATCTTTATTACAGTTCGCATGTGAATTATGCCAAATTATACGAGTTTAACTATCATTGATAGTCTAACTAGTCAAAAACATTAGTTGCTCTAATTATAGAAAATTCAAAATAAATGATTTACTTTATTTCTCACAAATGGTAAAGTAGTAATTGTAAATGACCTCTTATTTTTCTCTCTTTGACGAAAGCCTTTTTGAAGGCTTTCTTTTTTCATTTTCAAATAGGAAATTATTTTAAATTGATTGAAAATTTAGTCAACTTACATTATACTTATAATAGAAAGCGCTTTCAAAATATAAGTTATTTCCCTTAAGTAGCGAACAGACATAAACAGAAGGAGATGATAATCAGATGATTCTTCATAAGCTGAAAACAAGGTCTTTGATTACTACTGAAGACATTGAATATAACCATCGTATCGGTCTCCCAGTTGAAGTATTTTGCACCAAAACACACCATACTGTCGCATTTGGACGTATTGAATGGTTTGGCAATCAACACATATGTATAAACGGGAGAATGTTTAATCGAAGTAGCCACGTGTTCTTTGGCCATCCTGTATTATCGGCCTAGACAAAAGGCCAGGCGTAGCTTACGTCCTACGCCTGCCTTTTGACTTAGACTACTGCTCACGACTCTCTTCGAATTGCTTTTCCCTTGTCTCTTTTCTTCCTTCACTGCCACTATCTAACTTTTCCTCTTCTGCATCAACACCAGGTGGAATGAACCCTGGTGATATCATCGTCGGGCTCATCATATCTGAAAACGATCCAAAGCTGTTTTTCTTTTTCACCATTGATTGACCTCCTCACAGTCATCATAAATCCAGACACTTTTAGGATACGCCAATGACGAATGATGAATGTGAGGAACATTTTTCTTCGAATACCACCCTTGCCTTATCTTCATTTTGGTGCCTATTTATGATACAAATTTACCCCATACGTCTCCTTTAATAACTGGAACGCTTTTTCTCGTTTGTTCCATTGTTCTGGGGTATCCCAAAGCTCACTGCAGCGCTCAACCGTTTCGATTCGTAAGGCTTCATAATCATCCTCAGCTTTTTCTTGTTTTTTCGTATAAAAGTTTACTCTCATTAAACAAACACTAACGAGCAACACAATAAATAAAAAATTTCGGTCACTTAACAGCGAATGTAAGGCTGACCCCGCAAAACCACTCGTACTTAGCGATTGCCCAAAATAAATGTACAAAAGACAGACCCCTAAACATAGAAAAGTGGTTAACGACCATCTTAATTTACGAGCTTCATACGTTTTTTCCTCTTGCTTTTTATCAATAAGTTCTTGTAAAACAACCATTGCCACTTCAGAAACATGAAGTTGTTTAAGATGCGAACGAACTACCCCATGTCAAGCCCCTCCTTCTTCATTCTAACTGTATGAACAAGTCGAGGTCCTTAGCACAATATTCTAGAAGTTTTTATATCCAATACGGCGCCGTAGCCACTAAAATAATAATGATGAAAAATAATAATAACAACAAGCGTATAAGCGGAAATTTCATTGTATTGTGTTTCTTTTTATGAACCATACTTCGTGGTGGCAACGATGCATGTTGGTGTGAATCCACTTTGGCCACCTCTTTTCGTATCTTTTCCGCTTGATCGGTTTGATGTTTTGAAGTCATGTTTGTTCACCTCAATTAAAATTCCATTAAATCCTTTCTTACTTCGTTCACTGCAGTTCAATCGTCAGCCTTTCTGTCGAGATTGCAACGCAATGTTAAGCCCCAATATAAAATCAATCAGAAAGTGAGCCATGATTGTTACAAGTAAATTACCAGTAAGTAAAAAGATCCATCCAAGTAACAAGCTAACAACAACAACAACAGTAAATAAAACGACTTTTGATAAATAACGGAAATGTATAAAGGCAAATAACAAGCTCGCTGGAATCCAACCAATGTGGGTTTGCAAAACACCTCGAAACAAGATTTCTTCAGCAACAGCAACAACCGCAGCGATGATGGCTATGTGAAACATCCCCCGTTTCGCGAATACCCTTTCATTAATCCCTCCATCATCTAGCCAATGATCTGGGAGTACTTTAGCTAAGACGATTTCGACTAAAACCACCACCATCGCAACTCCCCCACCGATTAAAAGAATTTGTTTGAGGTCCCATGTAAATAAAGCAATAAAGCTAGACCAATCATCAAACAAAAACAGACCAAAGAGGAATGCCAGAAGGAGCATAATTATTTGTGTGACGTATAAATTGAGCAGAATTTCTCGATCTGAAAGCTGGTTTATCAGGTTCTCCTGTTTATTCATTATGTTCAATCCTTCTGATGTAACAACATCTTTAGTTCTAATTTCCAGTCTGATAATAAAAACGTTTCGTAAGACGAATTTTGGTTTGTGGCAAAATATTGATGTTCATTGATACCGCAGATGTCGCAACAATTTTCTATTGGCACGGTCTTTTCCTCATCAAACAAGTGTAAATATGCATCCCTTCGGCAACTCTTTGTTTCAAGCCAAGTTTCCACTTCCTGTAATTTAGCAACCTTTTTTGCTTTCCGGTCAGAAATGAAGGTTATCATTTTTTGTCGAAATTTTTCTTCAATACCACTCAGAGCAAGTCTCTCACCACTTAATGCATACGCTTGCTCTAAATGGTAACGTATCAAACGCCACATCGACTCGGTGATCCCCGTCTCCTCTACTATCAGTTGTTCATGCTGTTTTGAAAGCAAGTTTTGTTTTTGCTCAAGCTCCACCAACAACTTTATCGTATGATCAAGCTGATCAAAATCAGGGAATTCACTGTCAATTAACGAAAGTGGTAGATACTGATCGTCATAACTATGAAGAACAATTGCAATACTGCTTTTGCGATCTCGGCCTGCACGTCCAATCTCTTGCAAGTAAGACTCCATTTGTACAGGATAATGAAAATGTATAATATAGCGGATATCTTTTTTATTTATTCCCATTCCGAATGCATTCGTACAACAAATCACGTCTAGCTGATCATTTAAAAACTGTGCTTGAATTTGAAGACGATCTTCTGATTCAAGTCCACCGTGATAATAAGCGACCCGTGCGATATTTTCGGATCGTATTCGCTCTGCAATAATCTCTGCCCATTTTTTACTAGAAAAGTAAACCATCCCGGGTCCTTGTAACGATTTTATGTAGTGTACCAGCGTGTTCACTTTCTCCTCGTTTGTCTTCACTTCTTTTTTACTAGTGCAATATTAGGACGATCGATTTTATGTCGGTGAAAAGAAACGGCATTAAGCTTTAAATGCGTGATGATATCCTCTTGCACCTCGCGAGTTGCCGTGGCTGTTAATGCTAAAGTTGGTGGTGCCCCGATTTCCTGTCGTAGTTGAGCGAGCTTTAAATAATCCGTTCTAAATTCATGTCCCCATTGAGAAATACAATGGGCTTCATCGACCACAAAGAGGGAGACAGGAAGTCGCTTTAAGACAGTCCTAACAGCAGTCGATTGTAAGATCTCTGGGGACAAATAAATCAACTTATAATTATGAAGATGCTTTAATACACCCTTCTTCTGTTGATACGACAAAAAGCTATTTAAAGCAACGACACGTTTAATTCCTGCACTTTTAAGTTGTTGCACTTGATCTTCCATCAACGAAAGCAACGGCGAGATCACGAGCGTACATCCTGGATACAACAACGCAGGTAGTTGATAACATAACGATTTCCCCGTACCCGTTGGAAGCATCGCTAACACATCTTTTTGATTTAGGACATCCTTAATAATCTCGCGTTGACCAGGACGAAAACTGCGGTGGCCAAATCGTTCGTACAAATGTGTCTCTAAACTCATTGTAACCCCCTTCTCGTTAAAGCTAACCGAATTGAAAAATAATCGATATCAGCCGGTAATGCGTCTTTAATAGCTCTTAGCTTTTTATATGGTAGATTCTTTTCTACGTCAAGAATCATTTTACACGTCTGGTTATTAACAAATCGATCAATTGAAAAGTCTTGACGCCGAATCGCTAATTCTACGATATGATCTTCTATTGTATTTCTTTTCAATTTTCTCCTCTTGGAAATCTCAGTAATTGTATAACCTTGCTTTAATAATTGAAATGTTAGGGTAGCTGATTCACTAATGGCCGGTTGAAGTAAATCTTTTAGCAATACAATCATAAATGGAAACGATTTTTGTTCTTGTTCGACGATCGCAAGCATCTCATGGAGCGCGCTTTGAAAGACGAGATGAAACTTATCTGGATCTCCATCCATCGTGTGAGCTAACTGATCTACCGTAAGCCCTGTCCGATGACTGCCACTTAAGCGGCTTACGATTAGACGGGCCTTGCTCTCCTCTAATTGAGCCAACAAAGCACTACATTCTTGGTAAACCTGCTTAGCTGCAGCCACACGTTTAGCTTTAGTAGCAGGAAAATGCTTTTTCACCCAATCGTGTACTAGTTGATTATGAGTGAGTGGTAAAAATTGATGGTCACCATCCAAAAGGTGTGAAAGTGATTGAATAAATAGTGATAATCGTAACCACACCGTATAAGCTATTCCACCGTATCGCCAGCCATTTAATCCTGTCGGCCATGAGTTAGCGGATATGAAGCGAGTCAGTTGCTTTTCACCTTGATCAGTTAGTGTGTATGTATCTCGATCCGTAGTTTGTCGGATATCCAGATTTTCAGCTAATGAATCGATTGTTCGATCAATGTCTTTTTTCTTTAGATGGGGGAATGTTGCATATAAAAAAGATACGTTAAACAGTTGCCCGTCCTGAATCGTTTGCGCTGAACGTTTCCCTTGAAGGAGGTGAAAAATTGCGGCTGTCGACCGGTTCCCGTTAAACATATCAACTAAAAATAACACAACACCTTGTCGATACTTCAGCATGAACCATTCATTCCCCTCGTTCATTTTAATTTTATTTTAGCAAATCCTGATGATTGATGGGGAATATTTTGTTAACGCACCCGATACGTTAGGTCCGAACAAAGCCTTTTATGATAAGTATTCTCACTAAGATTAGCTATTGAAAAGTTTGTGAATCCGCTTTACAATGATAAATAGATATTGTAGATTCCTTATTTCAAAGTCGATTACCAATTCACGTTAGTGACTGATTATACATAGGTTTTGCTTAAGGAATCGACAATCACTACAAATTGGGAGGTTTTTAATATGGCAAAGTACACAATTGTAGACAAAGACACTTGTATCGCATGTGGAGCATGTGGAGCAGCAGCACCAGATATTTATGATTACGATGATGAAGGTATCGCATTCGTAACACTCGATGATAACCAAGGGATTGTAGAAATTCCGGATGTTCTAGTCGAGGACATGGACGATGCACTTGAAGGATGCCCAACAGATTCAATTAAAGTTGCAGACGAGCCATTTGATGGTGATCCATTAAAGCATGAATAGATTAAATAGACATAAATCCCGCTAACATCACATGTTTGCGGGATTTATGTCTATTATTGGTTATCACAAAGAGGCTGGGACAAAAGGTTGGTTTTTTACCTTTTTTGCCCCAACCCCTTTATGTCTATTATTGATTATCACAAATGACAATACTATGTTTTAACATCTTGATTTTCCCCTGTTTCTCCAACTTCTTCAATTGACGTGACACTGTTTCTCTTGAAGCACCGACTACGTTTGCGATTTCTTGATGGGTCAAGTTTATTTTATCCTCTCCCAACGTATTTAACTGCTCAATGGTTGTTAACAATCGTTCTTCCACATTTAAAGACAGCATATTATTTAATTTATGTTGGAGATCATAGATTTTCCTACTCATGACTTTAATTACACGAAAAGCAAGATGAGGATTTGCTTCAATAAATGTGTCGAACGCTTTCATTGGAATTTTTAACACTTCCACCTCTCGCTTTGCTTGTGCTGTCCCAGGGTACGGCCGATCATCAAAAAAACCTGTATGCGGAAATATTTCACCACTTGTTAGTATATTAATCACCCGCTCTTCCCCCTCTTCGGATAACTTGCTTATTAATACCGTTCCCTTACGTAGAACGAACAAATAATCTCGTTTGTCGCCTTCCGAGAATAACACTTCTTTATCTTCATATGTTTTTTCTATCGCATTTTGCAATAAAGGTTGGATTTCCTCTTGAGTTAATCCTTGAAAAAACTCCATCTTTTTCAATAATGGTACCCAATCTAGCATAACGACCTCCGTACTCTTTTTCAAATTAACATTTTTAAATTGTGATAAATGTCACTGCCGATACTAATGTATAGCTTTACGATTAACAGTGAGATAAATCACACTATAAATCAAGGGGGACATTAAAAATGACAACACTTTATGAAAAAATCGGTGGAGAGAAAGCGATCGCAACTGCAGTTGACATCTTTTATGAGAAAGTATTAGCTGATGATACAGTAAACCACTTTTTCACAAACACGGATATGGACAAGCAACGATCCCATCAAACGAAATTCCTATCTTTTGCCCTTGGCGGTCCTAACCAATACACTGGACAAAGCATGGAAAAAGCACATCAAGGAATGAACATTCAGCCTGTACATTTCAAAGCAATCGCCAACCATTTAGCTTCAACATTAAGAGAGTTAAATGTTGATGAAAACGACGTCAATGTTGTATTAGAAAAAGTAGGAAGTTTGGAATCCGATATCCTTTATAAATAATACCAAATAGCTTCAAGTTTTTAGCAAATTAAATCAAACTTACCGTAAGGGCTTCGGCCCACGTCATCCGCATTAACCCACTCATATCCATATAAATAGAACCAGGCAGTTCTTATACATCTGCCTGGTTCTACATTTACCTAAATAATCCCTTTTCAACACCAACAATATGAGCCATCATCTCTTCATAGGCCCGTTGACGGTCTTGATTCTCAATCGCTTTATAAATACTAAGATGCTCATCATATAATTGCTCCATCTTTGACTTTTGAGAATAAAGAAAAAGCTTCCTTGCTTCTCTCATTGATTCTTGCATGGTATCTGACACCGTTTCCATTAGCTTGCATAACATATCGTTTTTTGTTGAATTAACGATCGTCATATGAAAATCAATATCTGCCTTTTCACCGATGTCGCCGTCTCCAGCAGCACGCTTCATTTCATCTAAGATTAATCGTAATTGTTGTACATCGACTTCTGTACGGTTTTCAGCAGCAAGTGAAGCCGCTCCAGTTTCGATAATCTTTCTAATTTCAAAAAGTTGACGAATATCTTCTTTTTGCATAAATTGCGCTGACGGTATGACATGACTTGCTAAATCATGATCAATTTTTTTAACAAATGTCCCCTCACCTTGCCGAATCTCAATCAGCCCCATCGCTTTGAGGGCACTTAACGCCTCACGAATAGCAGATCTCCCAACATTAAAGTCTTCTGCTAATTTTTGTACAGAAGATAATCGCTCTCCTGGAGTCACTTCCCCATTTTTTATCATTTCTGTTAGTTGTTCGGCTACTATTTCATATATTTTCTTTGGTTTAACATGTTTAATTGTCACAATTCCACCTCTTTGCTCTCCCTCTTCCACCACTTTTCTTTTATATTCCCTGTCATTTAAATTTTACAGATTTTTAAACAAAATAGCAATAAGAAGAGCAAACACCGGCTATCGCCACATTTACAAACAGAGTCCAGCTAACGCTAATTTAGCATTATTTGACCAGATCTCTGAAAAGGCTGACAGAGGCAAGGGGTTGGTGCCGTTCCCTACTTCAATTGTAAATCCTGGACGTCCTGTTTCTTGAATAAACCAATCTTTATAGCCACCATCACTATCTGCCGTATGGATTGGTTCATAAGAGCTTGCTAGTGATAACTTTGTGACCATCTCCTTGCTTTCATCAGGTTCATATCCGCGATATCCCCAATAAATGACTTGCCCTTGCGAATGAAAGGCAAGCACATATGCAAATTGGTGTTGATTCGTTATGTTATAAATCGCTTTTGCTTCCGGTTCTGTAAGAGGCGCTTGACCACTGTAATGCCTTGGCCACGGCTCTTGTGGACTTTCCTTTGCCTCAATGTCCCACCCCGCTGGCCACTGGTGATTCAAATCAACACCCCTAATGTTACTTGACCAATGATCGAACCGACGAGCGCCTTTGTTGATGTATAAAACTTCTTCAAAGTAAGGATGATCAGGATATATGCCTTGTTGCACAAGTTCAACTCCATCAGGGTTGACCATTGGCACAATCACTAATGTGACCTCTTTAAAGATGGCTCGTAGATCATAAGCAAACCATTTTTCATCTGTAGCTATGTGGTGTAAACATTGCTTTAAAAACATCATCAGAAATTTCCCGGTTAACCATTCGTTCGCATGCCACGCGCCAGAATAAAACACCTCTTTCTTCCCTGTACCAATTTTAACCATCATAATTGGCTTTCCCATCACTGAATAACCTATCGTCGTTGTCTTCATATACCGACTGTATAAGCGCTGTAATTCATTTACATCATACTCAAGATCAACAGGTCCATACTCATACTCAAATGACGGTCTCACTTGTTGCTTTTCTTGTTTAACTTGTGGGATGTTAATAGCATCACCAGGATAAATGTAATCAGAATCAGTGATTAGCTGCGGGTTGAAAATAAGCAGATCAAATGGTCGAATTTGATGATGATAAGCAACCTTGTGAATCGTATCACCAGGCTTAACAATATATGTTTTCAAGGATAACTCCCTCCTTTATAGTCATTTTATGAACAAAAATGAAATCAATGAAGGGTACAATTGACAGAATATGTCCAATATGTGGATCGTCAAAAGATATTAAATGATGACCGAACAATAACTAGATGGAATGAAAAATTGCCCCCCAATTACAAAGAATTAGTATTGGGGGCGGCGCTCTGAAATTCTACTATGACGGATCAACTATTACCTTGGAGATATCACCCAAAGGTGAATCTAGAAACCGATACACAAATGGAAGTACACCGCGGTTCACTCTTCCGCCCCTCTTGATAACCTTGACTTTGACATATGAAATTTGAACATTTTAGAATCTAAAACAAAGTAAAAAAAGAATCATTTCTAAAGGAAGAAATGGATAACATGAGGAGTGGGAGTATAAACCAACAAGATATAACTGAACAAAGAAAGAAGGAAGCGAAACCATGTACAATATCTTAGTTTCTGATGCGATGAGCAAAGATGGATTACTACCTTTGTTAGAAAATGACAATGTTATTTGTGTCCAAAAAAACGTCGATGAAGTCGAAGGAACTCTTGACACCTTTGATGCTTTGCTCGTACGCAGTGCAACAGCAGTCACTGCTGATTTACTAGACAAGATGACCAACTTAAAAATTATTGCTCGTGCCGGTGTAGGTGTCGATAACATCGATATTGATGCGGCAACAAAACGAGGGATCGTTGTTGTCAATGCACCTGATGGGAACACGATCTCAACAGCCGAGCATACCTTTGCAATGATGGCATCATTAGTCAGACATATTCCACAAGCTAACCAGTCCATTAAATCAGGTGAATGGAATCGTAAAGCCTTTCAAGGTACAGAACTCAGAGGGAAAACGTTAGGTATTGTTGGGTTCGGACGGATTGGTACACAACTAGCTCAACGTGCCAATGCCTTTGAAATGGATTTACTTGTGTATGATCCGTTCTTAACGAGAGATAGGGCAGAAAAGGTTGGGGTGGTTCCAGCCGATCTAAATGAAGTTCTTGAATCATCAGATATCATTACAGTTCACACACCGTTAACAAAAGAAACGAAAGGGCTCCTAGGCATGAAGAACATTGCAAAAACAAAGAGTGGTGTTTATTTAATTAACTGTGCTCGTGGTGGAGTTATTGATGAAGAAGCCCTAAAGCATTACCTTGAAAATGGTCATGTGGCCGGTGCTGCACTTGATGTATTTGAAGAAGAACCCGCAAACCATAATAATCTTTTAGAGTATGATCAGGTGATTGCAACACCTCATATTGCTGCATCAACAAAAGAAGCACAACTAAACGTTGCGGCACAAGTATCCGAAGAAGTGATTCGTTTTCTAGAAGGAAATCCGGCAAACAACTCGATTAATATGCCTACACTTTCAAAAGAAGTCTATGAGAAAGTACAACCATATTATGAATTGACAAAAGTGATGGGCACGATTCTAGCACAATGCAGTAAAACACCCGTCCAAGAAATCGAGGTTAATTATGGTGGAGAAATTACCGATCATGAAACATCGATTACGACGCGAAGCTTGATCGCTGGATTTTTACAACCGCGAGTCGATGCTCCTGTAAATGATGTCAATGCTTCTTTCATTGCAAAAGAGCGCGGCATCACTTTTGGCGAAAAATATGTTAACAATTCTTATGGCTATTCAAACATTATTCATGCAATTGTTCACGGTGAGGATCGTTCATTCGACCTCCAAGGAACATATGTAAAAGAGTATGGACCGCGAATTGTTAGAATAAATGGCTTTAATGTTGACTTTTACCCAAGTGGACATATCATTTACATCCAACATACCGATCGTCCTGGGGTCATTGGTTATATGGGACAATTACTTGCAAAACACAATGTCAACATCGCTACCATGCAAGTAGGTCGAAAAGAAGAAGGTGGGGAGGCGATTATGATGCTTTCTGTTGATAAAAATGTTAATGATGACGTTCTAAAGGATCTAACTTCCATCGACGAAATTATTTTTGCAGATAAAATTGAACTATAACCTCTATGCTTCACCTCTCACCCCTCTGTATTTCTACTCTCATACTCTAATCTAAGGCGGTGCGAGTAAGTGCTCTTCTTTGATTACTCTTCATTATTCGCGCACTCCGAACAGCGTGATCTCAATTGAGATCACGCTGTTTCCTGCTTTTTATTTCATTCGTTCAACATCTAACGTATCACCGGGAAAAATTTGATCATGTTTTAAGTCATTTAGTTCTCTCAATTCATCAACAGAAACACCAACATCCTTGGCAATTGTCGATAAAGTATCGCCCTGTTTTACAATATAACGTTTTCGTTCATGAGAGTAAATCGTAAGCGTATCGCCAACACCAATCACTTCTGAATCAAGATTATTCCATTCCTTAAGTTCGTCTATGGATACTTTATGCTGATGAGCGATTTCCCATAATGTATCGCCTGTCTCAACATCTAACTCTATCTTTTCATCTGAACTGTCAGTACGCGTCGTTAATAGTCCCTTTTGCGCTTCTATTCGTTTTATTGGATCGAGGAACATATCCTCAGCTACTTTCATCACGACGATTGATTGCTCAATCTCTGCAAACGATGGCTCGTCCTCTTTTTCCATATCAGTGTGTTCCTCAACGGATGCCACAAGTGAATCTGGTTGCTCGACTCGGTCAGCTAACACTAATAAAGGATCAATTGAATTTGTCTTGTCTACGTCCCAATTTCCATTATGTACCTCGAAGTGTAAGTGGCTTCCTGATGATCGCCCTGTATTTCCAACTGTACCAATTTTCTCACCTACCCCCACGACTTCACCTTCATTCACTTGTCGTTCTTGCATATGGGCATAGACGGTTTCATAGCCACTTGGATGCTCAATAAACACTACATTACCATATGTATCAGAATAATATGATTTTGTTACCGTTCCATCCTCAACACTATAAATGGGCGTACCTTCAGGGGCGGCAATATCAATCCCATGATGGTTTCCGCCCCTTGTACCATATGTATCTGTCATTTCACCTTCGATTGGCCACATCCTATCTTCGAAAATCGTGTGATTATCGACCTCATTCGAATGTTCTGCATAAGTGGCTGTCCCACTTATAAACAAGATCCCGATACATATTGCAATAATAACCGCAATTAAAAATCGCTTAAAATAGTCAATGACCATGATATCCTCCTTGTACTTGTACACTAACTTTTTTTACATTGTTATCCTATGAAGGCCGCTCAATTTTTATAACTACTTCTTTCAACAAACATTTAATCGTGCGAAAAAATTCTCCTTAAGTGAAAGGAAAAAGCAGCGAGAGTCTTTCTCTTCGCTACTCTATCAACGAACTATTCACTTTTGACAAATAAATCATATTTTTGTTGAGACGCATACACATCAACGCTAATTTCACCACTCGTTAATGATACATCCGTAGCAATGAGCACCGGGAAGTCGTACGGATTCTTAAATTTGAAATCTGGCCCTCCCCAAGATACGGTTGCATCTCTACCTGGGGACACATAACCTATCTCTCGAGAATGTGTGTAGCGCTCGACGACCTCTAATCCTGCTTTGTCAATTGCATTAAACAATGTCGATGAGGTTTGACAAATTCCTCCCCCAACCCCCATGACAAATTCCTGATTCACAATTTCTTTTGCTTCATGATAACCTCTTTTGATGGTCCTTTCTCCTACAACTGAATTAAAGGAGAATACATCATCTGGACCTAATACATAATGTTGAATCGCCGCTGAAGACTCTGCAATATTTAATGATCTTCCTTGGACATTAGGGTTAAAATATGTAGTAAAACTCCCTAATGACACGTCTTTTATCGCATCTAGATCCTCCACTGCAACCGTTGGCTCTGTCTCATAAATAGGAAGCTCGATCTGTTTTTGCTCATATGGCAGTTCTAACAAGGCACCAACAAGTTCATCCTCCTTTAATATAATTTCATTTTTTCCAGGGACTAGCTCACCCTCTTCATCAATCGTAGGATTAACCATAGGCTGATCAATCTGGACAGCTAAGCTCCGGGCAAGAGATTCAAGTTCATGCTCGTTTAGCTCTGAACGATTCACATTGTACCCAAAATCGTTCAGTGTAATCGTTTTAACCCCTTCCTCCTCTCGTCCATCAATGAGTGTTATCTTCCATACGACTGGTTTTTTAAACATCATCTCCTGATGTGCGAAAGAGGAATGCAGCGTTGACGTCCGCGCCTCCTCCGGTTCAGTCTCACAACCTAACAATAAGAATAAAACAGTAAAAACAAATAACCTCCTCTTCATAGCTCCCCCCTTATACGGCCTCCCATAAATAAACTATGTAAAAAATTTACATAAATGTATGTCCTACTTTTATTTTTAAACTTTTAATAGTGAGGCTAATACATACTACAGGTACGAGTAAGCTAACCTCCCTTGATATCCTTCCCTGTTCGCACACTCCGCCCCTTGACCCTCCCTCGAACAAGCTTCTTCTACTTCAGTGAATTCACCCTAATACTTAATCCTAAGGCGGTGCGAGTAAGCGCTCTTACATAAGTATTCTTCCTCGTTCGCGCACTTCGCCCCTGACCCTCCCTCGAACAAGCTTCTTCTACTTCGGTGAATTCACCCTAATACTTAATCCTAAGGCGGTGCGAGTAAGCGTTCTTACCTGAGTATTCTTCCTCGTTCGCGCACTCCGCCCCTTGACCATTAAAAAAAGCGAAAAGCATCAGGTTGATACTTTCCGCTTCATCCACACAATGATTAGTCTTCCTTTTTTCCATCTTTAAATACATTAGCACTGCGTTCATATTCAACATCTTTTACACCCGAACGAAAGTTAACCACTCTAGCTACTGCAAAAAAATAATCAGAAAGGCGGTTTAAATATTTTAGAACCACGGGGTTCGTCGTATCTTCACGGTGCAATTGTGAGACATAACGTTCAGCACGACGTGTAACGGTGCGACAAATATGGAGCGTTGCAGCTGCCGGTGCACCCCCTGGTAAGATAAATCGTTCTAACTCAGGTGCTTCTTTAATATATTCATCAATTCGCTTTTCTAAAAATTCGATACTCTCTTCGGTCGCTTTATATGGGTACTTGTCAGAAACCATTGCCAAGTCACCACCACAATCAAACAACTCGTGTTGGATCTTCTCTAATTCCTCAAGGATATCAGCAAATAGCTTGGGGTCTAACTGTGTAGCAGCTTGACCGACAAAACAATTGACCTCGTCAGTCGTCCCATAAGCAACCACTCGAATATCATCTTTCGTTAATCGTCCTCCGATCACACTTGTTTTCCCTTCATCTCCAGTTCTCGTATATAACTTCATCTCATCATCCTCCTTTAGATTATTTCAATTGCTGAGGTAATCCATACCAAATAAGGTCCACACGCTCAGCTCGCCTTGTCACATCTTGATAACACCAACCTGTAAGGTCTCGCCACCTACGGTTTGCTGCCTCCATAGGTACAACCCCTTTACTAATTTCAGTACCAATCAAAATCAATTGATGCTCTGATTCTTGCGTTTCCCAATGTAACCACTGCTCTAATTGTTCATTAAATCGGTGTCGCGCATCATCATAATGCAACAACGATTGGATCAACACTTCTAATCCTTCTATGACAACGATTGGGCAATCGCAAGAGTATAAAAATTCAAAATTCTTTCTTGTGTAGCTATTATACCAGAAAACACCGTTACCATGGTCAATATCATAGTAGTTGCAAACCCATTTACGCTTCCCATTCATGGCACCTCCTGTAATAAAGTGCAACGCTGATTCCCCCTTACTTGCTGTCGATCGCCAATCAATGTGTATCCTTTTCCGTGTCCGATTTCCCACTCCCAAAATTCCTTTTTTACGGGTGCGTAATCTGATAATAGTGCTCTGATCACACCTCCATGGGTAACAATGATCAAGTGCCGAATATGTTCTGCTTCAAAATATGAGATAACCTTTTGCCATGCAATTGTCACTCGTTGGTTAAATTGTTGCATGCCCTCTCCATTTATTGGAGCATGGTCACTTGGATTGGTGAGCCAATTACGGTACTCCTGTTGATGCTTCAACTCATGATAAGTCTTTAATTCCCAGTTACCGAAGTGACATTCCCGTAAGTTTTTTTCTACATCATATGGCCTGTGTGGATATAACACTTCAAGTGTTTGTACACAACGTAATAAATCACTGCTCAAATACAGGTCTCCAGTTGGATAATCACTCGTCGCATACGTTTGTAATTGTTTTCTACCTTTTTCGCTCAAGCCGACATCCGACCAACCAAGATAACGCTTTTCTTCATTCGCTTTTGTCAACCCATGACGGAGTAATGTAATAGCCACACGGTCATCCATAACCACGTTTCCCCTCCTTCAACAGTCGCTCCAACTGTATCTCCAGTCACACCACCAAATTGGCGAAATACGAGAATCGTAAACCCTACCAAAAATAACAGTGCAGAACAAATCATCACTAACATATCCATGTAATAGTTGGAGTAGACAGTGACAATAACAAAAAATAACATGACTAAGTATCCAAAATAAACAGTACCAAGCCGTTGCGACAAGTGCTGTTTAAACGCATGCGCCATCCCCTCTTTACGGGCAGGTCGGCCATAAATTAATGACAGCCCCATCATACAACGTGTAAGCACTGGTATAATAAAAAAGTAGAGAAACGAAAACGTTGAAAGGTTTAAGAGCTCAAGAATAAAAACATAACGCCAACCTAATAAAAACAGCAACGATAAAACCCCAAATGCACCTACCCTTGAATCTTTCATGATGTCAAGCTTTCGTTCTTGATCACGGTAGGAGAAAATTGCATCACTCACATCCATCCAACCATCAAGATGAAGACCACCCGAAAATACAATCGAAAAACAGAGGAGCCAAGCAGCAATCACCACAGTTGAAAAAGCTGTATATTCAAGTAATAGAAAAGCTTGCATAGATAGTAATATGCCTAGCACAGCACCAATGAAAGGAAAGTTCAATACAGACGCCCTTGCCCGTCTCGCGTCCCACGGCACGTTCTTTTTAATCGGGATAATTGTTAAAAACTGAAAGGCCAACGTTAAACCATCTAACCAAACCATCTCTTTCTTTTTCTTTCTGACAGTGATCATTAGCGGCTACCCCAGTTGTCAATCATTTCAAGTAAGTAATCAATATCTAAAACTTTTTCGGTTTGTTTTGCCAGTCGTTCAAACGAGGCATCCTTTTCATCATGTAAATAGTTAACCGCTTGCTTTTCCATTCCTTTTTGCTCACGGATCTTATTTAACCAATCCGTCCGCCACTCATCATTATGGAATAATGAATGAAAATAGGTACCAATGATTCTACCTTGATCGATATTCACACCTTCAGCCTCGTCATTAACAAGTAATAAAGGTGAGACTTCGTTGTTTTTGCGTACGGTTTCACCAAGGTGAATTTCATATCCTTCAATTACCGTTGATGCTTTGTTCTCTTTATCTACTAAAATTCCTTTTGAGCGAATCGTTTTCTTTTGGTTATGAAAATAGGTAACTAGTGGGGCAATTCCTAAGCCTTGCTGTTTATTGCCAACAATGCCTGTATCACTACCTGCTTTATCAATTAATTCATCACCGAGCATCTGATAGCCACCACACAACCCTACAATGGTCCCACTATCTTGCGCGTACTCCTTTAATTTACGATGAAGCTGACGTTCTTTGATAACTTTTAAATCATGGAACGTACTTTTCGTACCGGGTATGATGACAGCATCTGGCTGACCGAACTCTGTCTGATCTCGCACAAACCGAATCGATACATCTTCTTCAAACCGGAACGGCTCAAGGTCGGTATAATTTGAAATATACGGTAACTCGATAACCGCGATGTCTATCTCTCCAGAACGCTTTTTTGACTGAAATTGGGTTGTTAGTGATAAAGAATCCTCCCCTTCAATCGTCATGTCTTGAAGATGTGGCACAACACCAATCACTTTTTTCCCTGTATATTCTTCAATCCAGTCGATCCCACTTTCAAATAAAGACAAATCTCCTCGAAACTTGTTCACGATAATACCAACGACACGACTCTTTTCTTCCTCGCTGAGTAATGCAAGTGTACCCACAATACTTGCAAAAACACCGCCTCGATCAATATCAGCAACTAAGACGACAGGAACATCAGCAAGTTCAGCGACCTTCATGTTGACAATTTCACGGTCGTTCAGATTCACTTCAACAGGACTGCCCGCGCCTTCAATGACAAGGTAATCATAATCGCTTTCTAATTCTTGTAATGATTCAACAATTATTTCGATCCCTTTTTGATAGAATTGCTCACGATAATTTTTTCCTGATAAGGTTTCAAACGAAGTTCCAAAACGTATAACCTCCGAATCACAATCGCTTCGCGGTTTTAATAAAATGGGGTTCATAAAAACAGACGCTTCAATTTTCGCTGCTTCAGCTTGTACCCCTTGTGCCCGTCCAATTTCTTTGCCATCACGGGTAACATAAGAATTGTTAGACATGTTTTGTGACTTGAACGGCGCCACTTTCAAATTGCGCCTCTGAAAAATTCGACATAACGCGGTACACAGGACACTCTTGCCAACATCTGAGGCCGTACCCTGTAACATAATTCCTTTCATACCTTCATCCCGCCTTGCTTTTTGATTATTGGAATCCCAGCTTCAACAAGCATCGCTGTGTCTGATAAATGCACAACGAACTGATGAAGATTCCCTAAAAAATGGAGATAGTAAAGCGTCCCTGGATCGGTCGGAAGTTCGCCCTGAAATAATTCATTTGAGACGATAACCGTCGTATTTGCTTTCTTTTTTAATATCGTTAGAGTCATAGCAAGACGTTCGAAAAGACGGTTACGGTAATCCTCATCCTTCCACTTCTCGTCTCCCTCCTGCCAACCATAAAACAACTCATTACTGACTAAATTCGTTAAACAATCAAGCAAAACAACATCTTTTTCGTCTATTTTTGAAAAGCATGATTCGATATGACGCGAGGCTTCAGACGTTAACCACCGCTGTGTTTGTTTCATACGCTCGTCTTGGTGGCGTTGAACTCGCTCTTCCATTTCTTGATCTACACAAATGCTCGTCGCTATGTAATGGAGTGTTGAGTTTGACTTTGCACACTTTTGTACCAACTGCTCTGCAAAATGACTCTTCCCGCTTCGTACGCCTCCAGTAACAAAAATCATCATCGTTGCTTCCAACTCTCGAGTGCATGTAAAAGCTTGTTATTCGCTTCCTCGCCTTTGACTGCTAAACGTACGTAAGCACCATCTAAACCGCGGAAGTTATAGGTGTGTCTTGGAATGATTTCCCGCTCGATTAAATATGTAATTAGAGGCATTGCATCTTCTAGATTCGGTTCCTTTAACAAAAAGAAATTAACTTGTGAAGGTGATGTTTCAAAACCAAGCTCACCGCACCTTGACAACAAACGGTTCCGCTCCGCGCTCACAAATGACACTGTTTCCTCCACATGACTAGCGCTTTCGAGGCAAACCTTACCGATGACTTGAGCCAATCCATTGATATTCCATGGGTGTTGAAGCTTCGCTAGTCGTTTAACCAATTGTTCATTAGCTGCTAAATAACCTAATCGAATACCAGGAATACTATACATTTTTGTTAATGAACGTAAAACGACCAAGTTCTTAAATTGATGTACGTGCTGTAAGACTGAAATAGGCGCTGAACAGAAATCATAGAACGCCTCGTCAACAACGACTGTTGTGTTCAACCTTTCGGCATGACTTAGTAATTCCGCCCAAGCATGATCATCGTATACCACCCCAGTTGGATTATTCGGGTGACAAATAAACACAACGTCAACACTAGCAAACTCTTTACTCAATTCACTAACTGATAGTTTCCAACCAGCTTCGGCCGTTAATTGAAAGTATGATAGACGACAATGCTGAGCCATCGCCGCATCTCGATATTCCGAAAAGCTTGGTTCAACGATCATGACACGCTGACCGCGAAAGGTTTGGGCGAGTAAATAGATGAGTTCAGCTGCTCCGTTCCCTAGTAATATTTGGTTTATACTAATCTGCTCCTTGCGAGCAATGGTTGCTTTTAAGTCGTAGCCATGTGGATCTGGGTACTCTTCAATTAAATGTAAGTATGACAACCAGTTTTTTTTAATGGCCCCAGGAAATCCAAGTGGGTTTGTATTAACGCTAAAATCAAGTGCATCTTCGTTCGATTGTAAACCGAGGGCTTGGACAAATTGTTTCGGATTCGCCCCATGGTTAGGTAAAAACAAAATAAACACCTCCTAGGATCCATAGAAAAATAACGAATGATAATACTGTTCGATTCATGATGATAACCGCTTCATTTATATGCTTTCGTTCAAGCCTTACAATGTCATCTCCCATTTCTGCCCGGTTTGAGATGATCCCTTGGTACGTATTCCTTCCTCCAAGTTGAATCGCTAACAATGCAGCTGTAGCCGCTTCCCCCCAACCACTATTTGGGCTGGGGTGTCTTTTGGCATCACGAAACAATATTTGAAAACACCGTTTCTTGCTTTGGTGAACGCTCGCTTTATTACTAATAAGCATTAGCAGCCCCGTGATTCGACTAGGAATATAATTGAGAAGGTCATCAAGCCTTGCTGATGACTTTCCAAACTCATCATAACGCTCATTTTTATAGCCAACCATTGAATCACATGTATTAACCGCTCGGTATAAAAGTGCTAGTGGTGCACCACCGATAAGTGCAAAGAATAAGGGTGCGGTAATTCCGTCACTCGTATTTTCTGCTACGGTTTCAACCGTGCCCCGAACGATCTCGCCCTCTCCTAACGAATCGGTATCACGACCAACAATATAGGAGAGCTTCACACGTGCTTCGGAAAGTTGATTTTGCTTTAATGGAGTGGCTACTTCTTCTGCTGCTTGTTTTAACCCCTGTTGAGCAATCGTTGTTGAAATGAGAAAGGCTTCTACAAAGATGCCGGCAAAAAGATGTAGTTGATAGGCGGACCATGTCACAGCAATAGCGACCACAAGGACAACCACAATAACAACAGTTACCATAACACTCCCCTTGAAGTGACGATAGGTGCCGTGGTTCCACCTTTTCTCAAGTGATGAAATCAACTTCCCCATGAAGATAACTGGATGCGGCAACCAGCGAGGGTCACCAATTAATCGATCAATGATCACAGCTAGCGTTAAGGCTATTAAATGCACACTCATTCGCCTACACCTCTGCGCACCTTATTTCGTTGCACGGCCTTGACCGTTGCTTCATAAACTGTTTTTGCCAGTAACTTGCCAAGAGGCGTAATCGTTCCTGCATAAGGGAGAGGCACTCCAGTTTGCGTTGCTGCAATTAACAAGCTATCTGTCGATGTCCCAGTCGCTATTGTGTTTGTATACGGATCAATAACTTCTTCATCAAGCAAGGCTTTTGTCTTCGCTTCGGTTGCTGTCATCATCGCCTGAACGTAAGCCGCATCTGTTAATTCTCCTTCAATAAATACCCAAATATTAATTGTCCCTACAGGAGCTTTGCACTCCTGCAAATAGGCTTTTGATGCATCCACAGCATTACCAACGCCGGCAGTAACCATGACCATCATCGAAAAATCCTCTCCATCAGCTTGTTCAAACGAGGCATCTTCTAGAATGGCTGCGGTCATCATTGCGACAGTATCGGCATGATCAATGTTATGTTTACTCAAATAATCAATAAACTCTTCTTTCGCATCATCAGCATCATAATCTTTTCGTACATGGCGGTTTATAAATATATGATCCCAGCTAAAACCTGCACCGATAACCGCAGACGATAATGTCTTTAAATAGACCGGGCTCTCAATTTTAATCATCTCATCCGATTGCTCGATAACAAATCGGCTAATGAGCGAGCGTTCAGTTTGCCTTTGTTCATTTGGCAACAACGTAATCAATGGGCTCGGTACTGAAGGATGTTCTTTGCGACAAATCGGTGTCTCATAGACTCGCTCTAGTTGTTTCTCATTCATCACATGTGTCGGGCGTTCAAGGTGCTCCATTTGCCCATCCTGTAACAGAAGCAATCGATCACAATACATGCTTGCCATATTTAAATCATGCAAAATCGCAACAACGGTTAACTCGTCACGTTTTGACCACTGTTTCAACGTATCGAGCAAACTCATCTGGTAAGAGATATCAAGATGGTTCGTTGGTTCATCAAGCAACAGTACCCGAGGTTCTTGTGCAAGCGCTCGAGCAAGTAATACTCGTTGTCGTTCCCCTCCACTGAGGGATTGCAAGGGTTTATCTTTAAAGCCGTATACACCCGTTTGAGACATCGCTTCTTCTATCACTTGTTCATCTTCATCGCTTTTAAAATGAAAAATTCCCTTTTGATGCGGATACCTTCCTAGAGCAACAATATCCTTAACTGAATATGTAAATGAGGTATCCGAATTTTGCGGTAATACGGCAATGTTGCGGGCTAATTCTTTGGAAGTAAATGCTTGTAAAGGTGTATGATCATATAAAATTTCACCTGATTGAATCGGTAAGGAGCCACTAATCATTTTCAACAAGGTTGTTTTCCCGCTTCCATTAGGACCAAGAATACCAAAAATTTCCCCTTCTTTTACCGAAAAAGAAACATCCTTTATCACCTGATCACTTCCATAACCACCTGAAACGTTTTTTACTTGTAGCATTAAGTCTTCACTCCGTAACTCTTTATTTTCGACGCTGCCGTACAAGGATCATGGCAAAGACAGGCCCCCCAATTAAAGCTGTAATCACACCAATCGGTAATTCTGTCGGTGAAAGAATGGTCCGAGCGGCGAGGTCTGTTAGGATTAAAAATCCGCCACCAACGAGCATCGACAGAGGTAAGAGGTGACGATGGTCACTACCCCAAAGTAATCTAGTTAAATGAGGGATCACTAAGCCAACAAAGCCGATCGTCCCGGATACAGCTACTGCTGAGCCGGTTAATAACGAGGCCCCTAATAAAATCATCATTTTTCGTACTTGAACATTGACACCAAGGTGCTTTGCTGTTTCTTCACCAAATGCTAATGCATTTAATTCACGGCTATTGGCTAGTAAAAGCAACGTCCCTAAAAGAAAGAATGGAATAATGAGGTAAACGTAATTCCATCCCCTCATGGCCACACTTCCCATGAGCCAACTAATAATTTGCCGCAACTCTTCTCCTGTCATTGCGACCATTAATGAGATCAATGACCCTAGAAATGAACTAAAGATAATACCTGCTAGAATAATCGTCTCAGCTGACATGGATCTTTGCACTAAGCGCGCAAAGAAAATCACAAGAAATAATGTCACAAAGCCTGAAACAATACTAACAACAGGTAACGTGAATGCACCTAATATAGGAAGAGATATTCCTAAAAAAAATACGAATACAGCCCCTACAGCCGCACCCGATGACACACCTAACGTATAGGGATCCGCTAGTGGATTTTTCAAAAAACCTTGAAAAGCAGCGCCAGCTACCGCTAATGAGGCACCTACAAATAAAGCTAGCAATACACGCGGTGCACGTATGTCGATGACAATGTTTGTAAGCATCGGCTCCACTGCCGTTTGAATCGGTAATTGTAAAACTTCAGATCCAAAAATCGTCAAAATGGTGGAAAAGGGAATCGATAACGTTCCAATCGATATCCCTACAAAAATTGAAAAACATAAAAATAAAATGGCAACTAGGTACGCTACTAATATATTATTGTGAAAAAACTTCTGGATAGATGAGCTTTGCAAGTTCCTCGACCCCTTTTGCAAGACGTGGACCCGAACGAGTAACTTGATCCGAATCAACATCATACACACGCTCAGTTTTAACTGCTTCGACGTCACTCCATGCAGGTCTACTCATGATCTGTTCTTTCGGATTATCGATATAAAACCCATACGTCGTAATGATTACATCTGGGTTTAATGATACAGCTTCCTCCTCAGTATATTGGGTCCACCCTTCACTTTCCTCAGCGGCATTTGTAGCTTGAATAATCTCTAGCATTTCATGCATAAATGTCCCTTTGCCTGTTGTAAAAATCTCAGGTGCTGGAGCTACTTCGACCCATACCTTCACTCGGTCTTCATCCCTGACATTAGCAGCTGCTGTTTCTTGGATATTTTCAATCGTTTCTTGCATCTCAGTGATGATCTGATCAGCTTCTGTCATTGTCCCAGTTGCCTGGCTGATCATTTCTATCGATTCATAGACTTCTTGAATTGAATTTGCATTATTGACAATAAGAACATCAACCCCAGCGTTTTCCAACTGTCTGAATCCTTCACTTAAGGAGTCCGCATTTGATGCATGTCCTAATACAAGGTCAGGCTGTACGGCCAACACTTTTTCTACATTAAAATTCATATCTCCGATGACTTCTTTTTCTTGTGCCTCTACCGGAAAATTACACCATTCAGTTACACCTACAATATTGTCTTCTAACCCTAGTGCAAACGCAATTTCGGTATTACTTGGAATAAGCGTAACAATACGTTCGGGCTTTTCTTCAAATGTTACTTCATTATCAAGTGCATCTGTCACTGTTACTGGGAACTCAGCACCAGTCACTTCTTCACTTCCCTCTGATTGATCTGCCTGTTCTTGAGGTTGTTCTTCATTTACTGAGGTATCATCCGTTTGACCATCTCCACATGCTGTCATCATGACAGCAGCCAATACTGCTACAATCAATTGCAAATACCATTTCTTCATACGTTTCCTCTCCTTTTCAATTCTTTGGTGACTAACATTCAACTGAACGTATCAACCTATGAAAAAAAGAAAAGGCTCCCTCCTTGGGAACCTTAAAACAGTAAAGTTAGGTTGATAATCGTTGAACAACCATCAACACTATAAACTGTTTCACCTTTTCCTCGAAGGATTCACACATCTTTAAGGCAGGTCTCCTGACTTACGCATTAACAAACCATTCTCCTTCCCATCCAAGTTGGACAGTGGCATGTAAACAGTTCTGGCGCTTACAGTGGCGGGACCGTGTTGGATTTTCACCAACTTCCCTTTTAACATTCATGAATATTGAATGACCTTAAATATATAAATTCAGTTGTTTTGATTGTTTCATTATACATTCTTTTGTCACTGTTTAACAGTAGTTTGCTAGAAAATTGTGAAACGGTAGACACCTTTGTCGAACCATCTGGTATAATGAGGGCAATAATAATCGCTTATAAAGGGAGTGATAATATGTCTGTCGAGGAACATAAAAAGCAAGCAGCAAGCTCAGTGAAATGTATGATCATTACAGTATCAGACACACGAACAAAAGAAACCGATAAAAGTGGTAAACTAATCATGAAATTGCTTGAAGATCGCAATAATGAAGTAAGTGAATATCAAATTGTAAAGGATGAATACGATGATATTCGATCGCTACTACACAGGGCTTCTGAACGGAATGATGTTGACGCTGTGCTCTTAAACGGTGGCACAGGAATTTCTTTTCGAGATACGACATATGAAGCGGTTCGTGACTCATTAGATAAGGAGATTCCAGGATTTGGTGAGCTGTTTCGTTATTTAAGTTACGCTGAAGATATTGGATCTGCAGCGATTTTAAGTCGGGCAATTGCCGGCATCTGCAAACATACAGCCATTTTTTCAATGCCTGGTTCGAGTGGCGCTGTGTCCCTAGCTATGAACCGATTAATCTTGCCTGAACTTACCCATGTACTACGAGAAGTAAACAAAGACCGGCGTTAATATCCATTAACGCCGGCCTTTCGTTACACAGATAACGATTATTTAAACAAATCGGTAAAAAAGGGGACCCCATTCAACCGCGACCTTAGGAACAATAGATAAAGTTTCTATTCTTTCTCAAAGGGGCGCAGTCACATTTGGAATTATCCCTTTTTTTTGTTACGTATGAAACAAAATTATTCGTTACATTTCGTCTGTTTCCTCGTTTCGGTGTGGAAGATAAAAGGTAAATGTCGTACCTTCATTTATTTTGCTGTGTACAGATATTTGTCCACCGTGAGCTTCTACAATGTTTTTGGCAATCGCTAATCCCAAGCCTGTCCCCGAACGTCCACGTGTTCTTGCTTTATCTGCTTTATAAAAACGTTCAAACACATAAGGTAAATCTTCTTCCGGGATCCCTGACCCTGTATCTTGCACATCAACTTTTATTCCCTCATCTAACGATGTGACAACTAATTTCACCCGGTCATCTTCACCCGTGTGTCGAATTGCATTATGAATAAGGTTTGTTAACACCTGTTCAATCCGATCAGGATCAAACCATAATATGTCATGATCGGTCTTTACATCCATTTCTAAACGTATTTGTTGTTCATTAGCAAGCCCTTGAAACTTTCGCATAATCCGACTAGAAAAATCTGTGACGTTCACTTCTTCACGATTTAACTGGATATGTCCAGCTTCCATCCGTGCGATATCAAGCAATTCATTAACAAGACGCCCCATTCTTAGCGACTCATCATATATAATCTGCGCCAGTTCTTTCTTTTCTTCATCAGAACCAGCGATATCATCAATAATAGCCTCACTGTACCCTTGTAACATCGAAATCGGCGTTCGCAGCTCATGAGAAACATTTGCAATAAAGTCTTTACGTAATTTATCATGACGGCGCTCTTCAGTCACATCACGAATGACGGCAACTGCTCCGCGGACAAATGACTTGTCATATAAAGGTGTCATTAACACCGCCCAACTTCGTCCTTGAAGATCAATTTCTGTCATTTGCTCTTTTTCGATCGCGACAACTTGTTGAAATAATTTCTTAATGTCTTTAGGTAAATCTGCTGCGGCTTCACCATTTAACCCTTGCTCATAAAACCATGCTTGCATTAATCGCTCTGCTGGTGGGTTAGTCACAACAACTTCACCCTTACGATCGAGTGTAATAACCCCATCTGCCATACTGCTCAGGATTCGTGACAATTGTTCTTTTTCTTGATTAAGGGCAGCTAAATTCCGATTTAATTCACGCCCCATGCGATTAAAAGCAATCGCAAGTTGTCCAATTTCATCATTCGTTAAGATTGGCACCTTCGTATCAAATTTCCCTCTTGCCACTTCAAATGATACTTGACGCATTTTTCTTAGCGGAGCGGTAATTCTTGAAGACAAGAAAAAAGCAAAAACTGTCGTCATTACAATCGCAATGGCGGCTGACAGGTAGACAATTCGCTTCGTTTCATCAGTCGTTTGCGCAATGACATCTAGTGATTGATAGAGAAACACGGCCCCTTCATGATCATCGGTAACGGTAAGTGGAACTCCAACGATCATAATTTCGTTATGTATTTCTTCACCGTCAACATAAAAAGGAAAATCACCTTGACTGACAACGACTGATTCACCCTCAAACACATTCGATAAAACAGGATCTTCTCGGTAAATAGATACTGGTAAATTGACAAGACCTACCTCATTTTGAGAATACCAATCTTCCTCATTTTCCTCAATAATTAAAACCTTTGTATGGTAAGAGTCTGCAATTTTCCCAATTGTTGAAAGAGCTGTCTGGCGATCTGCATACTCTTCCATAATGGTCGCTATTAGATTGGCTTGGTTTGTCAATTGTGATTCAGCATCTTGAATATGCGATCGCTCAAAAAACTGTAACAACATGACCATTAAAATTGTCAGTACTACGGAAACAAGCAGTAAGATTGTCAACCACAACTTACCGACTACACTACGCCAAAGCATTATTCTTTCGCTACCTCGAATTTATAGCCAACTCCCCACACGGTAGATATCATGTTCGCTGCCTCCGTTGAGACTTTATTTAGCTTTTCTCGTAAACGCTTGATATGGGTATCAACTGTTCGTAAATCCCCAAAAAAGTCATAGTTCCAAACATCTTTTAGCAATTGTTCTCTTGAGAAAACTTTATCTGGAGATTGCGCTAAATATAGCAGCAACTCATATTCTTTTGGTGTTAAGTTTATTTCTGAATCATTAACTGTAACGCGGTGTGCATCATTATCAATTGTTAAGTGTGAAAAGACAAGAACGTCCTTAGTGCCCGTATCCGTTTGCAGGAATTTAGTTGAAGATGATCGTCTTAATAATGCTTTAACACGTAGAACGACTTCTCTTGGACTGAATGGTTTAACGATGTAATCATCAGTTCCAACTTCAAATCCTTGCACACGGTTCGCTTCTTCACCTTTGGCTGTTAACATAATGATCGGTGTTGCCTTCGTTTTTCTTAGTTCCTGACAAACCTCTACACCATCCATACCTGGCATCATAATATCTAATAAAATTAAATCGTAGTCTTTTTCTAAAGCCATCTCTAGGGCCATCTCACCATTCTCGGCATCTTCTACAATATAATTCTCACGTTCAAGGTACATTCTTAATAAACGACGAATACGCTCCTCATCATCTACGATCAAAATTTTAGCTTCAATGTCCATGTTTTAATCCCCCATTTAATAGTTGATTCATTTGCGATTTCTCAAACAACGAGCGTTTAAGAAAAGCCCCCTGCTCTCAAATACACCCAGCCAATATAAGGTTACGCCCCCTTTACGCACCTCACCGATAGCCAAATTTCGAGCATGTACATCTATTATTGTACCATGTTCTATGAACGTTAATAAACAACAAAAAGAGGCAGCCCCAAAGCCAAGCAACAGTCACCCCAGGCACAATAGATAAAACTGAATGTAAAGGTTTATCTATTGTACCCAAATGAGGTGATCAGCTACTCATAGGAGAGCCTCTTCTCATTAGGCATATGAATGTAAACCGGCGATGACAAGGTTAACAAATACTAGATTAAACATGATAATCGCAAACCCGATCACACATAACCACGCTGATTTTTCTCCATGCCAGCCTTTTGACAAACGTAAATGTAAGTATGCGGCATAGAACAGGAATGTAATTAATGCCCATACTTCTTTCGGATCCCATCCCCAGAACCTTGTCCAAGCAATCTGTGCCCAGATCATCGCAAAGATAAGGCCTCCTAATGTAAAGACCGGGAAACCGATCGCGATGGCTCGATAACTAACTTCATCAACCTTTTGTGGGCTAACCCCTTTTAGTAGCGGTTGAATAATCGCCCCAATTCGTTTTCTGAAAATTAATCGTATTAGCCAATACAAGACGACACCAGTAAGCAATGACCAAATCACCGTGTTCAAGTCCCATGCTTTGATCCAACCCGGCATCGTGATCAATGGTGAGAAACGATCCTCAGTTAATAATTGAGCTTCATTTGGACCGATCAAAGCAGGTAGATTGTAGGTGACCTCTGCTTCTACTTCATTTTCATTGATATACGAAAAATTCGCCTCATAGTTTGCAGCATTGAAACCATAGCTAATCACAATATAGCCGAAGACACTAAGTAGTAAAAACAAAACCAATTCTAATGAGAACGTTTTTTTATTCGACTGTGTAAAGTCTAACGTTCGAATTAAATAAATCAGACCAGCAACGAATCCGATCGCCAAGATCCCTTGTCCAAGTGCCGTTGTAATGACATGAATCTTCAACCAATAACTTTGCAGCGCTGGGATGAGTGGAGCAATGTCACTCGGAAACAGCGATGCATAAGCGATAATTAACATGACGATTGGCATTGTAAATAAACCGAGTATATTTGAGCGATATATCGCATATATAATGATAAAGGCTAATCCCATCATAATCCCTAGAAAAGCCGTATATTCAAACATATTACTTACAGGGGCATGTCCGCCTGCAATCCAGCGCAGGATAAAATACCCCATTGAAAACAGAAACGCTACAATCGAGAAAATAAAACCAAACGTCCCCCAGCGGTTTCCTTTCATTTCACCGTCACGATTTCGCCATTTTTTCCCTGTCACAGAAACAGCGAAAGCAATTGTCGCAGCGAGATAGGTAAAAAAGGCAACCAATAACAGGTTACTACTTATTGCTACCATCCGTTGTATCCTCCTTAGGCGCTTTTTCTTCCAATTGTTTTTCCTCTTGTTTTTCCTCTTGTTCGACTTGGTCCACTGGCATCGTTAAAGTTGTCGGTTTCAACACTTCACTAATTTCTTTCATTAATGAGTTCCAGTTTTTATTTGTATGAGCGGCAATCCAAACTTCTCCATGTTGATGCTGGATCCAGATTCGACGGTGTGCCCAATAAGAGCCTTGAACGAGTCCGAACATAAAAATAATCCCACCGACAATTAAAAATCCTAGTGTGTAGTCTTTACGTACCGTTAGAGCTGTAACATGACTCGTATCGATATTCGCAAAAGCTAACCGATAATCATTTTCACCAAATGGTTCTAAGTTTTGCTGTATAGCAACAAAGCTATACTCACCATCTGGATAATCAGGTGTAATCATTTCAAATATAAATGCTGGATTATCAGGAATTCGTGACCGTGTTGATGGCTCTCCGTCATCATTAAAGAAATAATTTGGGAAGTAGTCAAGTACTTTGACTTTATAGCCATCTCCAAGGTCATATTCTGGTTGCGGGTCATATAAATCAATATCAATACGCCCAAATGATTCTCCACTATCCTTCTGAACCAAATCAAAACTCATTTCACTTAGCTCATTCAATTTATAATCGACTTGATAAAGGGCGAATCCAGAAAACTTAAATGGATCATTCACTCGAATGTTGTGTCTGTCCACTTCAATCAGTTCCCCCGTCTCTCCAATCGTACCGGAGTCATCTCTTTGATAAAGGACAGCTTGGGTTTCATATGTTTTTACAACTGGAGCACCTGACTGTCGCATCGCCTCTCCAAAAACCTCATCATCCTCATCATAAAGCTCAACGAGAAATTTTTCATTTTCAAGATAAAATTCGCTATCTGTTCCTGGAATGACAACGGTCTCCCCTTCACGGATCCAAACAAAATCATCCACATACATCCCCGGAAAATAGCGTAACATCGCACCTAATAAAAAGATAATAAGTCCAATATGGTTCACATATGGGCCCCACCGAGAAAAGCGCCCTTTCTCGGCAACTAAATTCCCATTTTCTTCAGAGATCTTATACTTCTTTTCCACTAACGTTTCTTTCGCTTTCGCCAACTCTTCTTGGGAATCCTTGACAGTCGAGCGTCCGAAAATCCGTTGACGCTTAAGGAAGTTTTCATGGCGTGTAACACGTTGCGTCTTTAAAGCTCGATACAACGGAACGACACGATCAAGGCTACAAATAATTAACGATACACCTAACGCTGCAATTAACAGCATGTACCACCATGAGCCATATAAGTTATGAAAGCCGAGTTGATAATAAATCTGACCAGCAACGCCATATTCCTCTGCATAATGGTCAGCTGGATTTAACGTTGGGTTGATATACATTTCTTGTGGAAAAATCGTTCCAATTGACGAAGCAATTAATAGAACGATAATAATCCCTATCCCTACTTTGACTGAAGAGAAAAAATTCCATATCTTATCAATAATGGATTGATTATACGTTTGCGACCTACGAGCAACCCCCTCATAGCGCATATTTAATAGTTGCTTCTTTTCATCCTCTAACGGCTTACCACATGATTCACAAATGATTGTCCCATGAGGATTAACATGTCCGCATTCACATTTCACTTTATCCATTTGAACACCTCATTAAGACTCAGGTTTGATCTCTTCCATAAACGATTGAACATCCCTTTCAGTCATCCCACCGATATGCTTCCGAACGACCGTTCCGTGTTCATCGATTAAAATCGTTGTCGGTAATGGACGAATACCATAAGCGTCGAGAACATTAGAGCCTCGGTCGATAACAATCGGAAATGTTAGGTTATGACGATCGACAAACCTCTGTACCGATAATTCTGGTTCGTCAACGTTTACAGCGATAATTTCAACACCTTGGTCCTTGTAGGCTTGATATTGACTTTCCATGTACGGCATCTCTTCTTCACAAGGAGGACAATAGGTTCCCCAAAAATTTAGAAACACCCCTTTGCCTCGTAAATCGGCTAATTCGACTCGATTCCCATCTAGGTCGGTTAACGCAAAGTTCACTGCTTCTTCACCTGCGTTTACAACCTCTGTGTCATCAAAAAAGTTTGCATAAAAGGTATAAGCTAATGCAACCCCTATAATACTTAAAATCGTGGTACGCATTAACAATCGTTTCTTTTTCATACCCCACTCTCCTCTTTGTCATACTTTATCTCTGATGAAACACTTTTTGCAGTATAATAACCTTATTATAACGTTGCAAAACTTTGTAGAAACATTAGCTTTTTGACTTTTGTGTGACAGCTAATTCCCGAATATGCTTAACCTCTATCGGTTTTAGCTCTCTAACATCCCCTGGATTTAACCCCCTCAAATCAAGGGAACCGTAACGCTCACGCTTTAGCTTTTGCACTGGATGACCAATCGCCTCAAACATCCGGCGAACTTGACGGTTTCGTCCTTCATGAATAGTAATCTGTATAATCGCAGTATCTTTCTTTCTATTTCCCGAGATAAATTTTATCCGTGCTGGCGCTGTCTTCCCATCTTCGAGCTCAATCCCTTTTTCTAACTTCTTAAGAGCTGTACGTTCAGGGATACCTTTTACTTTTGCAATATATTCTTTGTCAATTTTAAATGTAGGGTGCATCAGTTGATTAGCAAACTCACCGTCGTTTGTAAGTAATAAGAGCCCGGATGTATCATAATCTAACCTTCCAACGGGAAACACACGCTGTTCGACTTCTAAAAAGTCTGTCACAACTTTCCGTCCACGATCATCACTTACACTTGATAGTACCCCAGTTGGTTTGTAAAGCAAAAAATAAACCGGTTCTTCCCGGTCAATCGGCACACCATTTACTTCAATTTCATCTTTGTTTGGAGTCACCTTAACTCCTAATTCTCGAACCACCTGTCCATTGACTTTTACCTTACCTTCTTGAATTAAAACCTCTGCTTTTCGTCTTGATGTCACACCAGCTTGGGCAATGACCTTTTGCAATCGTTCCATAATTTCACCTCGTCTACCATAATACTCTTCCATATATAAATTCTCAAGTTACCAGCCTAAGTTTACATTTTTGTCACTCTTTTGATTATGACCGAGAGTCGATTATTATTATACATTTCCATTATAAAAATCACCAACACAAGTGCTGGTGATTTATGAACCAAAGACAAGCGTTACAATCACAATCGCTGCAATAACGCCTACTAAATCAGCTAGCAGTCCAACTTTAAGGGCATCTCCCATTTTCTTGATTCCGACCGCTCCAAAATAAACGGTTAACACATAAAACGTTGTATCTGTGCTCCCCTGCATCGTAGAAGCGAGCCTCCCAATAAATGAATCAGGACCATATGTCGCAATTAAATCTGATGTCATCCCTAGTGCGCCTGTCCCAGAAATAGGGCGAATTAACGCAAGTGGGACAATCTCTGATGGGACACCAATCATTTGTAACATTGGTTTCATCAAATCAATAAAAAATTCCATTGCGCCTGACGCACGGAAGACAGAGATGGCCACTAACATTCCGACTAAATATGGAATAATTGATACGGCCATCCCAAAACCTTCTTTTGCCCCTTCAACAAACGTCTCATAAGTAGGAACTCTCTTTGCCGTTCCATACACGAGTACGAAGCAAATCAAGAGGGGAATCAACCAAATCGAGATCACAGTGAGCCATGACACGTCTATCCCCTCCCTTTACGTAATCGTCGATAATAGAAGTAACGGTCAATCAAGATAGCAGCAACTGTCGAACATGTAGTTGCCATGAGCGTCGTCCCGACAATTTCAGTAGGAGAGACAGAATCATAACTCATTCGAATCGAAATCACCGTTGTCGGAATAAGGGTAATACTGGCGGTGTTGATTGCTAGTAAGGTAATCATTGACCGACTAGCACTATCTTTCCCTCCATTTAATTCCTTCAATTGCTCCATCGCTTTGATTCCCATGGGTGTCGCTGCATTGCCTAAACCGAACATATTTGCTGTCATATTTGATAAAATATACCCCATAGCTGGGTGGTCATTTGGCACATCTGGAAATAATCGTGTAGCAAGTGGCCGCATCACCTTTGCCAACCCATTCAACAATCCAGCAACTTGGGCAATCCTCATTAACCCTAACCAGAACACTAAAATACTTATTAACCCAAAACAAATCGTAACAGCTTCTTTTGCCCCTTCAAATACTGCTTCATTTAGTTCTTCCATACGCCCATTTATGGCTGCAAAGGCGACACCAATAAGGATCATCGCCATCCATATGACATTAATCAAAACTCTTCACTCCAATGGTAAAAAAGAACATTTCCTTAAGTTTAGTCCAAAAACTTTTTTCACCTTCTTCACCATCAGGGGCGGTATAAAACAATGGGACATTGGCAATCGTTTCGTTATCTAACGTTACCGTCATCTTCCCGACAGGCTGTGGAACCCCCCACTCATTTACATCTTCATCCTCTGGCGGACGGTATAACGTAATGTTTTTTTCAACCATGTCTTTTTCAAGTTCAGTTAATGGATAAGAAAAAGTATAGGCTGCACTTACATTGTCACGATAAAAATCATCTTTAATCCCTTTAATGACCCCTTCTTTAACCAAGTCTTCAAGCTCGTAATTTTCAAATGCCCAATTAAAGAGGCTCATATGATCTTGCCAATCACTTGGGGCATTTAGCGTAACCGCAATTAAATCAACGTCATCTTTTGTTGCCGTTGATACCAACGTACGTTTAGCACGTTTCGTATACCCTGTTTTCCCTCCCGTTGAATGCTTGTAAAGCTGGGTCAATAGACGGTTTTTATTTTTCCAGATGCGATCCCATTCCTCTCCTTCTTGAGGGGCACGATAGGTTTCTGTTGAAGAAATATCACGATACTTGTCATTTTTCATCGCGTATTGCGTAAGAAGCGCCATATCATAAGCAGTAGAGTAGTGCTCTTCATGATCATCAAGACCATGAGGATTTGAGAATACGGTGTTATCCATGCCAATTTCATCAGCCTTTTCATTCATTAAATACACAAAGCCCTCTAAGCTCCCACCTACATGCTCTGCAATCGCAACACCAGCATCATTTCCTGATCGTAGCATCAATCCATATACAAGATCCTCTAATAAAATTTTTTCACCTGGTTTCAAATAAAGCGATGACCCTTCAGTACCAGAAGCAAAGTCACTCACCGTTACTGTCTCCTCCATTTTCCCAGACTCAATCGCTAGAATTGCTGTCATAATTTTAGTAATACTAGCAATTCTCATTTGGCGGTGTTCATGTTTCCCATACAACATCCGTCCCGATTCCTGTTCCATTAAAATGGCAGTTTGTGCCGATACTGACACGTTTGCTGATGTGTTCGTGGGAACCACCGTAACTAATAATAAAATTGAAAGCATAATGATGGCAGTTTTATAAAACATTTTCGTCATCTCTATCCCCGTCCCATAGTTTTGTTTTGTACAAGTGTATGCGCAAAAGACATGCATATGCTTTAATTGCATGAAAACCTAGAAAACGTAGAAAAAACGAGGATGCCCCAAAAGGTATTAATCAACCTCTTGAGGCATCCCGAAACTTTTTGACACTCTTTCTTTTGTTAATCACGTAAATAAGGTGACAATTTCTGCATCACATCTTGCATCTCTTTAGCACTGTGTTCATACATTTTCTTTATTTTTTGAGAATCTGTCGCTAATGCGAACCCCTCTAAATCAGCCTGACATTTTTTTATGGTTGATAGTAACATTGGCTTTTCAACCGGCGCAGGTACTTTCAATTTATCATCAAATAAATCAAGCGTTAATTGTCCATAGGAATCAATTTGTCCTAAATAGACATTTTCGATGGCCGCCCCTTGTTTATCAACTTCACCTTCCAACCACCTTCGATTAAACCCCATCGTTGCTAACGGTTCATCAAGAATCTTTCCATCCATAATCACAGTTTGCGGTTCCTTAATGGGCGCTACAGGGACTTGCAAATCCATCGGTGTTAATGGTTGCTTTTGCTTTTTTAAGAGCACATTCAACTCACCTGTCGGCTCAAGAACGGCAAACTCGACGTCCGCTACATTAAATACATTTCTCGTACGCAATTGCTTGAGTAGATCATCAGATGTATATCGTTGTTTTTTCATGTTATCTTCTAAAACTTTTCCATCTTTTATAATCGGTATACCTTGACCACCGACAAGGTTACGGAACGTCTTACTTTTCAGTGATAAGATACCGACAAGATAAGGTATGAGAATCCATACAAACAATGCTGTTAATAAGAAGCCAATATTAATGTTTAACATTACTGATCCAATGGCAACGATGATCCCGATTACGAAGATAGCAAGAGCTTCAAAATAGGTGGCTTGAGCTAATGATTTTCGTACAAACAATCTTGTCGCAAACATAATAATGAGAATACCGACAAATGAACGTAAGGCTACTTCAATCCAACCGGGCATTCACTTCCCCCCTTCCTCCATTCTTGTTTATAACCATTTAAAAACCTTTGTATTGGGGTTCTTCTCGTTCCATCTCGCCAACTCTGTTTTCAATGTCCGCAATAACACGTCGTGTCTGCAAACAAGTCTCGTGAAAAACCTTACGCGCTTCTTCATCCTCACTTTTAAGAGCAAAGGCTCCTAAGCTTGCTTCAATTCCTTTTAAACTTGATAAACATTGTTTTACTTGTGATGCTACTGTCATCGCTGACCTCCATTCTACCCTTTTGGTCTAAAAATTAATGAGGCAATAAATCCAAAAATAATTGCGGCCGAAATCCCGGCACTTGTGACTTCGAAAATCCCGGTAATAACACCAATGAGTCCGTGTTGCTCTGCTTCAGCCATGGCACCATGGACGAGCGAATTCCCAAAACTAGTAATCGGGACTGTTGCCCCTGCTCCAGCAAAGTCAATTAGTGGTTCATAAAGCCCCAATCCATCTAATATCGCGCCAGTTACAACAAGTGTACTCATCGTATGAGCTGGGGTTAACTTCACGACATCCATGAGCAGTTGACCAATCACACAAATCAATCCACCAACGATGAAAGCCGATAAAAAGATCATCAATCATTCTCACCTCCAGCTTCAATCGAGACGGCATGTGCGATACATGGGATCGTTTCCTTCTGTTGAAACGAAAGTGGTGATAACAATGCACCTGTAGCAACAATTAAGATTCGCTTAAATTCACCTTTTTTCATTCGGTTTAGGAGGTGTCCGTAAGTAACCGCAGCTGAGCAACCCGAGCCACTACCTCCGGCTAATACAGGTTGTCCTTCCCGATAAATCATTAAGCCACAATCTTGAAACTGTTCTTGAGACAGCTTTAGCCCATGCTTTTCCAATAAATCAGAAGCAATCGGGTGTCCGATGTGACCTAAATCGCCTGTTGCAATCAAATCATAATAATCAGCATCGATATTCAAGTCCTTAAGGTGTGCTTCAATGGTATCGACAGCAGCTGGTGCCATTGCCCCTCCCATATTAAAAGGATCACTAATCCCCATATCAACGACTCGACCAATCGTTGCAGATGTAATGACAGGTCCGCTCCCTTGATTGGAGACAATCGCTGTCCCAGCAGCAGTTACCGTCCATTGCGCCGTCGGAGGTTTTTGTGCCCCATATTCCGTCGGGTATCTGAATTGTTTCTCATTCGCTGCATTATGACTAGCTGAACCCGTTAAAATATACTTTGCCCCACCGTGATTCACGATAAAAGCACTGAGCGCTAATCCTTCCATCGAGGTTGAACAAGCTCCAAATAAACCTAAGTAGGGAGTTGCTAACGTTCGACATGCAAAGCTTGTTGGTGTAAGCTGGTTAATGAGGTCGCCTGCAAGACAAAATTGAATATCCTCTTTATTTAAGTAGGCCTTTTCAATGGCTTTAGTTGATGCTTCTTCCATAAGTACTTTCTGAGCCTTCTCGTAGGAGTCTTGTCCTAACCATAGATCGGCATGCAACGTATCAAAATCATTTGGAATATTGCCATTCGCTTCAAAAGGACCACCTACCGTCCCCGTCGAGATAATAACCGGACGATTCGGAAATGACCATGTGCGGTGCCCAACTAACATTTACAACCCTCCCCACTGGATAAGCATTGTTTTAATAATTGCAATCACAAATGCTGCAAACGTTCCAAAAACGATCACAGATCCTGCAAGTTTAAACATATTCCCACCGACACCAAGAACATAACCTTCTGTACGGTGCTCAATCGCAGCGGACGCAACTGAATTAGCAAATCCCGTTACTGGCACAGCGGTACCTGCCCCTGCAAATTGTGCAATGCGATCATATACCCCAAACCCAGTTAACATCGTAGAAATAAAAATCATCACAGCAATAGTAGGATTACCAGCTGTACTTTCCGTAAAATCAAAATAATGGATAAAGAACATTGAAACAAACTGTCCAAGCAAGCAAACAAAACCACCAACAAAAAATGCCTTCAAGCAATTTTTTAATACCGGTCGTTTAATTTCATGTTCACTTGCAAATTTTTGATATTCTTGTTGAACTGGTGTTAAATTCTTTTTCTTTTGATCTGACATATCGATCCCTCATTTCATTCACACGTTTTTCCTCATTTACCTTTTCATATCTTCTTCAATTTTTTTTACCTGCTTTTCTGTCTGCGATTTGCTGATTTCATTCTTTTTTAGCTTATTTTCTAATTCTTCTAATTCCATGAAAACTTTAGCATCTGTTGAAAGGTGAACATTGGCTTCAGGGTATCGCTTCTTGATTTTTTCAAATCCTGTTTTGCGAATGTTTTCCAATTGAAGTCGATCGAGATGTCTTACCTTCGAAGCAATATAAATATCTTCCTCATAGTTAACACCTTTGACTGCAATCACTTCTTCCATTGAAATCAATATTTTTTTTGCTTCATCGGCTTTTGTTTGATCGATGACCGCCTCTTCACCTAGCTGCTGTGGCGAGATCGTTTCTTCCTGTTGTATGCCTTGCCCTTGACAAGCCGTGATTAGTGCCAAGCAAGCAATGATGATAAGTGTATATAATTTCATGCTCCACACCTTACCCTCTAATCTAAATTGTTATATATCGGTTAGTATGAAAAGAAAGAATCGCTTTTATGTAGCTTTTTTTACCGTTACGATTTAAGAAAATAAAACATGATGAAAAGGTTGATGTAACCTGCATTACATCAACCTCTTGCACTTATTGTTGTTTGTACTGTGGCTCCTCTTGTTCAATTTCCTGCATACGTGGTGTGATTGTGTCTACAATCCCTTGCGTTTGTTGAGCCATGCTTTGAAACATTTGTTTAGCCTGCTTATTTTCTGTTTGTAAAGCAAATGTTTCTAAGCTAGCTTGTGCACTTTTTAACCCTGCTAACGTTTGTTTTACTTGAGTAGCTACAGTCATGTTTCATCCCCCTAATCATGATAAAAAAATTTGTTGGTACGCTATTTATGATGAGAAGAAATACCGAATTTATTTGCACCAATAATTGTCACTTACAGGATATTCATTACACAAACTGAGAGTTTATTGGTATTCTATGTTATAAATGAACGGAAAAGGGAGGTGTTATTTTGAACACGAACATCATACTGACTGTCATGCTAATCATTGTTTTAATTATTTTAATTATGAAGATACAACAATTAGTAACGATACAGCGCGCACTCTATAAACAACAACTGAGAAACGAAGAAAAACAAGAGGCATTAATCGATATCCTTCATCAACAGGAAAGTGTTGAACAAAATGCGTTACAAGAGGAATTACGCTCTCATCTAATGCTCAAAGCTTTAAAAGTTCGTCATGCGGTCGACAAACAAACGGTTAGCATACATGCTCGTCTGATTGAAAATGCTCCACGTTCATCTGGATTAACCGATAAGCAGTTAGCATCAACCTTCTCACCACAACAGTTACAGGCGATCGAAGCTTATTGGCAAGCATTCAATGACTATTTGCATGCCTACTGGTTAACGAAAAATGGGAAAGTAAAAACCGTGTTTAGAGGTCATGATAGAAGTAAAGAAAGCGAGATTGGAAAAATGATGCACGCATCTCATGAATTGCTACGAAAGTTAGATCCTCTTCTTGACCAACTTTCAAATGAAAACCAATGATACATCATTGTAAAACCACAAGCTCGTTTATTCGAACATGTTGATTACATAATACATGTAGGACGGAAATTAGTTAGTGACTCATTCTTATTTGAGAGGCCGAATACGAGTGGATCACTATCGATATGTTGTATCACCTCAAGGTTGAGATCCCTCCCTCCTTCCCTCCTCTTGCACTCCGTTATTTAGTACCTTCCTGAGCAAATACGTGTTGGTAATTCGTATAAACAAGGAACGTTTATAAATTAGCATAGGATATTGTCCTGTCAAAATGTGAACAATGACTCTTATGGGGGAGGGCCCCTGATTTTATTTTTTGTTTATCTTTTTTAGCTTCTGGTCAAAATAACGGTAAAATAGGAAGATTCTTTGTTCGATACATTCAAAAATAGCGAGGTTTGTTACCAAGTCAATCTATAAAAGGAGTGAATGTATGCGACTACAACAAATCATTGTTATGCTTATCATTGCTTTATCGCTAGTCGGTTGCCAGACTAATGAAGATGAAGATAAAAATACAATTCAAGGACTTGGAAAAAAAGATCACCCTGATAAAAATGTAGTATTTGTTATTCTCGATTCAATGATGGGCTCCCTCGTCGAAAATAGTAAAGAAAAAGGGATGGTACCCGCCATAGACTTTTTAATGGAAAACGGTCAATATTACAATGACCTTGTCTCACCGTTTCCATCGATGTCTGTAAATATTGAAAGTACGATTTTAACAGGTACAATGGCTGATAACCACCAAGTACCGGGATTGGTTTGGTATAAGCAGGATGAAGACCGGCTTGTTGACTACGGTTCAACCATCGAAAAAATGCTTAAATTAGGATTAACTCAATCGTTACAGGACTCGTTATATCATTTGAATAATACACACTTAAATCCACAGACAACAACCATTTTTGAAGAGTTACAGCAAGAAAGATTGACAACAGGGTCAGTCAATATGATCGTCTATCGTGGGGAAAGTGAACACGAACTTACACTTCCACCATTGCTAGATGGTCTAGTGTCTCCAAACGGCCCCCTACTAACGAAAGGACCTGACCTATTAGCATTCGGCAGCGCCATCAAGCCTAATGTGATTGCCAATCAACCATTACCAGACTCTATCTATCAGCGTTTCGGGCTGAATGATGAATATTCGATTGAAGTAACCAAAGCATTGATCAAAAATAATCAGCAGCCAAACTTTCTTGCGGTTTTCCTTCCTAATTTTGATAAGGAAGCTCATGAACACGGTCCTCATTACCGAAGAGGGTTTGAGCGAGCGGAATTATTATTTCAGGAGATCTTAAACAGTTATGATAGTTGGGAGCAAGCATTAGAGGAAAATATTTTTATCATTATTGGTGATCACGGTCAAGACAAACTAAAAAGTGACAAAGATGAAATGTTAATTAACTTAGACTCTATCTACAACGATTATCAAATATCAACATTACGTGAGAATATAAGCAATGGAGAGATTGCCTTTGCTAATAACCATCGAAGTGCGTACGTTTATTCTTTACATGATCCAACACTTATACCGAGTCTTGCTGAGACAGCGATGGTTGATCACCGCATCTCATTTTCGGCTTGGCAAGAAGATGACTGGATCTATGTCCTCTCACCTAACCAAGAGCAAACGCTCCGATTTAAACCTGGTGGACAGTGGAATGATCGCTATGATCAGTCGTGGACTATTGAGGGCAATGAAGCGATTTTAACATTGGAACTTGATCCTACTATGAACGAAATACACTATCAAGACTACCCTGATGCATTAAACCAACTATATAGTTCATTAAATAGTCATCCTGGCTCATATCTCGTTCTCAACGCCAAACCAGGCTACAGTTTTGCCTCTGAAGGCGCTCCTGAACATGAGGGTGGAGGGGAGCATGGTGGTATGCATAAAAATGATACATTAGCCGCCATGATCATCGCTGGCACCGACCAACAGCCAAAATACAGACGAATGGTTGACCTAAAGGATTTCTTTAAACAACTTGTAACCCCATAACAAGTAATATAAAAGTAGGACTGCCCCGAGTCTCGTCGAGGGACAGTCCTCTTTCTACTTTAATACGGCTGCCAACGAAGCGTACGCGCCTGTAAAAACCGTTGATTGACAGCATCCCAATCAACAACATTCCACCAATTTTCAACGTACTGACCTTTATCTGTTTTATATTGTAAGTAATAGGCATGTTCCCATACATCTAAGACTAACAGCGGAATAACATCCCATTGACTTAAATTTTGATGTTTTTCAGCTTGTAAAATCTCTAAACGATGCGAACGCGGGGCCCAAACAAGGATAGCCCAACCGACCGCTTCTACTTTTTTTGCAGCCTCAGAAAAATGTTGTTTAAATCGCTTAAAGCTTCCAAAGTCTTGATTGATTTGTGTAGCAACTTCCCGTCGTGGTTGCCCTCCCCCCCTTGGACTCATAATGTTCCAGAAGATCGTATGAAGGTAATGACCAGCACCGTTAAAGGCAGCTTCACGCTCCCAGTGTTTGATCAGGTCGAAGTCCCCTGACTTCCTTGACTTCTCCATTTCTTTTTCCGCTTTATTCAACCCATCTACATAACCTTGGTGATGCTCAGAATGATGCAACCTCATAATTTCCGCACTAATGTAAGGCTCTAATGCATCATACGCATATGGTAGAGGTGGGAGGGTATGTTTCCCAATCGGTACACGCCTCATCGCTACAGGTTCGACCGATTGCTGTTGTACTTCCTGTCGATTTATGAGATCCTCTTCGTCTATTTGGTTATCCTCATTTCTAATCTCGTTGTTATCATCACTCTCTTCCAACGCGTAGAGCGCTGACCACTCTTCATATAAAGCTTGTGAAGAATCTTGAAGACGATTTATTTTTTCAAGAGTAGCTTCCGGTTCTAGATTCTCCTCTATGTCTTTTAGCTCATCTTCAAATGCGTCAATTTTTGCTTTTAATTGTGCGTGATCGTCAAGTCCACCTCTTGACTCTTCTTCATTATCAACACCTACAAGTTTAATAACACGATCGTACCAGTCAAGCAACTCTTCTTTGTAGGATCGATATGTTTCAAGATGACGTTCCATATTATCCCCCTTTAACGAATGACTCGCTTTACTATATGCCCACACGTGCATAAAGTGTTCACCAAGAATCACTCTCACCTTTTTTTGACTGAAACATAGATCACACATCACTTGATGGACGCATATGGTAGGTTTGAAAATAGTAAGGAGGGAACGTGGCATGGATCACTATCTCGAAACCGCCTTGTTTGAACATCGCTTTTGGTTACAAGTTCTAGGCGATCACGCTCGATTTATCCGTGATGCACTTGCTCCAACCGAAACAGAGGAAATTAAGGCTTCGGAAATGTTTATTTCGGCATTTGATCAGTTACTTGACCAAGCAAACGACGTACTTACACGTGCACAACTGCGTTCACTTAACGAAGACGCGGATGCTAATGCGAAAAGCATTCGGGAGTTTAAGCTATCACTGATCGAAAAGCATCTAGTTGGTCAAATTACGATTGAACTTCCACCCACCTTTTTAAATCATATGGTTAATGAAGTCGATGAATATATCCGCATCTTAACGTACTTAGTGAATGAACAAACACCACCCATTTGCCATCCCCTTCACCACCATCTTGTTTGGTTACTTGATGCTGCCGGTCATGCAGGTGCGATTTCAGACTCACTTGATGCAACAGAAAAGAAATTAACAAAAAAAAGTGATGCATTCACGACAACTTTTGAAGATTTTTATATCAAAGCCGTTGAAATGGCAGGGTACCTTAGGGCAAATATCGAACAATTTCCGGCTTTATCAAGGTTTAATAACCAAGTCGAACTTGAGGTCGCGTTATTTAAAGCTTTTTTAGCCGAGATTGAAGAGCTAGAACTTTCAAACGAGGTTCTATCCACCTTTTCAGCATTAATGGCTGATCATATGGCTAGAGAAGAGTGCTATTACCTCTTTAAATTGGCTGAATCATCAGACACCTCTCAACCTGATTGTGATCCAACAAAACCAAGAACACAGGAATGAAGCACAACAATCGAGTAGGAGGATAATCATTAATTGATTATCCGACCTCTCAGTCAAGTAGCCAATGGGAGTTTCACCCAAAGGCTCTCACAGAACCGTACGTGAACCTCTCGATTCA